>NZ_JBSGCA010000033.1:0-59826 GCF_053601535.1 Nocardia sp. NPDC004718
CGCTGGAATCCAATGGTGCACGAGACAGTGCGGGCGCTGGCTCGTGCGGAAGCACGCAGCGTCGACACCGTCCACGGCTTCGCCGTATGGTGCGGGATCGCTGCGCGCCTGTGATCCGGTCAGTCTGCCGCAGGCAGTCCCTTCGCATCGGCAGGGGCCAGGAATTCCACCCGAAACGACGCGATGTACTTCTCACGCTGACCCAGGAAGTGCTTCGTGTGCGGCTGCCGCTCGTGCGTATCGAACGCGTCGCGGTCGCGGTACACCTCGTAGAACACTCGTGACAGCGGTTCGTTCTCAACAGCGTGAGTGGCGTAGACCAAAGTTCCGGGTTCCAGTTCGGTGATGGCATGGACGGTTTCAGCGACCAGTTCGTCGAACTCGGCCGCCTTCTCGGCGTCCTGAAGTTCGAACCTCACAACGAGCGCGAACATAGCTCCTCCTCGGCACTGGTACACGGCCACCGTACATGCCCAGGACCAGCAGCCAGACTGGTTCGACGTGCTCGATACCCGCGTGTCGATGTCACTGCGGGGCGCTTCGACCGCTTTGTCGGATGCCTGGGCTGCTTTGCGGAACTCGGCCGCGAGGAGTTACATCCGCTCCGAGGTGAGGTAGCCGTCGCGGAGTGTCGTGCTGACCAGTTCGCCGACCACTTCGAAAGCCCCCACACGACGGGGATCGGATGGGCTCTTGATCAGGCCGCTGCGTGGCTCGGAACCCGGACAGCGGGGCAAAGCCCCGTTTCGAGGGTGGTTTCCCTGATTTCGGTTGAAGAAACCCAGCAGCAGCGCAGTCGCGATCGGTTGACCACGGCGGCAAGGCTATTCGACGCTCTCACGCGGATTCGATTGGCAGCGGCGCGTTTCACCACAATCGAAAATAAATTGAACTGCCGCGCATCCGTATGGCTTTCTGGACCGAACTAGAAGGGTAGGTACATGTCCTCTTCAGAATGAGGTGGGTAAGTCCATGGGCATAGCAGTACCCGAAATCGAAACTCCAGCACACCCGTTCTTCCGCCGCGCCGCCACTCTGGTAGTCGCGGGCGCCATCCCGTTGTCCTTGGTCGGCGCCGCCGCGACCGCCACCGCGAACCCGCTGCCGGAGATCTCCGTCCAGGTTCCGTTCGCCCCGGGTCCCGGCCTTGGCGTCATCCCGGTGGCCGATCCCGCGGACCCCGAGGCTCTTCCGGCCGCACCTCCGGTTTCCGCGGGCCGCAACGACCTGAGCGTCAACCGGCCGATGCCGGATCCGAACCTGCTCGCGCCGATCGAGCCGCAGCGACTGCACCTGCCCAACCCCGCCGCCCCGGCTCCCGCGGTCGCGCCGATCGAGGCGCCGCCCGGCACGCTGCGCGTGGGTTCGGTGGTGGTCGGCCGCCCGGATTTCATGACTCCCGAGCAGGGCAAGATGTTCAACGACGCGATCGCGGGCCCGGAAGCAGGCATCGCGCAGACCCTGGATTCGGCGGGCTTCGATCCGTCGCGTTCCGACCGCATCGCCGCCGACCTGATCGGCTCCACCGCCATCGGCGCCTCGGCGGGCAGCATGGTGGCCGCGCCGGTCGCCTCGATCGGAGCGGTCATCGGCGCCATCTGCGGCGCCATCGCGGGCCTGCCGATGTTTCCGACCGGGACGGTGGCCGTCATGGCCTTCGGCGCCGCCATCGGTTATGGATTCGTCGCCTCCCCCGCCATCGCCGTCGGTGCGGCCCTCGGCGCGGGTGTCGGTGTGCTGCAAGGCCTTCTGACGCCGCCCACGGTTCCGGCCGCATAATTTCCGGCGCGCCGGAGACCGCACGCAGTATGCGGATTCGGCGGCGATTTCGAATACGCACGATTTCCGCGAAGACCCGGTTTTCCGCCGGGTCTTCCGCTTTTACAGGAATGGCCGATGTTTGGCCGCCCGATTACGGGCTACTGCGAAGAAGACCGGCTGAAGATGGCCGGCCGGTCGCTTCAAAAGGAGGTTGTGACATGAGCACAGTCGACAAGGCGAAGAACAAGACCGATAAAATCGCTGGTCAGGCCAAGGAAAAGCTGGGCGAGGCCAAGGGTGACCGGGGGAAGCGCGACGAAGGTCGCACCGACCAGATCAAGTCCGACCTGAAGGACGCGGGCGAGAAGGTCAAAGACGCCTTCCGGCACTGACCGCCGCTTGTGCGCTGCCGGACGCAGTCCGTCCCGGGCGGCGCGCGGCCGGACAGAACGCGGGAAAACCACCCGCACGGCGTTGCGAAAGCATAGCTAGGTATGGCGTAGGCGGATGGCCGCAGCGAGCGGTCATCCGTCTCTCTTTCGAAGCAACTGGTCCAACCAGTTGACCTGTTGACCTCAGTGCGCGACACTCGGGGCATGGAATTCGCCGCGGTCGCCCGCACCGCCGTCTCCGATGTGGTCTTCGGTCAGATCATCGACGCGATCCTGAGCGGCCGGCTCGCCCCCGAGGCGGCGCTCCCCTCCGAGCGCGAGCTGGCCGAAATGTTCCAGGTGAACCGCCACGCCGTGCGCGAAGCGCTCAAGCGCGTACAGCAGAGCGGGCTGGTCCGCGTCACGCCGGGCGGCAAGACCCGGGTTCTCGACTGGCGCTCGCACGCGGGCCTGGACATTCTGACCGCGCTGACTCGCTCCGGGGCGGTACCGGCCACACGGATCCTGCACGACATCGCGGTGATGCGGCGTTCGGTCGCCGCCGACGCCGCCCGCTTGTGCGCCGAGCACGCCGACGCCCATCAACTGGCGATCGTGCAACGCGCCGCCGCGGCCTACCCGGACGCCACCGCGCCGTTCGGCGCCGTGGTCGATGCCGATCTGGCGTTCTGGGTGGCGATCCTGGACGGCTCCGGCAATCTCGCCTACCGGCTGGCGTTGAACACCCTGGTCTCCGGCTATTTCGGGATAGGTATGGAAATCGTCGCCGAACTAGGCCTGAACAAGGAATACATCGATCCGGGCGCCCATCGCGCGCTCGCGGAACACATTGCCCGCCGCGATTCGTCCGCGGCCTACGACACCGCTTACGCCCTGCTCACCCGCCTGGTGGACGCCCAAGCAGCACCGAAAGATTGACCCGTTGTTCGACCTGATCGCCCACGCCATACCGGTTTTCGTGCTCTGCCTGGCGCTCGAAGCGGCCTCCTTCCACCTGCTGCCCGACGACGACCATCTCGGCTACCAGTTCCGCGACGCGCGCACCAGCGTGCTCATGGGGCTGGGCAATGTGGTGGTGAACCTCGGCTGGAAACTCGCGGTCGTCGCGGTGTACGCCGCGGCGTACCTGGCCGCCCCGTTCCATCTCCCGGCGGACCACCCGCTGACCTGGGTCGCGCTGTTCTTCGCCGACGAGATCGCCTACTACTGGTATCACCGCACGCACCACACGGTGCGCGTGTTCTGGGCCAGCCACGTGGTGCACCACTCCAGCGAGTTCTACAACCTCTCCACCGCGCTGCGCCAGCCGTGGACTCCGTTCAGCTCGCTGCCCTATTGGTTGCCGCTGGCGCTGGCCGGTTTCCCAACCTGGATGATCCTGCTGCAACAGTCGGTCAGCCTCGTCTACCAGTTCTTCATCCACACCGAGCGGTTCGCGACGCTGTGGCGTCCCGTGGAATTCGTGTTCAACACCCCGTCCCATCACCGGGTTCACCACGGCTCCAACGATCGCTACCTGGACAAGAATTACGGCGGCATCCTGATCATCTGGGATCGGCTGTTCGGCACCTTCGAGCCGGAGGACGAACGCGTCCGCTACGGGCTGACCAAGAACATCGAGACGTTCAATCCGGCGAAGGTCGCCACCCACGAGTTCGCCTCGATCTGGCGGGACCTGCGTAGCGCGCCCTCGTGGCGCGCCCGCGGCGGCTACTTGTTCCGCGGCCCGGGCTGGGCGCCCGCCGACTGATCCGTGCCGCCGCGCCCGCCGCCCTCCTCCTCGACGAGCCGCAGCTCGCTCGGCCACCAGATCTTCCGCCCGATCAGGCTGAACAGCGCGGGGATCACCACCGTGCGCACGACGAACGTGTCCAGCAGGATGCCGAGGCCCACCACGATGCCGACCTGAGTCAGGGTGATCAGCGGGAGTACGCCGAGCACGCAGAACACCGCCGCGAGCACGATGCCCGCACTGGTGATCACCGCGCCGGTCACCGACACCGCCCGCACCATGCCATGCGTGGTGCCGTGCCCTGGAGTCTCCTCGCGGGCCCTGGTCACCAAGAAGATCGTGTAGTCGACGCCGAGCGCGACCAGGAACAGGAACGCGAACAGCGGCACGCTGATGTCCAGCGCCGGGAACCCGAACACGTGCTCGCTCATCCAGCTGCCCAGCCCGAGCGCCGCCAGCGCGCTCAACACCGTGACCGCGACGAGCAGCAGCGCGGCAGGCACCGCGCGCAGCAGCACCAGCAGCACCACCAGCACCACGATCAGGATCAGCGGAATGATCAGCTTGCGGTCGCGGCTCGCGGCCGTCTGGACGTCCAGCGCCTGGGCATCGGTGCCGCCGACGAGCGCGTCGGCACCCGGCACCTGGGCCACCGACGCGCGCAGCGCCTCGATCGTGTCGAAGGCACGTGCGGAAGACGGCGGCGCGTCGATCACCACGGCCCACCGGGTCAGCCCGGTCGGCGAGGTGCCGGTCTGCCAGGTCATCACCACGCCCTCCGTGCGGTGGAACGCCGCGTCGATCTCCACCACCGCGTCGCTGCGCGCGAGGACGATCGCGGGATCGGAAGCGCCGGAGGGGAAATGCCGAGCGAGGGCGTCGAATCCCTCCACCGACTCCGCGCGAACCCGGAACTGCTCGGTCTGCGACAGGCCCACCCGCGTCGACAGCAATCCGGTCGCACAGATGGCCAGCACGACGAGCGCGGTTCCGGCGACCACCGCGGGCCTGCGCACCACCCACGCGGCGACCGCGTGCCAAACTCCCTCGTTCGCCGTATCGCGATCGTCGGCCTCCGGCACGAACGGCCAGAACACGTTGCGTCCGCACAACGCGAGCGCGGCGGGCAGCGCGATCAGGACGAACACCACCGCGACCAGCAATCCCAGCGCGGCCATCACACCGAGACTGCGTGTGCTCGGCACGGACGCGAGCACCAGCACGAGCAGGGCGGCGACCACCGTGACGTTGCTGGCCAGGATCGCGGGCCCGGCGCGCCGCACCGCGTGTCGCAATGCCGTGCGGTGGTCGGCTTCCCG
Organism: Nocardia sp. NPDC004718; assembly: GCF_053601535.1. Lineage (NCBI taxonomy): Bacteria > Bacillati > Actinomycetota > Actinomycetes > Mycobacteriales > Nocardiaceae > Nocardia > Nocardia sp. NPDC004718. The sequence goes on from NZ_JBSGCA010000033.1 coordinate 5,205, forward strand.
ATGCAGTTCGTCCCGATAACGCGACACCAGCAGCAGCGCGTAGTTGGTGCCCGCACCGAACACCAGCACACTCGTGACACCGGAGGTCGAGCCGTCGAAGGTCAGGGCGGTCACACGCGCCAGCGCGGTTCCGGCGCCGGTGGCCACCCGATCGGCCGCGCCGACCACCGCGAGCGGCACCAGCCACAGCACCGGGGAGCGGTACGTCGCGATCAGCAGCACGGCGACGACCATCGCGGTCACCGCCAGCAGGGTGACGTTGGCGCCGGAGAACGAGTCGGCGATGTCGGCGCCGAACGCCGGACCGCCGGTGACCTGCAGGACGAGTCCGTCGGGCAGGCCGTCCCGCGCGACGGCACGGATTTCCCCGATCCGGTCGGTCAGTGGGAATCCGCTCAGGTCGGCGTCCACGGGCACTTGCCCGATCGCCGCTTTCCCGTCCGGCGCGGAGAGCAGGTCGCTCGGACCGGGTGCCCGTCCCGACGCGCGGGCCACCGCCGCCACGGTGGCGTTGCGGTCGTCCTCGGTCAACTCTCCGTCATCGGCGCGCGTGACCACGATGATCGCGGCGGCCGACCCCGCGTCCGGGAACTCCTCGAGCGCCTGTTCGACTCGCGCCGATTCGGCGGAGGCCGGTAGCGCCGTGGGCGCCTGCCCGGCGGACTCGTTCTCGCCCACCGCGCCGATCAGGCCGATCGACGCCGCGGCGAGCACCACGAGCAGCACCCACGAGGTCCGGGCGGTCACCACCGACGCATAGCGATCCCAAGCGCTCACGCCGCAACTCTCTCAGAAACTGAGCCGCGATGGCCGAACTGCCCGACGCGGATCTGCGCGCCGCGCACCGCGTGCTGGTCGCCGTCGTCCACGCGATGCGCGAGCATCACGACGAGCTGACCGGCGAGTGAACGCCTCCGTCGGGGCGTGTCAGTCCCGCAGCGCCTGCTCGCGCAGCGATTTCAAGGTCTTCGACAGAATCCGTGAGACCTGCATCTGCGAACACCCGATGCGCTGGGCGATCTGCTCCTGGGACATCGAGTCGAAGAAGCGCATCACCAGCACCTGCTTCTCGCGTTCCGGCAGCGCCGCCAGCAGCGGCTTGACCGCCAGGTAGTTCTCCACGGTGCCGAAGTCCGGGTCTTCGGCGCCGAGCGAGTCCAGCAGCGAGGGACCGCCGGACTCGGAGTCGTCGGTGTCCGAGGCGGCGTCGATCGAGGAGGTCTGGTAGGCGTTGCGGGCGATGAGCGCCTGGGTCACCTCGTTCAGGTCCGCGCCCAGTTCCTCGGCGATCTCCCGCGCCCGCGGCATCCGGCCCAGCCGCTGCGACAGGATCTCCACCGTCGGGCCGATGGTGGACTGGATCTCCTTGAGCCGCCGCGGAACCCGCACCGACCAGGCGTAGTCGCGGAAATGCCTGCGCACTTCACCCATGATCGTCGGCACCGCGAACGACAGGAAGGTCGCGCCGTGCCCCGGATCGAAGCGGTCGACGGCGGCGAGCATACCCACCCGAGCGATCTGCAACAGGTCCTCGAAGCTCTCGCCGCGGCCGCTGAACTTGCGGGCGATGTGTTCGGCCAGCGGCAGGCAACGTTCGATCAGCTCGGTGCGCACGGCTTCCCGGCGTGGATCGTCCGGGGCCAGCGCGGCCAGTTCGGCGAAGAGCGGCTCGATATTGTCGTAGGTGTCTCCCCGCGATTTGCGCTTGGAAGCGACCTGATTCGACTCGCTACTCATTATTCGAGCCGCCGCGCACCCAACGGAAGTCGACGACAGTCGGGTAGCCGCCCGCAGCGGAATCGTGTGCGCCTCGGGTGGCCGAGACCGAATCCGTGAGCGTCGCCACGATGTGCCAGCCGAAGCCGGACTCGTCCGGGCTGGCGTCCGACACCGTGACGGTGGAGACGCGCACCTCCACCGCGTCGTCCTCGAAGCCGAACGCGCACTCCAGCTCCGCCCCGTCCACCGCGTCCAGCACCAGGGCGCTGGCCACCTCGTCGAGGGCCAGCCGGATGTCGGTCACCTCGTCGATGCCGAAATCGGCCATGAGCACGACGGTCTCGGCCAAAGCACGCAACATCGCGAGCTGTTCGGACACCGCGGGCACCCGCACGCTGATCGTGCCGGTCCGCGTCGTAGCGGGAGGAGTCCCCTCACCCTTGCTCATGCACCGCTCCCAGAAGTTGCGCCGTCCGTCGGAGCGCCAAGCCTACGCCCTCTCCCGTAGTGAGCTCGATCGGCCACGGCTCGGCGCGCGCGTCTTCGTCCGGGGACGGCTGATCGCGAGGCGCCGCGACGCGGACGCGCGCACTCCCCACAACGGCTGCCGACGCCGATGACCAGCGCGTTCGTCCGATGCGACCGACTCGGCCACTCGATCGGCCGCCGGTAGGCCACCCCGGCATCACCGGGCCCCCGAAGCGCCGGTTCGTCCGGACGGAAGACGCCGACGGCCGTCCCCGATCGCGCGCACCAGATCGGCGTAGGCGATCTCCAGTTCGGCCAGCCGGGTCCATGCCGCGTGCATGCGCTCGCCTCCAGGATCGTCGTGCATCAGCAGATGGAACGCGTCTTCCGCGACGGCGGCCATCCGGTCGATCATCTCGCCCAGGCTCTCGTGGTGCACCCGCACCGCGGGGTCGGCGCACGGCAGGTGCAGCGCCGCCCAGGTGTCGATCCGTTCGACCAACTCGGCGCGCCGCCGCCGCGTCTCGACCGCCTCCCGTGCGTCCTCCCGGCGCCGCCGGTGTAGTTCGGTCAGCTCGCGCGCCCACCGGCTCACCGGGCCCTGCACGTGCTGGCCGCCCAGCGCGCACAGCAGTGCGCTCGGACTCGGCAGCGCCGAATCCTCGGACAGCTTCCGCGGTCGCGCACGCTGGACCAGCATCGGCCTACCTCCCCGGCACGACCGCACCGCTCGTACGGCCGGTCGGCCAAGCCTTCATCAGGACAGCGTTCATTCCCGATCGGGCATGCCCGCTGCGGGCGGACGCAAACTCACAGGGGCGCAGTGAGTTCGAGATGGATGCCGTCGGGATCGGAGAACGACAGGATCGCGATGCCGAAATCGGCCATCTCGGTGATCTCCCCGTGTTCGATGCCCGCATCGGCCAGGCGAGCGGCCGCGGCCGCCAGATCGTCCCGCGCCGGGACGGTGAAGCTGAGATGGTCCAAACCCACACGTTCGGAATCGAATCGGTCCGCCGGATCGGCGACCGGACGCAGGCCGAGCAACATGCCGTTGGCCTGGAACACCACCCCGCCGAACAGTCGCATCGGGTCGACGCGCACCTCCGGATCGTCCGGGCTGCCCGGCGATTCGGCGGCGATGGGGAAACCGAGTACATCTCGGTAGAAGGCACGCGACCGGGCGATGTCGGTCACGGTCAACCGGATGTGATGCGTCCCGGTCGTTTCGATCATGGTCACGCTCCCAAACGAGGTACGGCGGGTCGATCGGCTCCCCGGTTCGCTCGGCGGCGAGCCGTCTCGCGATGACGGTAGGACAGAATCCCGGCGGAGCCGAGTGTCGCAAACGACATCTTCGGTACCGTTTCCGACATGGACGTCGTCGTCTTCGTGGTGGACGGCGTAGCCGATTTCGGATACGCCGCCCTACTGGAAACCTTCAACACCGCCAACGCCGTGCGCACCGAGCTGCCCGACCCGCCGCAGGCATGGCGGGTGCACAGCGCGTCGTTCGGCGCCACGGTGCGGTCGGGCAACGGCCACACCGTGCCGACGATCCCGCTCGACGAGCTCGGCGACGGGTTCGATCTGATGATCGTGCCCGCCGTGCACGTCCTGGAGGCCGCGGCGCTGATCGACCTGGTTTCCGCACCCGCCAGCCGTCCGGTGCTCGACCGGCTGGTCGCGGCCCGCGATCGGGGCGCTCACCTCGCCGGCGCCTGCACCGGAACGTTCTTCCTGGCCGAGGCGGGCGTGCTGGACGGCTCCCCCGCGACCACGAGGTGGTGGCTCGGCCCCAGCTTCCGCCGCCGCTACCCACACGTGGAACTCGACGAGGGGCGCACGCTGTGTCGCGGTCGACGCGTCACCACAGCGGGCGCCGCGCTCTCGCACATGGACCTGGCGCTGTCGCTGATCGCGAGCAAGAGCCCGGCGCTGGCCGAACGCGCCATGCGCTACCTGGCGGTGGGCGCGGGACGACCGCAACGCGAGTTCATCGTTCCCGAGATCATCGCCCGCGGCGATTCCGTCACCGCCGCCTTCGAACGCTGGGTCCGCGCGCACCTCGGCGAGAATTTCCGGATATCCCAGGCCGCTCGCGCCATCGGCGTCACCGAACGCAGCCTGCAGCGGGCCACCCACGCCGAACTGGGCATGCCCCCCACGGAATTCGTGCACGACATCCGCCTGGAACGCGCCGTGCAACTGCTGCGCACCACTTCGCTCACGGTGGACGCGGTGGCCGCCAAGGTGGGTTATCTCAACGCCGGAACACTGCGCGGATTGTTCCGCCGCCGCCGGGGCATGTCGATCTCCGAGATCCGCATGACGCGCGTGTCGTATTGAGCCGCGGTTGGCACGACGCCGGAGGTCATGCGGCGGCTACTGCCCGACGGCCGAACTCCGGGAACGGTATTGTCCGCACCGGCGGCCGGACAGCCCGCGCGAGGAGGACTCGGTGATCGATCGGCAGCACACGACCACATCCGACGAGGAGCGACCCCCCGCGCCCGCCGCGACGAGCGCACACGACACCGCGCGGCTCGGCGTGGTGGTCGCCGCACTCGGCGTGGTGTTCGGCGACATCGGCACCAGTCCGATCTACACCATCCAGACGGTGTTCAACCCTGCCGACCCACATCCGGTGCCGGTGAGCGTGGACAACGTGTACGGCGTGGTCTCGCTGATCTTCTGGTCGGTCACCATCGTCGTCACCGTCACCTACATCCTGCTGGCCCTGCGCGCCGACAACGACGGCGAGGGCGGCATCATGGCGCTGATCACGCAGCTGCGGCGGTGGGGCTCGCAGCACGGCCGACGGCAGACCGCGGTACTGGCGGCGCTGGGCATCTTCGGCGCTTCGCTGTTCTTCGGCGACAGCATGATCACTCCGGCGATCTCCGTGCTGTCCGCCGTCGAGGGAATCGAGGTCGTGCAACCGTCGCTGGCGGATTTCGTCGTACCGATCACCGCGGTCATCATCGTGACGCTGTTCCTGGTGCAGCGCCGGGGCACCTCGGCCGTGGGCCGGGTGTTCGGGCCGGTGATGATCGCCTGGTTCGCGGTCATCGGTGCGTGCGGGGTGGCGGGCATCGCCGATCATCCGCAGATTCTTCGAGCCCTGTCACCGACCTACGCGCTGGGCTTCCTGTTCGGTCATTTCGGCACCGCCTTCTTCGCCTTGGCCGCGATCGTCCTCGCGGTGACGGGAGCCGAGGCGCTGTACGCCGACATGGGTCATTTCGGTCGCCGGGCGATCACCCGTGGCTGGCTGTTTCTGGTGTTCCCGGCGTGCATCCTCAGCTATTTCGGCCAAGGCGCGCTGATCCTCGGCGATCCCGGCCACGTCAGCAGCCCGTTCTTCCTGCTCATGCCCGCATGGGGCCGCCTGCCGCTGGTGCTGTTGGCCACCGCGGCGACGGTGATCGCGTCGCAGGCGGTGATCACCGGCGCGTATTCGGTGGCATCCCAGGCCGCCCGGCTCGGGTACCTGCCCCGGCTGCGCATCGCGCATACCTCGGAGGCGACGGTCGGCCAGATCTACGTGCCGTGGATCAACTGGCTGCTGATGGTCTCGGTGCTCACCCTGGTGTTCGCCTTCCGCAGCTCGGCGGCGCTGGCCTACGCGTTCGGCATGGCGGTGACCGGCACGATCACCATCACCACGCTGTTGTTCTTCTACGTCGCCCGCGCCCGCTGGCACATCCCGCTGTGGCTGCTGGCCGTGGGCGCCGTCCCCCTACTGTCGGTGGACCTGCTGTTCGTCGCGGCCAACCTGACCAAGCTCGTGCACGGCGCGTGGCTGCCGCTGCTGATCGGTCTCACCGCGTTCACCATCATGACCACCTGGCAACGCGGGCGCGACATCGTCACCGCCGAACGCGAACGGCGGGAGGGGTCGCTGCGCGAGTTCGTCGACCACTTGCACGCGGGCGACCCGCCGGTACTCGAGGTCCCCGGCACGGCCGTCTTCCTCAACCGAGGCAAACGAACCGCGCCGCTGGCCTTGCGGGCAAACGCCGAACACAACCACGTGCGCCACGCGCACGTCGTGATCATGTCGATCGAGACCGAACCCGTGCCGCGGGTTCCGGCGGACGAACGGATCAGCGTCGATTCCCTCGGCTACGCCGAAGACGGCATCATCCACGTTTGCGCCCGGTTCGGCTACATGGAGTCGCAAAACGTGCCCGGCGCGCTGGCATTGCTCGACCCCGCTGTCACCGAGGGACCGTTGCAGCTGGACCGTGCGTCCTACTTCCTGTCGAAGATCGAGCTGCGCCCCGGCACCGAGCCGACGATGGCCCAGTGGCGCAAGCGGCTGTTCATCGCCACCTCCTACATCACCGCCGACGCCGCCGAGCAGTTCGGCCTACCCCGCGAGCGCACGGTGATCATGGGCGCTCACATCGAGATCTAGGCGCGCATACCCTGATTCCGTCTCGGCACCGTCTCCGTCCCAGTGCGCTCGCGGTCAGAACGCTCCCCCACCGACGGGCACGCTCGCCCCGGTGATCCAGCGAGCCTCCTCCGACGCCAGAAAGCCGACCACATCCGCAATGTCGTCGGGCTCGCCCATGCGGCCGAGCGGAACCGATTGGCGGATCCGCTGATTCGCCCCGATCGCCCCTGACGCGGCGAGTGCGTCGGTGCGCACCGCACCGGGCAGCACGCTGTTGGCCGTGATGCCGCGCGGGCCGAGTTCCCTGGCCAGCACCCGAACCAGCTGCTCTACTGCGGCCTTACTGGCGCCGTAGACACCCGAGCCCGGCCGGTTGGTCAGTGTCGCGCCGGAGGACACGACGACGATGCGGCCGTTGTCGCGCAACCGCTTCGCGGCCTCACGCAGGGCAACGAACGTCGCCTTGGTGTTGACCGCGAACATCAGCTCGAAGTCCTCGTCGGTGGCCTCGGCTATCGAGCCGAAACGCGCGACGCCCGCGTTGTTCACGAAGACGTCCACGCCGCCGAAACGCTCCTCGGCGGCGTCGAACAACCTGCGCGGGCCCGCCGGGTCGGCGACGTCGGCCCGCACCGCCCACGCCTGCCCACCGGAGCACTCGATGGCGGCCACCACCTGTTCGGCGGCCGGCCGGTTCGATTGGTAGTTGACGACGACGGAAGCTCCCCGCGTGCCCAGACGCTCCGCGATGGCGCGACCGATGCCGCGGGATCCTCCGGTGACGATCGCGACCGGCATCTCACCTCCCATTGATGACCATAGCGATAGTCCAGATCATCAACTAAATCAGCGAGGGTGTCAACTGTCCATGGCCTAGACTTTCCCCATGCCGACCGACGATCAGGGGCTCGCGCCCGCCTTCGCACGGCTGCACCGCGAGATCAGCGCCCTCTACACCTCGATCGCGCGACGCCTCGAACTGACGAGTCAGCAAGCCGAATTGCTGTGCCTGCTCGGCGCCGACCGGCCGCCGTCCTTCGGCGAGCTGGCCGCGATGCTCGGTTGCGACAAGACCAATGTGACCGGCATGGTCGACCGGCTGGAGCGGCGAGGGCTGCTCGTCCGGGAGACCGACCCGGGAGACCGCCGCGTGACTCGCGCCGTTGCCACCGAACAGGGCTCGGCGGTGCGGCACAAGTTCCGCGCGGAGCTGGAGCACGAGCTGGCCCGCAGGCTTCCCGGCATCGACCGAACTCGATTGATCGGCCTCGTGACCGCGACGGCGACAGCCTTGGCCGAACATCGGTGAAAATCCAACGTCGCTGAAACCGACAGCACGCATAGGCCATACCTACTGTTTTGGTTATGCGAACTAACTTTTGCGCAGCATTGCGGCACCCAGCGTTCGAGTAGTTCGCTACTCGTGTGCGGGCACGACTGTGACCAGAGAATGGCGATAGCTGGTGCGACAACGCCGTCGACGCCACGCTCACCTCGATCACGGAGTCACCATGCCTGCCAAAAAGAATTCACCAGCCCGCCGGACGCACACCGGAAACGACGATCTTCTCGCCGCCCTGCGCAAATTCATCCGCAGCAAGGGAGAGAACTTCCTCGAAGATCCCAATATCTCCTCGATCGGCATCGGCCACAAGCAAGTCGACGGAAAATCGACCGGCGAGATCGCGGTGCAGTTCACCGTGCACGAGAAGGTGTCCGAACCGGAGGCGCTGGAAGCGCTTGGCACGTCGGCGATTCCGGAGACCGTCACCGTCGACGGGATCGAGGTACCGACCGACGTGCTGCAACGCACGTTCGAGCCGGCCTTCCGGCTGGTCACCGAAGCGGCCGCGCCCGAGCGGAAGTCGCGCCTCGACCCGATCGTGCCGGGAATCAGCGTTGCCCACCCGAGCACCACGGCGGGGACGATCGGTTGCGTCGTCTACGACCGGGACGACGGAACGCCGTATGTGCTGAGCAATTGGCACGTCCTGAACACCGCGGCGGGCAGGCTCGGCGACGACGTCGTGCAGCCGGGCCCGCGTGACGACAACCGGGTCGACCGCAACCGGCTCGGGAAGCTGATCCGATCCCATCTCGGCACGGCGGGCGACTGCGCCGTCGCCGACATCGAGAACCGGCGGTTCAGCGCCGCGATCATCGGCCTGGACGTCGTCCCTGACCGCCTCGGCGAACCCGAGCTCGGCGACAAGGTGATCAAGAGCGGCCGGACCACCCAGGTCACCCACGGCATGGTGCGGCGCGTCGACGTGGTCGCCGAGATCGACTATCACGGCGTGGGCGCGAGAAGCATCGGCGGCTTCGAGATCGGGCCCGACCCGGACCATCCCGCGGTCGACGGCGAGATCAGCAGCGGCGGCGACTCCGGATCGGCGTGGATGTTCAAGCTCCCCGACGGCAAGACCAGCACCGTGCTGGCCGGATTGCATTTCGCCGGCGAGATGGGCGCGAACACCGACGAGCACGCGCTGGCCTGCCTGCCGCAATCGGTGTTCGAGAAGCTCGGCATCACCTTGACCCCGCCGGCCGCGGAGGAAGCCGCGGCCGTCGCCGGATACGACCCGAATTTCCTCGCGTCGCCGATTCCGGTCCCCGAGGTGGACGCCGAGGTCCGCCCCGACGTGGCGACCGCCCTGGACGGCGCCGATGTCTTGCACTACACGCATTTCTCCCTCGCGATGCGCCGCTCGCGCCGCTTCGCCATCTGGGTGGCCTGGAACATCGACGGCGGCTCGATCAAGAAGCTGTCGCGGAAGAAGATCGACTTCGTCAAGGATGCGCGGCTCGACGCGGACGCCCAGGTCGGCAACGAGTTGTACCGCGACAACCGGCTCGATCGCGGCCATCTCGCCCGCCGCGCGGACCTGCTGTGGGGCAGCCTGCCCGAAGCCAAGAAGGCCAACGAGGATTCGTTCTTCTACACCAACATCACCCCGCAGATGGACGACTTCAACCAGAGCATGCGCGACGGGATCTGGGGGCGGCTCGAGGACGCCGTCTTCGCCGACGTCACCGTCGACGACCTCAAGGTCAGCGCGTTCGGCGGCCCGGTCTTCACCGACGACGACCAGGAATTCCGGCAGGTCAGGATTCCGCGCGAGTTCTGGAAGGTCATCGCCTTCCGGGAGAACGGCGAACTGAAGGCCCGCGGCTTCCTGCTGAGCCAGAACCTGGACCAGCTGGAAGTGCTCGATCTCGACGAGTTCCGCGTCTTCCAGGTGCCGCTGACCGAGATCGAGCAGCGAGCCCGCTTCCACTTCCCCCAGGCACTGCGGGACGCGGATCTGCAACTGGCGCCGGAGGAAGTGGCCGCTCCCTTGAACTCGGTCGCGGACATCCAATGGTGAAGCGGAGCGACCTATACGGCGCGTGATTTCGGGGGCGCGGTATATCCCTCGGCGAATTCGATGAAGTTCTGCACTACGGTCTCGGCCTCCCGCCGAACACTGCGCTTGAGGAGTAGTCCGGGCAGCAAGAGCGAGGATTGCAGCTCGGTGTGATACCAGACCTGCGATCCCGCGCCGTCCTCGGCGACTTCGAACCAGCCACCGCCGCCGACGCCGACACAGCTGTCCACGACCTGCCACGACACTCGCTCCGCGGTCCAGTCGTATTCCAGCACCTGGAGATCGGACCTGCCGAGCGGAGTCTCCGCGGTGACGTAGACCCGCTGTGGACGACCGGATTCATCGCGGGTGGCCACGCGCGCATCCGAATGCGTCGACCATTCGGGAAGCATTTCGATCGCGGCGACCGCATCGAACACCCGGGTGGGATCGACGCCGACGGTGAAATGGATGTCGGTTTTTACGCGCATAACTCCTCCACCCCCGGGATCAACCCGGCCGATTCTGCCCGTGCCGCTTCCCATCCGTCAATACGCGTTCGACTCGCAACCATCATTTCCACGCAAAGCGCGATGTCAGAGCCAAAAATAAGTCGCCAGCTACCCGTTGGCTATTCGCGATTCCAATTGTTACCGACGAGTATAAAAGTAGGATCGCAAGAGTTTCCCCGCAGTGTTCGTGTGCGATAAGCCGATCCAACCGTGGCGAGGGTGTTCATTCTGTCCGTGAGCGGTATTCATGCCACCGGTCCGTCGCGGCCCGCACGGCCTCTTCGTGTTCTTTCGCATGGGCTCGAACCACCCCGCCGCCGGTGACGAGGACGACGCCGGAAATACGCTGCGCGCCTGGCCACAACGATCCGACTCGTCATGGGCATGCCCGCCCTGGCCGGCAACCGAGACGGCCAGGGCTGTCGGGCAGGCCGTGCACGCGCGTTCCCACGCGCTCGGCCGACAGTTCTACCGTGCCGTCTCCGTCCAGGTGACCGGCAGTTCGTGGACGCCGTAGATATTCATGTCGGTCCGGAGTTTCACCGCACCGGCGGGGATGGCGAGCTCGAGCGTCGGGAAGCGGCGCAGCAGTCCGGCGAAACCGGCGCGCATCTCGATGCGGGCCAGTTGCTGGCCGAGGCATTGATGGACGCCGTGGCCGAAGGACAGATGGCCGCGTGCCTTGCGGTGCAGGTCCAGGGTGTCGGGATTGTCGAAGCGCTGGGAGTCGTGGTTGGCGGCCAGCAGCGAGACGACGACGGTCGAACCCTTGCCGATCGTTTCACCGCCGAGTTCGATGTCGTCGGTGGCGTAGCGATAGAAGATGTCGGCGACCGACAGGTAGCGCATGAGTTCCTCGACGGCGTCGGGAAGCAGATCCGGGTCGGCGCGCAGTTCGGCCAGCTGCTCGGGGTGCTCCAGCAGCGCGAAGGTGCCGAGCGCGAGCATGTTCGCGGTGGTCTCGTGGCCCGCGAGCAGCAACAGGAAGGCGATCCCGGTCAGCTCCTCGATGGTGAGGTCGTCGTGGCGAGCCAGGTCGGACAGTATGTCCTCGCCGGGTTCGGCGCGCTTGTGCGTGACCAGTTCGGCCAGGTACGTCGTCATCGCGCCGTACGCGGCCATCTTCTCCTCGAGCGATTGGTCCTTGACCAAGAACTTCGCGGAGTTGACCTGGAAGGTCTCCCGGTCCGCGTAGGGCACACCGAGCAGCTCGCAGATCACCAGCGAAGGCACCGGCAGCGCGAACTCCTTGACCAGGTCGACCGGCGGGGTCAGCCGCGCCATCCGGTCCAATTGTCGCTCGGCGATGTCGATGATGTGCTCCTCGAGCTGCTTCATCCGTTTGACGGTGAACGCGCCGGTCAGCTTGCGCCGCAGCCGGGTGTGGTCGGGCGGGTCCATGGCGATGAACAGGCCCGGCACCTGCGGTGACGGTTCGGTGGCGACGGGCATGCCGGGGGTCTCGTACGGCACATGGACGATGCCGATGTCCTGGCGGGAGCTGAACCGGGTGTCGGCCAGGAGCCTGCGGACCGCGTCGTAGCCGGTGACGAGCCAGCCCTCGTGACCGTCGGGGAAGATCAGGGGGCTGACCGGGCGAGCCTCGCGCAGCCGGGTGATCTCGCGGGGTGGGTCGAAGGGTCCCGCGTCGCGCTCCAGGGGGAGGCCGTGCGGGATGGGGGCCGTCTGACTCATCGGGTTTCCTCTCGCGGCGATTGTCGAACGATGGTGATCGCGCCGGACGGGCACAGCTGGGCCGCCTCGCGGACGGCCTGCTCCCACTCGGGCGCGGGTGTGCGGTCCAGCGGCGCCACCCGGCCGTCCTCCGGGTCCTGGTCGAATACTCCAGGGGCGGTCAGTGCGCACATGCCGGCGCTGACGCAGCGCTCACGGTCCACTCCGAGTTCCACCGGCTACCTCCTTTCCCTGGTGACCGGAAGAGAACGCACACCGTGGGCAAGTGCACTGGTGCACAGCGCCGTCCGGAACACCTTCCATAGCCCTGTCATTGCTGAACTGTTCACAGGAGAACTCTCGCCGGACTGGCTGACACCGACCTGATACCGGCCTGACACGCCGCCGACACGGCGTTCGCCCTGCTCAAGGTCGAAAAGGGTCGCCTTCACTACCCACCGCCCGGCACGCGCCGTTCGCGCCCGCAGCGAACGGCCCTACGGCACCGGCAGGTATCTCGACGCGCACCGCCTCCGCGTAGAGCCGATCAGATCGCGTAGATGCCTGCTCTCCGGCAGGCCGACATCTCAGTACGCTGCGGCCGACCGGCGTCGGTCGCCCCATCGGAGCGGTTATCACCCCGGGGACGGGCGGCCCGGCTCACCGCCGAGAGTCCACGGCAGAATGGGCCGGTGCAGATCGGGATGCTTGGACCGCTCGAGATCCGACTAGACGACGGCGGATCGATCGAGGTGCCGGGCGCTCGGTTGCGGGCGCTGTTGATCGCGCTCGCGCTCGAACCAGGTCGCGTAGTGCCGAAAGCGACTCTGGTCGACTGGATTTGGGGTGAACAGCCGCCCGCCGACGCGGCGAACGCCTTGCAGGCACTGGTCTCCCGGCTGCGCAGGGTGCTGCCGGACGGGGCGCTCGACGGGCAGGCGGGCGGATACCGGCTGGCGGTGGAACCCCACGCCGTCGACGCCTTGCGGTTCGAACGGCTTCTCGACCAGGCCCGCGGCGGTGACGACGCGCGACAGGCCCAGCTCCTGCGCGAGGCCGTCGAGCTGTGGCGCGGTGCGCCGATGCAGGACGTCGGAATACAGGACAGTGAGGCTTTCGACGCGGTGGTCACCCGGCTGGAGGGGCTGCGCCTCGCCGCCATGGAGGATCGGTACGAAGCGGAGGTCCGCCTCGGCCGGGGTACGGAGCTGATCACCGAGCTGACCGAGCTGGTGGCCCGGCACCCGGTGCGGGAACGGCTCGTCGCCGCGCTGATGCGCGCGCTCGGCGCCGCGGGTCGTGGCGCCGAGGCGCTGATCGCGTACCAGCGCGCACGGGAGGCACTCGCCGACACGCTGGGCGTCGATCCCTCGCCGGAACTCTCCGCATTACACGTGGCGCTCCTGCGCGGCGAAGTGCGAACGGAGGAGAACCACCGCAACACGAACCTTCGGGCCGAGTTGACCGAATTCGTCGGCAGATACGCCGACATCGCCGCTGTGCGCGAACTCATCGCGAACCATCGGCTCACGACGTTGACCGGTCCTGGTGGCTCGGGCAAGACCAGGTTGGCCCTCGAAACCGCGCGAACCATGCTCGACGACCTGCCCGACGGGGCCTGGCTGGTGGAACTGGCGTCCGTCGGCGCGAGTGGCGACATGGCGCAATCCGCGCTCGCCGCGCTCGGACTCCGCGACGCGCTGCTCGGCGGCGCACCGAACGCGGAACCGATGGACCGGCTCGTCGCGGCGATCCGCGAGCGCGAAACGCTGTTGATCCTGGACAACTGCGAGCACGTGATCGAGTCCGCGGCGGCGTTCGCCCACCGGCTGCTCGGAGAGTGCGGGCGGCTGCGGATCCTCGCTACCAGCCGGGAACCGCTCGGCATCATGGGCGAGGCGTTATGGCAGGTCGAGCCGTTGGCGTTGCCCGCGCAGGACGCGGATCCCGGCGAGATCGAATCCTCCCCGGCCGTGCAGCTGTTGCGGGACAGGGCCGGTGCGGTGCGTCAGGATCTCGCGGCCGATGCTCCCACCTTGTCGACCATGGCGCGCGTCTGCCGGGCCCTCGACGGCATCCCCCTGGCGATCGAACTGGCCGCGGCCAGACTGCGCACCATGTCCCTCGACCAGCTCGCCCACCGCCTCGACGATCGATTCCGCCTGCTGACCGGCGGCAGCCGCACCGCGATTCCGCAGCACCGGACGTTGCGAGCGGTGGTCGACTGGAGCTGGGAGCTGCTCACCGACTCCGAACGGGTGGTGCTGCGCAGGCTCGCGGTGTTCTCCGGCGGCGCGAGCCTGGAGGCGGCCGAGCAGGTCTGCGCGGGGCCCGAAGCCCAGGGCGAGGAGAACATGGCGGTCGAGCGGTGGGAGGTGCTCGAGCTGCTGACCGCGCTGACCGAGAAATCGCTGCTGCGCACCGTGGAGGACAGCGGGCCGCGCTTCCGGATGCTGGACACGATCAAGCAGTACGCCCGGGACCGGCTCGAGGAGTCGGGCGAATCCGATTCGGCGCGTCGAGCGCATCTGGCGTACTTCACCGAACTCGCCGACATCGCGGAGCCGCACCTGCGCCGCGCCGAGCAATTGGAGTGGCTCGCCACGCTCGAGGTCGAACACGACAACATCGCCGTCGCGATGCGTGGCGCGCTCGCGGCCGGGGACGCGACCGGGGCGATGCGGCTGGCGGCGGCCGCGGGCTGGTACTGGTGGCTCGGCGGCCACAAGGCCGAGGGCATGGAGCTGATCACCGCGGCTGCCGCCACGTCCGGCGAGGTGGACGATGAGATCAGGGCCAGGGTGTACGGGCTGGTCGTGCATTTCATGAGTTCCGGGCCGAGTGACGAGCACCAAGTGGAGGAATGGATCCACAAGGCATACCTGTTCAGCCGACGCAGTCGGGGCCGATACCCGCTGCTGGCGTTCGTCGCGGCGCTGGAACGCATGTTGCAGGGGCCGGACGCGTTGCTGCCCGCGTTCGAACCGCTGCTCACCGATGACGACCCTTGGGTGCGGGCGCTGGCCCGGCTCCAGCTCGGCAAGGCGCGGATCGCGCTGGGACAGCAGGGGCGGGAGGCGGACGAGTATCTGGAGACGGCGCTCGCCGAGTTCCGGACCATCGGCGAACGCTGGGGAATTTCGTTCGCTCTGACCGAACTGGCCAATCGAATCGCCATGCGCGGTGAGTTCGCCGGTGCGTGCGCGCATCTCGACCAGGCGATCGCGGTGGTCACCGAGGTCGGCGCGATCGAGGATGTTTTCTTGATGCGGGCGCGGCAGGCTCAGCTGTACTGGCTGCTGGGCGATGCGGAGGCGAGCGCGGCAGCCATGGCGGAGGCGCAGCGGCACGCGGATCGCTCAGCTTGGCCGAACGCACTGGCCGAACTCGCCCTGACCAGGGCGGAGCTGGCTCGTTGGAGCGACGACACCGAGCAGGCGTACCGGCAGATCGATCTCGCGACAACCCTCCTCGGCAGCGATGCCGAGCAACTCTACGTCAGGGCGCGGACCCACAACCTGCTCGGCTACCTCGCCGACGGTCTCGACGAAGCCCGCGAACACCACGACGCCGCCTTCCAGGCGGTGTCCGATGTGGGGTACGCCCCGCTGATCGCTCAGGTGCTCGTCGGGATCGCCGACTTGGCGCAGCGCGCCGACCACGATGAGCATGCCGTGCGGCTGCTCGCGGCGAGTGCCGCGGTGCGCGGCCTGTCGGACCGTTCCCAACCGGATGTGGAACGGATCGAGCAGACAGCACGACGTCGCCTCGGCGATGTGCGGTTCACCGAAGCGACGAAGGAGGGTGCGCAGGCGAGCTGGCGTGAACTGGTCGCCACTGCGCTCGCTCGCTGAACAGGGCGAAAACAGGTGTGCGACATCGACGTGGTGTCGCACACCTGTTGGACACTGTGCGCGGGACGGGGTGGCGGGAGCGCAGTATCAGGCGGCCGTGGCGTGCTGGATGACAATGTTGCCGTATGAGTTGCGCGCGTACACCCGCACGATGTCCTCCTCGCCCTGCGACCGGTCGACCGGCTGCATCTGGTTGCGCACGATCCCGTGCTCGGCGTTGGTTTCCAGCTGCACCGCGCTACTCGGGCTGATTCCGACCTGAAGCTCGCCCATGGACGTTTCCAGCCGGAGCACGCCGCGCGATGCCTCGCCGATACGGATGTCGCCTTTGGCGGTTTTCGCGGTTACCGAACCACGCGGGCGCTCGACGGTGATGTCGCCCGCGGATATCTCCAGGTCGCATTCGCCGAGTTCGCCTGCGCCCAGCAATCGGCCCACCGCGGCGGCGCCCTTCAGCTGGGAGCCGGTGGGTACCTCGATCGTCAGCTCGATCGACGGGTTGCCGCCGAACGGGGTGTAGGTCCGCCAGTCTTTCGGCGTTCTCACGGTCAAAGTGCCTGCGATGAACTCGATCTGGGTTTGTGCGGCGGCGCGCACGTCACTCTTTTTGGACGCATCGGCCGGACGGACCTCCACGACGGTGTCGATACGGTCCGAGGCGATCACCGTGACCGCACCGGAGAGCACGTCGATCGTGACGGCGATCGGTTCCTGGGTCTCGAACGTCGGCATGGCTGTCTCCTGTCTGTGTGAATTGGTAGGTGTGTGAAGGTCGCGACTACACGCGCTTGTTGAAAGTGGCGCGCGACCACAGGTATCCGATGACGGCGAACCCGGCGCACCAGGCGAGCGCGGCGGCCGTGTAACCACCCGAAGGGTGTCCGGCGAGAAACCCGCGCAACGCTTCGATGATCGGCGTGAAAGGCTGGTATTGCGCGAACTGCCGGATGCCCTGCCCCATCTGGTCGGCGGGCACGATCGCGCTGCTCACGAACGGCAGCATGATCAGCGGCACCACGGTCATGCCCGCGGATTCCGGAGTCTTCGCGGCCATTCCCAATGCGACCGTGAGCCAAGCGGCCGCGAACGACGTCGCCGCCATGATGCCGATCGCGCCCAGCCAGTCGAGTGCGGTCGCGGGTGGCCGGAACCCCAGCGCGAAGGCCACACCGACAACAGCCGCGATGGCCATCACATTGGTCAGTACGGTGGCCGCGACGTGGCCGGTCAGTACGGCGCCACGGGAGACGCTCATGACCTTGAACCTGTTGATGACGCCTTTCGCCATATCGGAGCTCACCGATACCGCGGTGCCCGACAACCCGTAGCTGATGGCCAGCAGGATCATGCCCGGTGTCGCGTAGTCGATGTACTGTTCGCCGACATCGAACGCGTTGCCGAACACGTACACGAAGATCAGCATCATCACGACCGGCATCAGGGCCGCGTTGAAGATCGTGACCGGAGTCCGGGCGATGTGCTTGAAGTTGCGGCGCAGCATGATCGACGAATCGGCCAGCGGCGCGGAAATGGTGCTCATGGTGCGACAGCCTCCTTGGTGGCGTGACCGGTCAGGGCGAAGAAGACATCGTCGAGGTCAGGGGTGTGGACGGAGACCTCCTCGGCCTCGACCGAGTGTTCGGCGAGCCGATTCAGCAGGTCCCGCAGTGCTTTCGTCCCGCCGTCGCCGGGGACTCGCAGGGTCAGGGCCTCGTCGTCGCGGGTGGCCCCCGGCACGATCCGCGCCGCCGCATCGACCTGCGTGACGTCGGTGAATCGGAGCTGGATGTGGCTGCCGGGCACCCGGCGCTTGAGGTCGTCAGGTGTGCCTTCGCCGACTATGCGGCCCTGGTCGAGCACCGCGATCCGGTCGGCCAGCTGATCGGCTTCCTCGAGGTACTGAGTGGTGAGGAAGATCGTCACACCGTCGTTCGTCAATTCCCGGACGATTTCCCACATGGTGCGCCGGCTGCGCGGATCCAATCCCGTTGTCGGCTCATCCAGGAAGACGATGTCCGGCTTGGTGACCAGCGTCATCGCCAGATCCAATTTCCGGCGCATACCCCCGGAATAGGTCGACGCCTGCTTTCGCGCCGACCCCACCAAATCGAACCGTTCGAGCAATTCGGTGATCACCCGCTTGCTCTCGTGTGCCCGCAGATGGTGCAGATCCGCCATCAGCCGCAGGTTCTCCTCCCCCGTCAGCAGATCGTCCACCGCCGCGAACTGACCGGTGACGCCGATGGCCGCGCGCACTGCCTCGGCATCGGTCGCGATGTCGTGCCCGGCGACCCGCGCCGTGCCGCCATCGGCCTTCGACAGCGTGGTCAGCACGTTCACCGTCGTCGTCTTACCCGCCCCGTTCGGGCCGAGCAGAGAGAAGATCGTGCCCGCACCGATATCCAAGTCGATACCATCGAGGATCGTCTTGTCCCCGTATGTCTTTCGCAGCCCAGAAGCTGCAATCGCTGAACTGTTCACAGGGATACTGTCGCGAGCCCGGCTGATACCAGCCTGACACCGGCCTGACACGTCCGCTGACACGGCATTTGGCCTGGTCAGAGCCGGATTCGACGAGCAGCGGTCCGTGCACATGCAGATCGCGCGGCAAATGATTATTCGGACACCCCAGGTCGCCGATCGGGCGCTACCGCGCCCCGTACCTGCCGTGCCGGGGCCACCCGCCCTTGGAATTGGTGACCGTGCGCGGAGGCACGGGGCGAGTCACGAAGCGCTGCTGGTTGGTCTGGGTCGGGAAGATGCTGCGTTGCTTTCGCATATCGGTACTGCCTTTCGAAAGGCTCGTGAAGCCAGGGATGCCGGAACTCCGGCGGGATTGCGCCGGATCAGGCGCGGTCGAACCAGGTGACCTGCGCGCCGGTGCTGAACTCTTCGCGCTGGGTGACCTTGAATCGCGTCGGCTCGAAATTGCCCGTGAAGGCCCCGACACCGTCGCCCGCGATCACGGGGTAGCTCTTGATGATCAGCCGGTCGACCTCGCCGAGAAGCTGGCCAGCCAGATTGCCGCCGCCGCAGAGCCAGATATCCAGGCCCGCTTCCTTCTTCAGTTGCCGGACCAGCTCGACCGGATCGGCGTCGACGACCTCCACCTGCGGGTTGTCCACCGGTGCGAGGGTGCTGGAGAAGACGTACTGCTTCAGGTGGTTGTACGGGCTGGTACAGCCGAGCGCGAGACCCGGTTCGTAGGTACCGCGACCCATGACGACGGTGTCCAAGGTCTTGTTCGGCGTGTCGAGGGGCATGCCGACGGACTCGCGCAGAGGCGTCGGCACCGTCTCCGGGTAGCGCTCATTGATCCACGCCGTCATGTCCTCACACATCGGATAGAAGTCGAATTCCCCCTGCGGACCCGCGATGTAGCCGTCGAGGGAGACCGCCACGTAGTAGACAAGCTTTCGCATCTTAACCGCCTCAAGTGTAGTACTCTGTGCGAAGTGATTTGAACCGTAGTACTACAGATGGAGTGGTGTCAAGTGGTGCGTACGAATCCGGAACGCCGGCAGACTCTGCTGGATGCGTCAATCGAGGTCCTGGCCCGCGAAGGGGCACGTGGACTGACCTTCAGGGCGGTCGATCAGGAGGCGGGAGTGCCCGCCGGAACCGCCTCCAATTACTTCCCGAACCGGGACGCACTGCTCGTCCAGGTCGGACACCGCTATTACGAGCGACTGATCCCCAGCGACGCCGCTATGGCGAAATCCCGCGGACCACAGACCCGCGAGACCATGACCGAACTCATGACCGAGGTGGTCGACCGGGTCGCCCATTTCCGCACCGGCTATCTCGCGATCCTCGAACTGCGACTGGAGGCCACCCGGCGGCCCGAACTGCAGGCGCTGCTCACCGAGCGGGTACGCGCGGATCTCGACTTCAATATCAGCAACTATCGAGAGTCGGAGCTGCCCGGCGACGAGGACGCCGTGGTGCTGCTCTACCTCGCCCTGAACTGGCTCATCCTCGAACGACTCACCCTCCCCGGCATTTTCGACGAGCAGCGGGCCGCCGAACTGGTGCGGACGATCGTGGACCGGGCAATACCCGCCCAGGTCGGGTAAACCGGAACGATCCATCAATTGTTCGCACCGATGCTCTCCGAGAGGAAGTCAGGCATGACGAGACCGTTTCGATTCGGGGTCGTCGCCCCGCTCAGGGCCGACCTGCCGACGTGGCGAGATCGCGTGCGCCGCATAGCCGACAGTGGCTACTCCACGCTGCTGGTGCCCGACTTCCCGCAGACGCAACCGGCGCCCGGCCCCATGCTGGCCACCGTCGCGGCCCTGACCGACCTGCGCGTGGGCACCTGGGTGTACGCCTCTCCGCTACGCCCGTCCTGGCTGACGGCATGGGAAGCGCACTCGCTGTCGCTGCTGACCGACGGTCGCTTCGAGATGGGCATCGGCACCGGCAGACCGGGAATCGAGGACGAGCTCCGCGACAAGGGACTGCCCGTCGTACCACCGAACGAGCGGCTGGCGCAGGTACGTGAGACCGTCGAAACGCTGCGCGAACTCGACGGCCCCGACCTGCACACGCCCGTGGCGATGGCCGTACTGGGTCCAAAGGCCCGGGCGTTGGCGGCAGAGGTCGCGGACACGGTCACGTTCGCGCTGGGCGATCAGCCTCGGGGCGAAGTAGAGCGGCTGGCACGCGACTTCCGCACCATCGGGAACATCGAGCTCGCGCTCGCCGTGCCGGTCATCGGTGACACCGTCGCGCCGTATATGGCGCCACCCGACACCGACCCTGCCGCGCTTCGCGCGGCGGACCTACTGACCGTACTTCCGGACGACCCGGCGGCCGCCGCCGAGGAAATCCAGCGGCGACGCGAGGAGATCGGCTTCTCCTACTTCGTCTTCGGCGCCGACTTCGCCGCCAGGTTCGCTCCGGTCGTCGCCGAGCTCGCCGGACGGTAGCCGGGCCACGAGGGATCTGCGCCGACAACGACCTATCGAAAATACGTTCGACTCGAGGTAAGGTGCCTGAGCATGCCGGACCACGAGCCCACCCCCCTTGCCGGAACGCAGATCAACGAGGTGCGCAGGCAGTTGCTGGATGCGGCCGCGTTCGGCAAGCACCTGCGACCCGAACAGCTGGAGAACATGGCGGGCAAGCTGGCCGAGGGTTTGCGCGCGTGCACCGAGGCCATCACCGCCGCGACCGCACCGGTGAACCCACCCACCGACGGGCGGGCCTGCCTCGACTACCGCGGCCGTCACCGATGACGGTCGGTGTCCCGCGAATTCCGTACTCATCCCGAGCGCGGGACGGGACGGATCCGGCCCGGCGGGGGATGTCGGCGGCACCCTCTCGGTCGGTACGCCGGCTAGATCGGGCGGAAGCCGGCTCCGGGACCACCGCGCGCGTCGACGTCGTCGATGATGGCGGTCATCTTCGTCCCGAGCTGAGGCCCGAGGCAGGGCACCGTCACGTATGCGTTCACCATGCTGACGAGTGTCGTTCCGACCACGACCGGCCCACCGGAGTCACCAGGGACGACACATATCTGCGTCCAGGTCCACCCGGACTCCAGCACGTCTCCGTAGGTCAGTCCGCAGGTGTGGCCGGTGCTATAGCCTTCCTTGCACGCGATATCCGGGAACTGCGCGGGACCGCCCACCTGGGCGATCGTCGTGTTGCCGACGCGGCTCACCGGTACGACTTTGTCCGGTTCGAACACGATGACGGCGTAGTCCATGTCGTTGTTGGCCTGGGCGATGGTGCCGACCACGCCGGCGTCGCGATCGGCCGCCGCGGCGACGGTGGTACCCGCACCACCGCAATGAGCCGCGGTGAATCCGACCAACCGGCCCGCGCCATCGTGCCCGATCGTGGTGAGCGTACAAATGCCCTGATCGTTGACGACGATGCCGGAGCCGCCGCCCAGCACGACCGGAGCGGCGGCGCGCACCATGCCCGCGTGCGCCCCGATCAGCGTTGCGCATACCGCGAGCGCAGCAGCTGTTCCCGCAAGTTTCTCGAACATGCCGCATCCAATCGGTCGAAGGGGAAGATCGTCCCCCCATGCCGCGCGAACAGTACTGCTGTTTACTTGAAGAACTCGTAGACCAGGCATCCGGACGTCGTCATCAATCTTGCGGGATCGAGCCTGGTCGAGTGCGCCTCCTAGGTGACGAAACGCCGACGGTCACGCCACGATCTGGCGAGCGTGGGTGACGCGCGGCGTTCGTCGTTTCCTCAGCGATGCCGTCCAGCAGATCATGCGATGCAGATCGGGAAGACGAACAGCAGCGGCGGGATGAAGCAGACCGGCCAGAAGAACGGAGCCCAGAACAAAACGGCGTCATCGGTCTGCACTTGCCCATGCTGGGAGACATCTACGGCTGCCGGAGGGGCAGGCACAGGCGCTACGTCCGGGGACCCGGTAGCAACACCCGAACCGAAAGCGATCATTGGCACACAGGCTGCCGCAGCTGCGGCTGCGATAATCTTGTTTTTGGTCATTGTGCTTCCTTCAACTGACGGTTGGGATGCCTTCGCCCGTTGAAGGCTCCCGCTTATGACCCCTCTAACTCTTCTCTCAGGAAGCACGCAAGATCATCGTCCCACGGGTCGGAAACACTCACCCCTCGGGGTGAAACCCGAGGTGAGCACGGGTTCGCGCACCGCGCCGGCGTCAATGGCCGAAATGTCGTCGGCGAGTCGACTTCGCCGACCCGATGCCCGCGAAAGACGGGTTCGAATTGCCCGAACCGGCCACGCCGGGAAACCCTCAGCGTCGAAACACAGGCGTTTCCCTTGTCCCGCCGGATCACCTGCGATTCCCGGTATTCCGCGATCGGGAGCAGGCGACCGCGCCCAGGGCAGGCCGGATGCCGTTGAGGCGGCGAGAATCTCGCTGAACGGGGGTTACGGCACAACGATTCAGGCATGGGTATGGATGGGACGCACCGGCAACCTCGCCACGCCGGAGGAGCTTTCGATCCAACACCGAGTCCGATGTCGAAGCGGCGGTGCAGGAACTGATCGAATTACTCGGCGATGCCGAACTCGGCGAGCAATAGCATCTGTCCCACACTCGGCTGCGACACACCAGCTTCGTCGAATCGACGTGTCCACCGCGTCTGGATACCTACCGAGCCAGCAAAAATAGGGGCTCTACCGCCTGGCTACGATCAGCCCAACGTTCTGAGAGGAAATCATGACCAAGCCCTTCGCCGCTGTGCTCGCTGCGGCCGCCGCCACTCTGCTCTTCCTGCCCGCCGCACCCGCGCAAGCCCAGTCCCCCTTCTGCGCCAGGGCCATCGAGCTGATCAACCTCGCGATCGACACGAGTGGCGGCACCATGGACACGGCGACGGCGACCGCGCTGTCCGACCGACTGGGCGGCCTGGCCCTTTTCGCCCAAGGCGCGGAGAAGGACGTCATCACTGCCTACGCCGACGCACTGGTAGATGACAACGTCACCGACCTCGACCCTTACACCGACGAGCTCAACCGCGTCTGCGCCGCCTGACCGCAAATCACCTGAACCCCTCAGCATCGAATCTGAGGGGTTTTGCGCTGTGCCCATGCGTTTCATTCAGCGCCGTCGCGGCTTCCGCGTCGTCAGCCGGGAGTGAGCTACGTTCTCGGGCAGACGATTTCGCCGTCCTCAGGCATCCATACCCGGGCTGGGCTGGGGTTGTGGAACCTGGGGTGCTGTTGCGCGCCGCCCGGGCGGCGGCGGGAATCTCGCTGCGCGGGACGGCCGAGCGGACCATCTACAGCAGAACGTACTTGGGGCTGATCGACGGGCCAGCGCGCCGTGCCCGCAGGCGTGACAGCCGCCTATGAGCGGGTGCTGGGTACGACGGATCTGGGGAGGCTCATCGCCGCCACGAGATCACCCGCCAGCGCGGACGCCAGCACCCTGGCCGACGTGGCAGTGATGCTCTCGGCTACCCGCCGGATCGAAGACACGGCTGGACTGGCCGCGCGCGGAGAAACACGCGAGGCATAAGGCGCCATGGCCGCCGCCGACGCCGCGACGGAAACGGCGGACGGCGTCGAACCGCCCGAGGCTATGTACTGGTGGACTCCCGGGTTCGGCGCCGTGCAGCGCGGCGGGGTTCTTGCACGCTCGGACGCCATTCCGAAGCGGTGCGTGAGGCGACACAGGGACTGGCGACCATGCCCCATGAGCACCGGCGGACGGAGTGGCTGGCGTCGGCGCTGCGCCGAGTCGACCCGGACCTGACCGGCGACGCCCGACCCGGCGGTGCCGACCGGCACGATGCCGCCCGCGCTACTTCGGCATCGATGTGGGCATGCTCGGGTTCTCCCCAGCCGATCCGACCGTGCGATCCATGACACCCCACCTTCTGACCGGTCGTGCTCGGCCCGTTGGCCCTGCTGGTGCTGATCTCCGCGCGAGGTCTGCCGTTCGTGATCGCCATCAAGGTGCGCAGACCGCGCGCTCGCGGCGTTGTGCGTGGTGCTGGACCCGAACTGCTGCCGCTGACCGCTGATCGTTGGCAGGTTTGCCTCGGTGTCGGGTGTTGACCCGCGGAGCGGGCTCGTCAGTGGCGTTTGTTCATGTTCCAGGACAGTTCATGGTTCGCTGCCCGGGCGGCGGCGAGTTCTTCGTCGCCTCCCCCGAGGCGAGTGGTGAGCTCGACCGTGCGTCGCTACGGCTCCGAGTAGACTGAACTCGCGACAGGTTGTTGGCGGATTTCTGGGAACGATCCGCGCGCTGGTGGCCGCGTACCACCGCCCACTCTCGACTGTCTGGCCTGGCTGAATCAACCAGTGTGGGCCACCCGCTCGGGCGCGGGTCGGAATGAATTCGAGTACATCGGTTGCCAGTCGGGTGGTCATGGGACGGCACGATGGATGACACGTTACTGGGTGACGGGGACGCCACTCAGCCAGCGGAGGCGTTCGGACGCTATCGGCTCCTGTCGCTGCTGGGTCAGGGCGGCATGGGCCAGGTGTGGCGGGCGCACGATTCGCTGACCAACCGGGTGGTGGCGCTGAAGGTATTGCCCGAGCGCTTCAATGATGACGAGCAGCTGCGCGAGCGGTTCCGCCGGGAATGCCGGGCGGTGGCGCAGTTGACCGAGCCGCATGTGATCCCCATCCACGACTTCGGCGACATCGACGGTCGGCTCTATCTGAATATGCGCCTGATCGAGGGCACCGACCTGCGCACGGTGATCACCCGAGAAGGGGCGTTGTCGCCGCGGCGAGCAGTGGCGATCATCGCCCAGGTGGCCGGCGCGCTGCAGGCCGCCCACGACGCCGGGCTGGTCCACCGCGATGTCAAACCCTCCAACGTCCTGCTAGGGAGCGATGAGTTCGCCTCCCTGATCGACTTCGGGATCGCCCACGCCACCGACGACCGCACGCTGACCTCGATCGGCGAGACCATCGGCACCGCCGCCTACATGGCGCCGGAGGAGATCAGCGCAGGAGTCAAGGCCGATGCCCGAGTGGACGTGTACGCGTTGACGTGCGTGCTGTACGAGTGCCTCACCGGCCGACCGCCGTTTACGAGCGAATCGGGCATGCAGGGTGTGATCGCCCATCACCTCTACACCCCGCCACCGCGTCCCAGCGCCACCACGCCCGAAGTACCGACTGCGTTCGATGCGGTTATCGCCAAGGGAATGGCCAAAAACCCCGACGATCGCTACCAGACCGCGCGCGAACTGGCCGCGGCGGCCTGCGCCGCGGTGGACGACTCCGCGGTCGGCACCACCGGGGGCGTGGCCACGCGACAAGGGCCGCGAATCAGATTGTCGCCCAAGACCGTCATAGTGCTCGCCGCCGCCGCGGCCACGGTGGTGGCCGCCGTAGCAGTCGTCGTCGGTGTCCAACGGGAATCAGGCGGCGGTGGCAACTCGCCTACACCTATCGCCCCGGATTACTCGTCGCAGATTGCGCTGCCGTTTACCGGCGTCAGCCTGCCCACCGGTGTGGCGGTCGACAATGCGGGCAACGTATACGTTGCCGACATGGGTAACGATCGGGTGGTGAAATTGGCGACGGGCGCATCGGCGCCGACCGCGCTGCCGTTCACCGGCCTGAAGAATCCGCAGGATGTGGCGGTCGACAATGCGGGCAACGTATTCGTCACCGACACGAGCAACAATCGGGTGGTGAAACTCGCGGCGGGCGCATCGGCGCCGACCGCGCTGCCGTTCACCGGCCTGAAGAATCCCCAAGGCGTCGCGGTCGACAATGCGGGAGACGTCTACGTCGCCGACCGGGGCAATAATCGGGTGCTGAGGTTGACGGCGGGCGCTTCGGCACCGATCACGTTGCCGTTCACCGGACTTCAAGATCCCCAGGGCTTGGCGGTCGACACGACCGGCAACGTATACGTCACCGAATTGGGTACCGAACGGGTGTTGAGCTTGGCGCCGGGCGCTTCGGCACCGACCACGCTGCCGTTCACCGGACTTCAAGATCCTCAAGGCGTGGCGGTCGACACGACCGGAGACGTCTACGTTGTCGACTGGGGTAACGAATGGGTGGTGAGGTTGACGGCGGGCGCGTCGACGCCCACCACGCTGCCGTTCACCGGGCTCAAAAATCCCCAGGGCGTGGCGGTCGACACGGCGGACAACGTTTACGTCACCGACCTGGGGCCCAATCCGGTGGTGAAACTCCCAGTCGGCTGATCCCCCGTTCCGACATTGCTGCCGGAGCGGTGTTCTGGATCAACTCGGCTGTCGAATCGAGTGTTTCCGCAGATCAAAGCTCATGTGTGGGGCGGGCGGGGCTCGAACCCGCGACCAATGGATTATGAGTCCACGGCTCTAACCGACTGAGCTACCGCCCCGTGCCGCGGGGAACCGCGAGCGTTGGGGATGCTACCGGGTCCGGTGGGGTGCGGACCAGTCGGATGGGGATGACCTAGGGTGGGTGGGTCGGAAACTTACTGGAGGGTCAGGTATGGCCGGTCTGTTCACGAAGGTGCTGAAGGCGCATCAGTGGGTGTACGAGAACAGCGGTGGGCTGGTGGGGCATCGGCTGCTGCTGGGGAATCCGACGCTGCTGCTGCGGACGGTGGGACGCAAGTCCGGCAAGGAACGGACCTCGGCGCTGACGTACGCGCGCGACGGTGCGGACTATCTGGTGACGGCGTCCAACGGCGGATCGCCGCGGCCGCCGGGATGGCTGGCGAACGTGAAGGCCCGGCCGGAGTGCGAAATCCAGGTCGGTCGGCGGAAACTGACGGTGCGGGCGCGGGCGACGCTGCCGGATGATCCCGAGTACGCGCGGCGGTGGGCGCTCGTCGACGAGGTGAACAAGGGTCGCTACAGCGCCTATCAAAAGCTGACCAAGCGGCCCATCGCGGTCGTGGTGCTGACCCCGGCGTAGCGGGGTCAGCCCTCGCGGTAGTCCTCGTCCCAGTCGTCCTCGTAGTCCTCGGCGTCGTCATGGTCGTCCCATGGCTCGGCTTCCTTCGGCGGCCTGCTGGCGAACTGGACGACAGCTACCACGAAGCCGAGGACCACGATGACGATTGCGACGACGAGCACAGTTTCCACCCCGGCACCCTAGCGCCGTCGCCGGGGCAGCGCACTACGTCGATTGTCCAGTTCGCCGGTTTGTTCACACTGTTAACAAAGTGCGCCCGAGCGCCGCCCTCGACTCGATGGCCGCATGCGCCCGGTCGGCCTGATCGAGCGGGAAGGTCTGACCGATGACGACCTCGAGGCGGCCCGCGACGACCTCCTCCTGAGCGCGCTGGGCGATCGCCTGCCAATCGATGTCCGCGCCGGTGATGTCGAACAGCCCGTAAACGCTGATGCCGCGCGCCGCGGCGGTTTCCCGGTTCAGTACGGCGAATTGGCCTGCGGCGGCTCCGTATCCGAAAAAACGCCCGCCATCCGCGGCGACCGTGAGCGCAGCCTCGCCGAGCGCGCCGCCCGCCCCGTCGAATACCACGTGCGCACCCGCTCCCCCGGTCGCGGCGCGCGCCTTCTCCGCCCAGTCGGGCGCGGAGTAGTCGACCACCGCGCTCGCGCCGAGCCGCTCGGCGAGTTGCAGCTTGGCGGCGCCGCGCGCGGCGGCGACGACGTGCGCGCCCGCCGCACGGGCGAGCTGGATCAGCAGTACACCGAGCCCGCCGGCCGCGGCGGTGATCAGGACCCATTCCCCCGGCTGGACGGCGGCATGGTCGAACACCGCGAGCGCGGTTCGACCGTCGTGGGCCAGCGCGACCGCCTGCGTCGCGGTCAGCCCGTCCGGCAGCGCCACCAGCGTGTTCGCCTTGGCCAGCGCTTTCTCGGCATATCCGCCGATCGGCAGGCCCCCGCCGATGCCGCTGGCCGCGGTGGGCGTCGACACCCGCTTGCCGATCCAGGACGGATCGACGCCGGAACCGACCGACGCCACCACTCCGGCGACCGCGCCGCCGGGCACATAGGGCAGCTCGATCGCGAAGAAGTCGGTTCCCCAACCGCTACGCAACTTGGTGTCCAGGAACATCACATCAGCGGCGGCCACGTCGACGACCACCTCCCCCGGACCCGCCACCGGATCCGGCAGCTCCCGCACCACGAGCACTTCCGGTCCACCGAACTCACCGGCTTGCACAGCCCGCATGTCACACACCCTTCGTCGTTCCTTGCCGTCTTCGAACGAAGATCAGCATGAAACCTGAAGTCGTGTTGAGGTCAAATCGTGCGTCAGGAACCGCCGCCGCAGCTGGAACTGCTGCCACCACCGCAGCTGGAGCTGCTGCCCCCGCCGCAGCTGGAACTGCTGCCGCCACCGCAGCTGGAACTGCTCCCACCGCCGCAACCGCTTCCCCCGCCGCAACTGCTGCCGTGGTGATGGTGGTGCTGATGCCCGCCGCCACAGCCGCTCGGCTGATCGGACCCGCCGATCAAACCGGCTCCGCCGGCCGCCCAGAACGGATCTGTGGAACCCCCCTCGTAATATCCGCCGCTTCGGGGCCCGCCACGCCACGCACCATACGGCGGCGGCTGATAGCGGTTGCGCTGCGAACGGATGATGGCGACCACGGCGATGATCGGAGCCGCCACGAGGAGCAGCACCATCAACAGGATGATCAGAAAGATGAGTGCGCTCATGTCAGAACGGTAGCCGCACATCGGCGCGCACGTACAGTGAACTGTGGTGAACTTCAGGTTCCGTCGAAACCCGGTGCGCGAGGTCGACCTGGCGACCGTACGCGCCGCCGTCGACGCGCTGGAACTGCCCGAGGCCGTCTACAAGACCTGTCCTTGGCAGCCACGAGAATTGGTGGACAAGGGATTGCGCCAGTGGCTGCTCTGCTGCGGCGCGGCCATGCGTGACGACCAGGTGATCGGCATGCCGTCACACGCGGTCGACGAGGCATGGCACGGATTCATCCTGTGCACCACGCGCTACGCCGATTTCTGCGCGAGGGCTTACGGCCGCTTCCTGCACCACTTCCCGGAAGGCGCGGGGCCGCCGAACCCCGCGCACGGATCCATGGACGAACAACTCGGCCGCACCGTGGTCGCGTGGTCATTCGTGGCGGCTCCCGGCGAGGAGTGCGTGCTGTGGGATCTGGACCGGCGGGTCGGTGTCGAGCACCCGTGGGGCATCGACGCCGATCGGGTCGTGGCCGTCGAGGCGGAGTTGGCCCGCACTCTCGCCTCCTGATCTCAGGTCAGCTTCACCCGCGCCGCCAGGAATCGGACGACACCGGGCGCGAACCGGCCGAAGTGGTACTGCAAGTGGGCTTCCGGCGTCACCGGCACGATGCCGCGATCCCGCTGCACCGCGCGCACGATCCGCTCGGCCACCTTCTCCGGCCCGTATCGCCGCATCCGGTACAGGTTGTCGTAACGCTCCTGCTTGCGCTTCTCCTCCTCCGCGCTGACGCCGGAGAACCGAGTTCGCCGCACGATGTCGGTGTGCACGATGCCGGGGCAGATGGTGTGCACCGAGATGCCGCGACCGGCGACTTCCGCTCGCAAGCAGTCGGAGAACATGAACACCGCCGACTTGCTGGTGGCGTAGGCGCTGAACCCCTGCTGCGGACTGTAGGCCGCCATGCTCGACAGGTTCACGATGTGTCCACCGAGACCGCGCTCGGCCATGGCCGGACCGAACGCGCGGCAGCCGTTCACTACGCCGCCGAGGTTGATCCGCAGTACCCGGTCGAATTCCTCCGCCGACGTCTCGAAGAATCCACCGGCCTGACCGATCCCCGCGTTGTTGATCAGGATGTCCGGGACACCATGGGTCGCCAGCACCGCCTCGGCGTGCGCGCGCATCGCGCCTTCATCGGCGACGTCGAGCGGATAGGCGTGCGCCACACCGTGTTCGGCGGCGATCAGCTCGGCGGTCTCCTTCGCCGCCGCCGGATCGATGTCGGAGACGACGATCTCCGCGCCGCGACGGGCCAAGGCGAGCGCGGTCGCACGCCCGATGCCGCTGCCACCGCCGGTGACGACCACCAGCTGATCGTCGAACGGCCGCACGGTCCGGCCCACCTCGGCGCGGCGCAGGGTCCGGGGCGCCGCCGAGCCGCCGAGCGTGTCGATCAGTTCGGTGGTCGCGGTGGCCAGCAACTCCGGGTGGGAGAACGGCATCCAGTGCCCGGCGGGGACGTCCCGCCGCCACAGCCGCTCGGTCCACTTGTGTTCGTCGTCGAATCCGGCGGGTCGCACGGCGACGTCGCGTCCGGCGACGATCAGCTGCACCGGCACTTCGGTGCGCCGCTCACGTGGGGCGAGCATGCGCTGCACGATATTCGCGCGGTAGATCAGCAGGCCGTCGACGATGTCGGCGCGAAAGGTGGGGCCGAGACGCACGTTCGACGGCGCGGTCTCGTTCATCAGCGCGACGATCCGCCGCCAGAGGCGTTCGGTCCTCACCAGTCCGAGGGTGGCGCGCGGCAGCCCGGGGGTCATGAAGAAGAAGGTGTAAGCCGAGGACAGCAGTTGGGTGAACGGCTGCCACACGTTGCGCGGTGTCGGACGCGTCAGCCGGTCGCGGATCCATTTGCCGACGTGGTCCAGGTTCGGTCCCGAGACGGAGGTGAACGACGCGATCCGGGCCGCCGCGCCGGGCTCGCACACCGCTTCCCATACCTGCACCGAACCCCAGTCGTGGGCGAGCACATGTACGGGCCGACCAGGGCTGACCGCGTCGGCGACCGCGTAGAAATCCGCGGCCAGGCGGTCGAGCCGGAAGTCGGCGGTACGCCGGGTGCGGGTGGAGCGCCCGTGCCCGCGGGTGTCGTAGGCGACGACGTGGAACCGTCGAGCCAGTCGCGGGACGACGGCGTCCCACAAGTGATGGGTGTCGGGCCAACCATGCACCAGCACAACGGTTTCCGCGGCCGGGTCGCCGTATTCGTAGACGGCGAGGTCGAATTCGCCGTTGCGCACGGTGCGTTCGACCGCGAGGAATTCGGCGATTTCGGTGGTGGTCATCAAGATTCTCCTTGGCCGACCGGCGGGTCGGATCACAGATCGAGCACGAGGCGGCCACCGTCGGCGCGCGAGACGCAGACGAGCATCGCGCCCGCCTCGCGCTCGGCGTCGGTGAGCACGCTGTCGCGATGGTCGGGTGCACCGGCAAGTACCCGGACCTTGCAGGTGCGGCAGAATCCTTGCCTGCACGAGTACGGGCGGTCGGGCCGGGAAGCGAGGATGGCGTCGAGCGCGGTACGGTCCGCGGCGACCTCGACGACCTGCCCCGTGGAAGCGAATTCGATCTCGAACGGTTTACCGTTCACGATCGGCGGTGGCGAGAACCGCTCGAAATGCAGTTCCACCTGGGGGATTTCCCGCACCGCGTCGGCAATGACGGTGATCATCGGCACCGGACCGCAGCAATAGACGGCGGTGTCGGGTCCGACGCCGGGCAGCAGGGCGCCCGCATCGGGGAGACCGTGTTCGTCGTCGGTGCGGACCACGACGCGGTCGCCGAATCCCGCCAACTCGTCGAGGAAGGGCAAGGTATCCCGGCTGCGCCCCGTGTACACCATCGACCACTCGATACCCAGCCGGTGCGCCAACCTGACCATGGGCAGGATCGGCGTGACGCCGATGCCGCCCGCAACGAAATGCAAACGCGCGGCGGGAGATCCGTGGCCGGGCACGGCGAACGGGAAGGCGTTGCGCGGACCGCGCACCACGATCGCCGAACCCACCGGAAGACAATCGTGCACCTCGACAGATCCACCGCCGCCTTCGGGGATCCGGCGCACCGCCACCCGGTAGGCGCGGACGTCCGCGGGGTCGCCGCACAGCGAGTACTGCCGCAAACGGCCGGAAGGCAGCTCGAGGTCGAGATGCGCGCCGGGACGCCAGGGCGGCAACGCGCGCCCGTCCGGGGCGGCCAGCCGCAGGCTCACCACGTCTTGGTCGTGTGCCTCGATCCGCCGCTCGGTGACCACCAGCGCGAGCCGCCGATCGTCCGTCTTCGGCCGCGGATCGCGCCGATTGATCAGAGCGGTCCAGCGCAGTCGCGCCGAGGCCACCGCGTCGAGCACCCGCACGGTGCGGTCGCGCTCACGTCTGCCGAACAGGTCCGCGGGCAGTTGGTCGGGAACCGGCGACCTCACGAGGCCATCGCCCGCGCCGCCGGGGACTTGGCCAGATAGGCCACCGCCTGAGCGGTGGAGCCGACCGTCTCCGGGTCGTAGCCGGGCCTGAATGTGCTCAACGCACTCCACAGCAGCGAGGGGACGCCGGGCAACGCCCCGCGCCACATCGCACCGAAGACCCGCGCCAGCAGCCGCGGATAGCCGTGGTCGGGCAGGTCGCGGTCCTGGTGGACGAGGAACTTGGTGCCGCGCACCACCAACGTCAGGAAGATCGGGAACACCAGCAGCATGAGGGCCGCGCGCCGCACGTATCCGGCCCCGAAGTACACGGCCACGTCGTGTGCGACGTGCCGGTGCTCGACCTCCTCGGCCCCGTGCCAGCGGAACAGGTCCGCCATGCGCGGGTCGGCGCCGAACCGCTCCAGATCCGCGTTGAGCACCCAGTCGCCGAGGTAAGCGAAGAAGTGCTCCAGGCACGCGATGAAGGCCAGCCGCTCCACCATCACCTGCCGTTCGGCGACGCCTTCGGCATCTCTCGGCCCGAGCGTGCGGCGGAACAGATACTCGGCGTGCCGCAGATAGGGCTCGGGATCGATGCCGTGCGCGGCGAGCACCTCGTGCAACACCTTGTCGTGCGTCTCGGCGTGCATCGATTCCTGACCGACGAACCCGAGCATCGCCTCCCGCAGCCGCTCGTCCCGCACGTACGGCAGCGCCTCGGCGTACGCGGCGCAGAACATGCGCTCCCCTTCGGGCAGCAGGAGATTCAGCGAGTTGATCAGATGCGAGGCGATGGGCTCGGCGGGCATCCAGCGCAGTGGCGTGTCCGACCAGTCGAAGCGCACGTTGCGGGCGTGCAGCGCCACGGCGCCCGGGTCGGTGTCGGGCCGCCGCCCGGCCCTGCGAAGTAGCTTCATCGATACTCCTCGATCCTCACGCGCCCGCGTCGCCGCACGATTCCTACATATCCGTAGCAAGGATCATACACATACATAGAACTTCCAGTAACACACAAAAGCGTCACGCGCCGCTGTACGGTGACACCACTCGCGACAGTCGTCACACCTGCCGCTTCCGGCCCAAAATTAGAACGTGTTCTAGTAGGCTTCGGCTATGGAACGATTGACCGGATTGGATGCCAGCTTTCTCTACTTGGAAACCGGGACCCAGCATCTGCACGTCTGCGCGCTGCTGATCCTCGACCCGTCGTCGGGCGGCTACTCGTTCGACGGCTTCAAAGCCGAGCTGGCTCGGCGACTTCCCCTTATTCCGCAGATGCGCCGCCGCGTGTACGAGGTGCCGTTGAACCTCGACCATCCCGTGTGGGTGGAGGACGAGAATTTCGACCTCGACTACCACCTCCGCCGCATCGCGATCGCGGCGCCGGCCGGACGCCGCGAACTGGCCGAACTCGTCGGGGACATCGCCAGCCGCCCCATGGATCGCGACCGCCCGTTGTGGGAGATGTCCGTGGTGGAGGGTCTCGATGACGGGAAGGTCGCGGTGATCTGCAAATACCACCACGCCGCCGTGGACGGCGTCACCGGAGCCGACCTGATGATGCACCTGTGCGATCCGGAGCCGGGCGCCGCCAAGGAGGTACCCGACAAGGAGTGGCGCCCCGAGCCGAAACCGAATGACTGGCAATTACTGGCCAAGGCGGTAGTGAAGTTCCCGACCCGAGCGGGCATCGTCGGGATGCTGCCGAAAACGGTCGGCGTAGTCGCCGGTTTCGCGCAGCGCCGTCGCCAGAACAAGACGGGCATGGCCATCCCGTTCTCCGCTCCACGCACGCCGTTCAATCTCGCCATCACCCCGCACCGCGCCGTCGCGTTCACCGAGACCGAACTCGACGCCGTCAAGGAGATCCGCTCCGCGTTCGGCGTCAAGGTGAACGACGTGGTGCTGACCGTCGTCGCCGGTGCGCTGCGCAGCTATCTGGCCGGGCGCGACGAGTTGCCGGACCGCTCGCTCATCGCGTCCGTACCCGTGTCCGTGCACGAGTCGACCCGGCACAAGGCCGGGATCAACAAGGTGTCCACGCTGTTCGCGCGGCTGGGCACCGACCTCGCCGACCCGGTGGAACGCCTGCGCGAGGTGGCCGAGGCCAACCGGGGAGCCAAGGAAGAGCACGAGGTGATGGGCGCCGACTTCCTGCAGGACTGGTCCAAATACGCCCCGCCGAACACCTTCCGGCTCGCCGCACGGATGTACTCCTCGCTCAAGCTGGCGGAGAAGCACCCGGTGGTGCACAACTTGGTGGTGTCCAACGTGCCCGGTCCGCCGATGCCGCTGTACTTCCTCGGCATCCGGGTGGACGGGATGTACCCCTTCGGACCGGTGTTCCACGGCGCGGGCCTGACGGTGACCGTGCTGTCGCACAACGACAAGCTGAACTTCGGCTTCATCGCCTGCAAGGAACTGGTGCCCGACATCGCCGCGCTGGCCGACGCCGTTCCCGGCGTGGTCGCCGAATTGCTCGCCGCGGCACGCACGTCGGGCTGAGCGCCGGGTCCCGGTCCGCCACCGCCGCCGGACGGGACCTGCCGATTCACATCTTCGCGGCAACGGCCGCACAGGCTTCGAGCAGCACCGGTACGAAACGATCGGCCTCCAGCACACAGGACGCGTGCCCGGCCGCGACCAGATGCTTGCTCGCCCCCGGAATCATCGTCGCCAACTCCATCTGCCGATAGACGGGAATCGCGCGATCTCGGGTCGTGATCACCACCGCCGTCGGCATCGTCAGCTCCGGCAACCACGCGGTCGCGTCGAAGCGCCCCACCGCGGCGAGCACCTGGGTGAGCGCCCACCCGCTGGTGCTGCGGAACTCGCCGAGCGCCCAGCGATCCAACCGCCCGGGCGCCCAGGTGACCTCGGGAAGCTCGGGCAGACGGCCCGCGAGTTTCTCGGCACGACGGTAGGAGTATTGCTCCACAGCGGCAGCGACAGCGCCGAACGTCCGATGAAAAGCGTGCTCACGCCATTTCTCGCGGAACCGATAGGGCGTCGCGCACAACACCAGCCCGCTCACACGATCCGGATGGCGATGTCCCGCCAGCAAGCTTACGATTCCGCCCAGCGAAAACCCTGCGCAGATGGCTCGGTCGATCTCCAACGCGTCGAGCACGGCCGCCACGTCGTCGGCGCAGTCCTCCAGGGTGAACCGCTCGGAGCGGATGCCGCGCCCGTGCCACCGCTGGTCGAACAGGATGACCCGGTACCGCCGGGCCAGCTCCGCCAGCGACGGGAACCAGGTGAGGTACGCGGTGCAGGCGGTGGCGTGCAGGAGCACCAGCGCGGGCGCGTGCTCGGGCCCCGGGATGTCGACCACGTACCGCCAGCTCGACCAGGCGGCCACCGGGCACCTCGGCGATGTCCGGCACCCGCAACCGTCCGCCGAACCGCGTCACGCTTCGGCCGGGGTTCGTCATAGCGCACCTCCCGAGTGGTCACACCTGGGTCATTTTAGAACACGTTCCACATGTGCGGCGCACAGGAATGACATCGACGGCCCACTCACCGGGACACGTGGTCGATCACGCTGTCACCGGCGACCGCCTGGGCTACTGTCGCGGCACGCGTCGACATCAGGCGCATTTTCTGTAACGTGTTGCAGGCAGATTCGAGAGACGGAGGTACCCCGGATGGGGCGGTTGACCGGCAAGGTGGCGTTGATCAGCGGCGGAGCGCGTGGCATGGGCGCGGCGCACGCCAAGGCCCTGGTCGCCGAGGACGCGCGCGTGGTGCTGGGCGACGTGCTCGACGACGAGGGCGCCGCGGTCGCCGCGGAACTCGGCGACAACGCCGCCTACGTCCACCTCGACGTGCGCGAGCCGGAAGACTGGCGCAAAGCCGTCGGTGCGGCGGTGGAGCGCTTCGGGTCGCTGAGTGTCCTGGTGAACAACGCGGGCATCGTGAACGGCAACCTGCTCGTCGCGTTCGAATTGGCCGAATGGCAACGGATCATCGACATCAATCTCACCGGCACATTCCTCGGGATGCAGGCGGCGACGCCCGCGATGATCGATGCCGGCGGCGGCTCGATCATCAACATCTCCTCCGTCGAAGGCATGCGCGGCAGCCCGGGCCTGCACGGCTACACGGCCACCAAGTTCGCCGTGCGCGGGCTCACCAAATCCACCGCGCTCGAGCTGGCGCAGTACAAGATCCGAGTGAATTCCGTGCACCCCGGCTTGATCCGTACACCGATGACCGAGAACATCCCGGAGGACTTCCTCCAGATCCCGCTCGGCCGCGGCGCCGACCCCTCCGAGGTCTCCGCCCTGGTGACGTTCCTGGCCAGCGACGAATCGTCGTACTCGACCGGCGCCGAGTTCGTGGTGGACGGCGGTCTCACCGTAGGCGTTCCGCACAAGAGCTTCTGAGTCACCCGCGGGTGGCCAGCAGGGCGAGCGGCGGAAGCGACACCAGCGCCACTGCCACAATCGCGTTGCTCCACTTGTAGGCCACCAGCAGCGCGGCGAACTCGCGCAGGAAGGCGCTCGGCAAGTAGTAGAAGGCGGTCTTGGCGCCCGTCACCTCGGCGTCGAGGTCGAGGCGGCGGGCCAGGATCGCCGTGCGCAACATGTGAAAGTTGCTCGTGACCAGCACCATGCGCGTAGTGGGACCGCGCTCGCCGAGCAGCCGTTTGGTGAAGAGCAGATTCTCCTCGGTCGTTCCCGACCGGTCTTCCAGCACCACGCGGTCTTCCGGCACGCCCCGGCCGATCAAGTAATCACCCATGGCCGACGCCTCGGAGACCTCCTCGTCGTCTCCCTTACCGCCACTGGCGATCAGCAGTGGGGCGCGCCCCGCACCGGCTTCGTCACGATAGACCTCGATCGCCCGATCCAGGCGCGCGGCCAGCAGCGGCGGCACCGCACCGTCGACCAGCCCGGCGCCGTGCACGACGATCGCGTCCATCCCGGGGCGGTAGGGCAACAGTCCGTAGCACAGGGAATACAACAGGAACGCCGCGAACAGAAATCCGACGTAGCTGATCGTCATCGTCAGCGACGCCAGCAGCACTACCAGCCAGATGTTTTCGGTCAGCAGTGCCAGGACGAGCACCACGTACGGCGTCAACAGGGCGATACCGAGTCCGAGCGGCAACAGATTCGGAAGACGCCAACCCTCACGGCGCACCAACTGCGCGCCGTTGGCGATCGACAACCCGGCCAGCACCAGCACCAGCAGCGGTGACAGCAGCACCACCAGGGGCGCGAGCACCACCGTGCGATCGCCCTCGATGATCCGGCCGACCACCCACGCGCCGACGAACCCCAGTCCGAGGAGCAGGAACACCCCGTGGCCAAGACGCCTGCGGTCCCTGCCGAATCGCACCGCGAACACACCGAGCAGGACCACGCCGACGACCAGCAAAAGCACCGGGTCACGGTAGCCGACGAGCGCGCGGCGCGCCCCTCCGTCGACGAGCGGCGCGGCGACCTCGGCTTTTTCCCGATCGTCCCCTACAGTGTGCAGGTCCGGGCATCGGTCGCGAGCGACCGGTGTCCGGCTGCATTCGGCTTCAGCACACCAGCGTTACTGAACAGCACGTTGTGATGAAGGGGAGTCGACGAAAACCATGCTTCGATTATTCATCGCCACCGCAGCGGCCGCCCTCTGTGGGATCACACCGCAGGCCGCTGCGCAACCGATCTACCCCGCACCGGATCCGGATCCGTTCTACGCCGCTCCGGCCGGACTGGACCACGCCGCGCCGGGCGACGTCCTCGCCGTTCGCCCGATGCCCGCACTACCGATGTTTCCCGGCTCGACGGTCACGATGATCAAATTCCGCTCCACCAACTCCACGGGGGAGCCGATCGCGGCCACCACCACCGTGCTGACGCCGCAGAATCCCACCCCCGGTCGGCCACTGCTGTCCTATCAGCACATCATCAACGCACTCGGCACCCAGTGCACGGTGTCGCGCGTGCTCTACACCAGCGACCCCAACCTGTCGATCCGCGAAGCGCCCGCGCTCAATGCCCTCCTGCTGCGCGGCTGGTCGGTGGCTCTCCCCGACCACCTCGGACCCACCAGTGCCTACGGCGCCGCCAAACTCGGCGGCATGATCACGCTGGACGGCATCCGCGCCGCACGGCGGGTCGCCGAACTCGGATTGGCGGACAGCCCGGTCGGCCTGCTCGGCTATTCCGGCGGAGGCATGGCGAGCGCGTGGGCGGCCGCGCTGGCGCCGACCTACGCGCCGGAACTGCCGCTCGTCGGGGTCGCCGCGGGCGGGGTGCCGATGAATCTGGTCAAGATGATCGAGGGCCTCGGCTACGCGCCGCACGCGGTGTTCGGTCTCGCTTTCGCCGCCGCCCTCGGGCTGGAGCGTGAGTACCCGACTCGGCTGCCGGTGAGCGATCAGCTGAATTCGCTCGGGTTGTCGGTCCGCAATCGGATCGCCAACAGTTGCACCAACGACATCCTGCTGGTCGGCGCAGGCCGCGGCATCGTGGACGTCGCGGCCTCGAACTCGCTGGCCGATGACAAGCGCGCACGCGAGGTGCTCGAGGAGAACAGCCTGGAACTCTACGAAGACATCCCGGCCACGCCGAGCTACCAATGGCGTGCGGAGCAGGACACTCTCATCCCGGTGGAGTCGGTCGACGCTACGGTTCGGCGGTATTGCGCGGCGGGTGCGCGAGTGCAATACGAGAAATTCCCGAGCCCGGACCATCTGTCCGCCGCGGTGCTCGGCATACCGTCCGCGCTCAATTGGCTGGAAGCGCGCTTCAAAGGTGTTCCCGCGCCGAGTAATTGCTGAGATCGGCCCGGCGGTAGTTCACCGCCGGGCCGATGATGGGCCGTTCCGCCAAACGGCCACATCGAATCTCGCGGGCGCTAGGCGTCCTTGCCGCTCTCGTACGCGCTCTGCCGAGCCTCGTCGAGATCCGCTTCCGCACGGGCCTTTTCGGCCTCGGCTTCCTTCTGCGCCGCCTCGCGCTGCGATTCGGCCTTGTCCTGCTGTGCGCGACCCTCTTTCTTCAGGTCCTCGTCACCGGTGACGACGCCAGCGGCTTCCTTCGCCTTCCCCTTGGCGTCCTCGACGACACCTTCGACAGCTTCCAGGGGTCCGCTCCGATGCTCGGGCATCACATACCTCCCATATTCCTTGTCGGCTGACATAGGTCGCATACCCGTGTCCGGCAGAGCCAATCACCTTGTGAGCGCTGCCACGGCCCGCCTTCCCTCGTTCCCGCGCGACCGCGACGCGAATAGCCATACGAACCGCTGCCCGCAGCCCGCGAATTCCCGTAGAGATCCGGCCGTGCGAAGACCGCGCCGCGGACACTCCGTCGGCCACCGCGACGATCAGTCGATCACGCTCCGGCGCCGCGGTGACCGCGAAATCGTCCTGACGCGGTGCGCCGTTGTATCGGTGCAGGTAACCACGCACCGATACCGCGCGAACGGCGAACGGTCCACGCGACCATCCGTCGATCATGGTGTCCGCGCGGTACGGATTCCTGCCGTACTCGGGGCCGATGGCTTTCGCCTCGAACGCGGATGTGGGGGCGCCGGCGACGATCGGCTCGCTCTGCGTATTGCTGGCGCTGGCGCCGGCCTGGACTAGGTGAGCCGCTGGCATCCGGGCCGCTCCCGTTCGACATGATTCCCGATTCCGACCGACCCGCACGCGATTTCGCGCGCGCGATCGTCACTCCGAGCGTGGCCGCGATTCCCGTGGTCTTGACCGCGCTGATCGTCGGCTACCAGGTAGTCGCGATCGTCGGCGGTTGAGCGGCGTCGTCCGGACATTCCCGCGCCCAGTGCCGATGTAGGAACGTACGGCGAAGCCCCTGGCGCTGGATGCGTCCAGGGGCTTCCGTATCGAAGCGGTTCAGCGCTTGGTCAGCTCGGGAGCCTTGGTCTCTGCTCCCTCGACGGACTCCGCCGGGGCTGCCTCTTCGTGCGCGGCGGCCCGGTTCGGCAGCAGCACCGCCATGACGATCACGATCAGCGCCAACGCCGCCGAGACCAGGAAGGCCAGGCGCATACCGTCGAGATGCGCGGCGACGAGGTCGCTTCCCTCGGCGGCGAGCGACGTGGCGCGCGCCGACATCACCGTCACCACGAGAGCGGTGCCGAACGCCGCGGCGACCTGCTGCAAGGTGCCGAGCATGGAGCTGCCGTGCGAGTACAGATGCTGCGGCAGCGCACCGAGACCCAGGGTGAACACCGGGGTGAACGCCGCCGCCAGCGACACCATCAGCAGGATGTGCAGGGCCAGCAGCTGCCAGTACGGCATGGTCATCGAGATCTGAGTGAACCCGGCCAGCGCTATGGCGATTCCGGCCGACCCCGGGATCACCAGCAAGCGACCGCCGAACCGGTCGAACAGGCGGCCGACGGTCGGCCCGAGCAGACCCATCGCCAATCCGCCCGGCATCACCAGCAAGCCGGTGGCCAACGGGCTGAGGCCACGCAGGTTCTGCAGGTACAGCGGCAGCAGAATCATCGACCCGAGCATGGCCATGAACGCCACCGACATCAGGATCAGCGCCTTGGTGTAGGTGGCCGACAGCAGCACGCGCAGATCGAGCAGCGGGGTACCGGTGCGCTGCAAGCGCAACTGCCGCCACACGAACAGGGCGATCAGCGCCGAGCCC
Source organism: Nocardia sp. NPDC004718 (assembly GCF_053601535.1). Lineage (NCBI taxonomy): Bacteria > Bacillati > Actinomycetota > Actinomycetes > Mycobacteriales > Nocardiaceae > Nocardia > Nocardia sp. NPDC004718. The sequence goes on from NZ_JBSGCA010000033.1 coordinate 46,339, forward strand.
ACGGCGACGATGCCGAGCGGGCCCGCGAAGTCGTCGCTTTCGAACCGGCTGAGCCCGAACACCAGTCCGCCGAATCCCAGCGCCGCCAGCGCCACGCTGGCCACATCGATCTGCCCGGGTTGCGGTTCACCGACGTTCTCCAGCTGCCGCAGCCCCAGCCAAGCGATCACACCCGCGATCGGCAGAACCAGCACGAAAAGCCAACGCCACGAGGCGATTTGCAGGACACCGCCGGAGATCACCGGCCCCATCGCGGGCGCTACCGAAATGGCCAAGGTGACATTGCCCATCACCCTGCCGCGGTCGTGCTCGGCCACCACCGTCATCAGGGTGGTCATCAGCAGCGGCATCATCACAGCGGTGCCGAAGGCCTGCACGATCCGGCCGAGTAGCAGCACCGCGAACGACGGCGCGACCGCCGACAACGCGGTACCGGCCAGGAAGACGCCCATCGCCGCGGCGTACGCCTGCCGGGTCGACACGCGCTGCAGGAACCAGCCGGTGGTCGGGATGACCGCCGCCATCGTCAGCATGAACGCCGTCGACACCCACTGCGCCGCCCGGTCGGTGATCGCCAGATCCGCCATCAGGCGCGGAATCGCGTTGATCATGATGGTCTCGTTCAGGATCACCACGAAGGTAGCGAGTACCAGCACCCGGATGACGGTCGGTGTCCGCCCTCCCGAGGCTGGAACGGATGGTGCGGCGGACATCGGATACCTCCGGAGGCATGGGTCGTTGACAGAACATGTGGCCCTTCGCCGAGTCATCGGATCGCGTCCCGGCGCCACAGCTGTAGAGACGGTGTCGACTGCTCGAACTCATCGGGCGCGGGTCAGTATTCCGCCCGGCACCGACACAAATCACCCGGTTTTCCTGCCGACCCACCCAGCACCCCTACTGGAACCCGCTGGTCAGGACCCTCTACAACCCTACGCGAATATCAATCGTGAGCCTGGTCACTCCAGACGATCGGCGCTCGCGGACTGTCCCGGCGCGGACGTCCGAGTGAAAACATGCGCGCCGCAACCCCGAACGCGACACTCGCGCCGGGGCCGCGGCGTGTCGGCGGCATCGCCCGGCTACCGCAGCAGGCAGCGGCTAGGGCTCGAGGTCGGCCACTCCTTTGCCGGTCGAAATATCGAACGGCACAGAAGCCTGGTCGTGCGTGATCAGCCAATCGCCGTCGATCTTCCGGAAGCAAAGAGTGACCCGGACCCACATACCGTTCGTCGCCACCCCGTTCTGCAGCGTGCCGCTGAGCCGGCCGAAGGCGTGTCCGAATGCCACATCGTCGCTCACGGTGAGGGCCAGGTCGCGAACCTCATAGGTCACATCATGGAAGAACGTGAACGCGTTCGCCCAGTTCTTCGCTTTCGCGTCGATACCGACATGCTGCAGCGGAGGCTCGACGTCGAAGGAGACGACGTCCGTTGCGTAGAGCTGCTTCACGCCCTCGAGATCCTTGGCCCCGATTCCTTCGGCCAACTTGTCGATCCGCCGCCTGATCTCGGCTTCGTCCACTGCGCGTCGCGCAGGCGCCGATACCACCGAACCAACTCCGGGATCGTTGGCAGTCATTGCATCCTCCATTCGATGAATTTCCGGCCGCAAGGCGGTCTCTTCCGAGGGATCACCCGACGGTGACCGTGGAAGCGGCGCGCAAAGGTGCGAGGGCGACGCTCCACGCGACGACCTGATCCAGCGTTTTGCCCAGGGCGGCGGCATGGTGCTCGCCCGGTACGAAGGTGGTGTGGTTCTCGAAATCGGTGAGCACCGAGATCGCGACCTGATAGCCCACGTCGGCCATGCCCAGCGTGCTGCAGACCGTCCGCAACTGCACCACCGCGCGGGCGCCGCCGTTCACGCCGTAGGACACGAATCCGACCGCCTTGTCGGTCCATTCCGCGAACAGGTGATCGAAGGCGTTCTTCAGCACTCCGGGGACGCCGCCGTTGTACTCCGGGGTCACCACCACGAAACCGTCGAACGGTGCGATGCGCTCGGCCCAAGCGCGGGTATGCGTGTTGACGGACGGGCCGAACATCGGCGGCACCGCTTCGTCCAGGTGCGGCAGCGGGTGGTCACGCAGATCGATCAGTTCGAACTCGGCGTCGCCGCGCTGCGACGCCACGTCCAGGACCCACTGGGCGACCTGCGAGCCGTTACGGTTGGGTCGGGTACTGCCGAGAATGATGCCGATTCTGGTCATTTCCGGAACTCCTGCTTCGCTGAAAGTGTCACGACCTTCCGACGACACAGCCGTCCGGAATGTCAGGCTGTCTCACAAATCGGGTCGCTGTCTCGTCGATTCGGTAGGGCCCGCATCGACCGAAGGAGCCGATACCCATGACCGATCCGCACCTGCGCTCGGTGATCAGTGAACGCCGTCAACTGATCAATCTCGCCTACCGGCTGCTCGGCTCGTTGGCCGAAGCCGAGGATGTGGTGCAGGAGACCTACCTGCGCTGGTACGCGTTGTCCGAGCGGCAGCGGCAGGAGGTGGCGGCGCCCGGCGCCTGGTTGACGACGGTCGCCAGCCGCATCTGCCTCGACCTACTCGGCTCGGCGCGGGCCAGGCGGGAACGCTACGTGGGCGAATGGATTCCCGAGCCGTTGCCCGACCGTTCCGAATGGCTCGCTGGCCCCTCCCCCGCCGATCCCGCCGACCGGGTCACCCTCGACGAGTCGATCAGCATGGCGTTCCTCGTCGTGCTCGATTCCATGACACCGGCCGAACGGGTCGCGTTCGTCCTGCACGATGTCTTCCGCTACTCCTTCGCCGAGGTCGCCGAGATCGTCGGGCGCACCCCCGCGGCCTGCCGTCAGCTCGCCTCCTCCGCCCGCCGCCGCATCCGCACCGCGCAGGGGCCGTCGGGAACCCGGCACGCCGAGGTGATCAGGGACTTCAAACGAGCCTGGGAGACACAAGACATCGAAGCTCTGATCGGGCTGCTCGATCCGAACGCGACCGCGACCGCCGACAGCGGCGGCCTGGCCCCGGCCTTCCTGCACCCGATCGACGGCGGCGAGCGGATCGCCCGCGCTTGGATCGAAATCGCCGCCCGATCTCCCGAGGTGACGTTGCTCGAGCGCACGGTGAACGGCCAACCCGGCCTGGTGGCGCAGCTCGCCGACACCATCGTGTCGGTCTACGCCTTCGACATCGCCGACAACCGGATCACCCGCATCTGGGCGATCCGGAATCCGGAGAAACTCAGCCTCTGGGCAGCGGACTGAACGACTGCTCCGGGGTCGAGAGTCGGCGGATCACACAGCGACGCCGCAAGCTTCTTGACGCTGGAGGAGCGAGCGAACACAGTACGGGCCTACCACACAAGCGAGGCCGACCTGCCGACGGTCGAGTCCATCACGATGCTGCGGCGGCCGTGCAGAAAGTGGTCATGGATGACGCCTGGGCGGAGGGCGAACCAAAGACGGGAATGGGACGCCGAGTGCCTTTTGGGAGACTTTCTCGTAGTTCGATCCAGCCAACTCCGAGAAACTTCACAAGGCGCTCGATGATCTCCTTGCCGAACTGCACAGCTAGAGCATCGGTTAACCGCGCATCGACCCGCGGCGCGGTCGCCTGCGCTACGAGTCGATGGGCGAGGTGTTGAACAGCGGCGGTATGGGTTTCAGCTGCCCGCGCTGCCGGTCGAAGGTCGCGCCCTGCGCAGTTCGCAGGCCAGCCGGTCGGCGTCCGGCCGGTCCTCACCGGAACGGGCGCAGCCCTGCGAGGTGTAGCCTTGCCGGTCGTAGCCCCACCTGTCGTAACCCCACCTGTCGTAACCCCAGCGATCGTAACCCCAGAGATCGAAGCCGTCGGGGCCATAGGGGTCTTCCGGCTCAACAGTTTTCGGAAATGACGGAGTTGTCACGGGCGGTTCGGTCGTGACCGGCGGAACACTGGTGACCGGCGGCGTGGTCGTCACCGGCGGCACGGTGGTGACCGGCGGCGCGGTCGTCACGGGCGGCGCCGTCGTCACGGGCGCGATGGTGACAGGTGCGGTAGTAGCCGGGGGTTGATCAGGGGTTGCGAATGCCGGTAGGACCAGCGCGGCCGGAGCAAGCACCACCGTCCCGGCGACTGCGGCCAGCAGGACCGACTGTCGAACCGTGCGCGGACTTCTCCTCCAATGAGACATCGTCGACCTCCAACTCAACATAAGCGCGCTCGCCGCACCCGAGTCCCCTATCGGTCGAATGTCCAAATTTGCTACACAGCAGGGAGTTTCGCTTCCCCATCCGTGACGGGGAAACCTGCTCGACGCGCGGAGATGGCCGAACCCCTCCCATGGTGTGATCTGATCAGGACCTCGGAGTTCGACGCACACGATCATCGGCATGTGCGCGCGTTCGCGAGATCAACTGCTGGCCGACGTTGCGCCGTTTCGAAACGAGCCACAGTGGACGCGGCCCGTGCCGGCGCTTACGCGGTGAACGGGCAGTCGGTCCTCGCGGCCTTCCGAACCGAGGTCGAGGCAGCGGGCTCGGCCTCAGCTTGCTGCCGCCAGCACCCTCCATACCTTTCTGGAACGCGAGCGGGCCTGCGGAGCCGCGTATTCGATTCGCTGGCGCGCTTCGTGGGCACTGATCCGCAGCAGATCAGTCAATAGCTCCACGGTGTCCCGATAGCCGGTGTCTGCGGCGAGACCACGACGTTCGGCTTCGGCGACGGCCGCGCGCATGGCAGCATCCAGTCGCCTCCGACGGCGTTCGGTTTCGACGAGAGTGCGCAGCAGATCGACATCGGCCAGTTCCTGCCATCCCCGTGCTGGAGCATCCGGCGCCGCCGCGATCGAATGTATGTTCACCCGAACCAGCCTACCTCATTGTCGAACACATGTTCGATAATTCGATATGCCAGAGCCTGGCGCCACTGTCGGTGCGCTATCGGCGGCCTGGCGGCGCGGCGCATCCGCACGACATTCGGCATGAGCGCTGATTTTCGTACCGGAACCTCGGCTTATCACACTCGGCGTAGACAGCATCGATCTCACACCGAGGCAGTGCCTGCTCCCAGCACCGCACAACCGAGGAAACCGGGACGAACGCGTCACTGTTCGGAACCATGTGACGCCGTTGGACGACTCGGTCAGGTTTCGACACGACCGGTCGACGAAACGTTCGGTGGCGAATTCTTGGCGTTTCTTGGTGAGGTCCGATCAATGGACCAAACAAATGAAGCCCCTGACCATATTTCCTGGTCAGGGGCTTATTCTTGCTCCCCCATCTGGACTCGAACCAGAAACCTGCCGATTAACAGTCGGCTGCTCTGCCAATTGAGCTATAGGGGATTGCCCTTGGCTCGTCCGGTTGGTATCGGGCGGGCCGAGGAGAAACTCTAGCGTATCGCTGGGCGGAGGCCCAAATCGCGTCGCTACCTGCTGAGTTGTCACTCGAGGCGGGCGCGTCGCCACCGGGTGTCCGGATCGACAGGCGTGTGGGGTGTCGGGCAGGATGGGGGCGGCGAACTGGCAACTGGGAGGAGCACATCGAGATGCTGCGGTTGATCATCGGCGTGGCGGCCGGCTACGTACTCGGCAGTAAGGCCGGGCGGGCTCGCTACGAGCAGATCAGCGCCGCTACCCGCGCGCTGACCGAAAGCCCGGTGACCCGCAAGCTCGTGCTCGTCGGCAGGCAGAAACTGGCGGACAAGCTCAGCACCCGCCCCCGCCTCGAGCCGATGGAGCCGATCGACGAGCGGACCACCGTCCTGGTACCGCACGACCAGCTCCGTCGCTGACCCCACACCTGCTGTGACCGATCCTCGCACCAGTCGGACTGTGTGCGGGGAACCACGAACCTGATCGACCCTAGGCCCCGGTGGCGAAGTCCCCGTGGTTGCCCATCGCCTGGGTGAGCAGGCTCTTACGGTACTGCTCGAGGGCGACGAGGTCGCCGAAGAGGGCGAAGTAGGCCTCCGGCTGTTCGGTCGAGGAGACCCGCTGGAGCTTGGACTTGAGTTCGGCGATCTGCCTGCCGACCCAGGCCTCCTGGGTGCGCGCCAGGACACCGGCGACGAAGCGCGGGATGTCGGACTCCGACTTCACCGGCAGCGGCTCGTTGGCCAGCTCCGACAGCAGGGCGCGCACGGTCAGGTCCTCGGTGCGGTCGGCGACGGCGTTGACCCATTCGGCGCCGCCGAGCCCGGCGGCCGTACCGCCCGCCTCGGCGATCAGGCCGCGAAGGACCGAGTAGGCGGGGTGGGCGAAGGCTTCGGTTTCGAGCGCGTCGAAACCCGCTCCGGCCATCGCCGGGTACTGGAGTGCGGCGGCGAGTACCTGACGTTGCGGCAGCAGGGTGGGATCGTTCGGATTCGGCCGCGCCGCAGGATGTTCGGCGACCACCTGGCGCGGCGCGGGCGCACGCCCGGCGCCCGCCTGCCCGCCGCCGTTGCGGTTCCGCTTGGCTTCCTCGCCGACGCGGCGCACCACGGTCTGGATGTCGTCCCAGCCGACCCATCCGGCCAGTTTGGTGGCGTAGGCCTTGCGCAGGGCGTTGTCCTTGATCTGCGCGACCACCGGCACCGCCCGGCGCAGCGCCTCCACCTGGCCCTCCGCGGTGTCCAGGTTGTGGTCGGCCAGCAGACCGCGAATTACGAACTCGTACAACGGGGTTCGGCGGGCGACCAGATCGCGCACGGCGGCGTCACCGGAGTGCTGCCGCAGTTCGCACGGGTCCTGCCCGTCCGGCGCGATCGCGATGTAGGTTTGACCGGCCAGCTTCTGATCACCAGAGAACGCTTTCAGGGCCGCCGCTTGGCCCGCGGCATCGCCGTCGAAGGTATAGATGATCTCGCCGCGCCAGAAATTGTCGTCCATCATCAGGCGGCGCAACAGGGCGAGATGGTCGTCGCCGAATGCGGTGCCGCACGAGGCGACGGCGGTCTTTATCCCGGCCAGGTGCATCGCCATGACGTCGGTGTAGCCCTCGACCACGACCGCTTGGTGCCCCTTGGCGATCTCGCGCTTGGCGTGATCCAGGCCGAAGAGTACCTGGGATTTCTTGTACAGCAACGTTTCCGGGGTGTTGATGTACTTACCGGGCATGGTGTCGTCGTCGAAGAGCTTGCGGGCGCCGAAGCCGATGACGTCACCGGACAGGTTGCGGATCGGCCACAGCAGCCGCCGGTGGAAACGGTCGATCGGGCCGCGCTGACCTTGCCGGGACAGCCCGGCCGCCTCCAGCTCCTTGAAGTCGAACCCCTTGCGAAGCAGGTGCTTGGTGAGCGTGTCCCACCCCGCCGGGGCGTAGCCGCAGCCGAAGTGGTGCGCGGCCGCGGCGTCGAAGTTGCGATCGGTGAGATATTTGCGCGCGGTTTCGGCTTCCGGCTCGCGCAGCTGGGCGACGTAGAACTCGTGCGCGGCCGCGTTCGCCGCGACGAGCCGGGACCGGGTGCCGCGATCGCGCTGCACCGAGGTGCCGCCGCCCTCGTAGTTGATCTGGTAGCCGATCCGGTCGGCCAGCTGCTCGACCGACTCGACGAACCCGACGTGCTCGATCTTCTGCAGGAAGGCGAACACGTCGCCGCCCTCGCCACAGCCGAAGCAATGGAACAGGCCGTGATTGGGTCGCACGTGGAACGATGGCGACTTCTCGTCGTGGAACGGGCACAGGCCCTTCATGGAGTCCGCGCCGGCGCGCTTGAGCGCGACGTACTCGCCCACCACGTCTTCGATCCGGACGCGCTCGCGTATTGCCGCGATATCGCGATCAGGAAGTCGTCCGGCCACGGCAGAGAGTCTAGGCGAAGGCGGGGCCGACGCGCCCGGGCGGCTCGACACCGCGAGTTCCGGTCGAAGGCGCCCTCGAGCGGGGAATCACGAGCCATCCAGTTCCGCGCGGATCGCCGCGACCGTTTCGGCCAGACGTGACTGGTGGGAACCCTGCCAGTAGATCCGGCGGCAATCGCGGCACTGCCGGAAGATGTCGTAGTAGCGACGGGTGAGCGGTTCGAGGCGATCCTCGACCTCGGCTTTGTCGACCTCGGCGACGACGCCGCCGCAGCGCAGGCAGCGGGTGAACGGATCCAGGCACGCGACGAGGTCGAGCCGCCGGATCACCTCCACGACCTGCTCGATCGGCTGGTCCGACCAGATGTAGACGCCGTGTGTGACGTTGCGGCGCTTCAACAGCCCTCGGTCACGGGTGAGCAGGATCCGGTGCTCGGCCGCGGACGCCTCGGCGAGTTCGGCGTCCTCGGCCTCCCACCGGCAGTGCACGTCGAGACCCAGCAGGCGCATCAGCTTGGCGAGACCGCCCAGATTCACGTCGGCGAGGAACCGTGGCTCCCGGAGCGGATGCGGGCGGACCAGCGTCACCCGGCCGATGTCGAGTGTCTCGAACACGGGATACGCGGTGATCCGGCCGCCGAGGCGCGGGTGATGGTCGAAGTCGACCGGTTCCCCGTCGACGAGGACGAGGTCCACTTCGGTGTGCGGAATGCCCGCTGCCTCGATGACGTCCTTGACGGTCTGGTGCGGGCGGCACGGCCGACGCAGCACGGTGTATCGCTCGCCGGGCCGCAGGAAATCGTTCAGCTCGGCGTAGACCCGCAGATCGACGCTCATTCGACGAACAGCGCCATCGACGCGGTGAATCCGTGCAGCGCGTTGCGGCCCGCGATGGGCCCGATCTCACCGGCGGCGAAGAAACCCGCGAGCGGGATGCCGTCGAGCAAGTCCTCGATGGTCGTGGCGTCGTGGTCCGCCACACCGAACATCCGGCGGCCGCGTCCGTTACACGTGAACAGCAACGCACCGGCCGGACGTACGGACAGGTCGGTGCGCGCCCGCGCCAGCGCGGTCCGCAGGTCGTGGTCGGCTCCGATCGCGTCGCGGACCTGGAATTGGACGGTGGTGCCGACTTCCACGACCTCACCCACCTCGATCGCGCCGCTGGACGGATCGGCGCCGAGCAGACCGCGGATCAGGAAGTCGCCCTGCCCGGGCTCGGCCAGGCGCTCGTCGACGACGAACCCGATCTGCAGGCCGCGCGCGAGCTCTTCCTGCTGGTCGGGTGGCAGCACGGCGACGATCTGACGCAACCGCTCGATCGGGGGCAGACCGCCGAGTCCGGTGATCACCGTGCCGTCCGCGCCGGTGACCGTGTAGGGGTTGCCGATCGGACGGCAGCCCTGGGACACGATCGGCACGTTGTGCAGGCCGGGAAGACGCACGCCGACCGCACCCGAGGTCACCACGGCGTGGTCGCGGAACAGGCGGCTGCCTTCCGGGCCGTGGCCGCCGCTGACCAACCCGCCCATCACGACGGTGCCGGGCAGATCCGTGTTCATGTACTCCAGCAGCAGATCGGCCGGAAAGGAGTAGGGGTCGGGCAGCAGCAGGTGGAAGTCGCGTGCGGCCTTGTCGAAGCGATAGCCGGCGAGGAGCCCGCCGCTGGCCGTGCGAAGGAAGTCCAATTGGAAGGTTTCGGCTGCGGGCAGTCCGGAGGCCAGCCACACCGCCACCGCGGGTTCGTCCTCGATTTCCCGGCGACCCGCCACCACCGCCTGCGCCACGCATCCGATCAGGGCGGGCACCCGGACCGTCCGGTGGACGCCGGAGAGCACCTCGACGGCGTCGTCGGTATGCGCGCGGGACGCGAGCAGCACAGCGAGCGACGGCGCTTCGCCCGCGATCTGGTCGCGGGCGAACGCTGCGGCCTCCATGCCCGCTCGCCGCGCTTCGGGCGCGGTGGAGAGCCCTACTCCGATCCGCACCCTTCCATGGTAGCCAACCTGGGGCTCCAGTGAATTCACCTGTCGCACAGTGCCTTTCATCGGCATTGCCGAGCCGGTACCGCCAAGTGGCCCGATGCGAGGGGCGGGCCGGAGATTCCTCAGCTCCACGAGCGGAGCGACAAGGGCGACGAACAGGTTGCGAATCGATAGCTGTTCGGCGGCGGCGACGCACAAACGATCTTCCCAGCCCGGAGAGGTCCGGCGGATTTGAGCGACAATAGCCGGGACCACAGTCTGTTTTCGGTCACCCGAGACCAGAGTGTCGGCGCGGGCCGGGCGCACCGCGGCAAGACCTGATGAGGACAGGCGGGAGACATTGTGAGTCAGCCGTCGCGGATCGACACGGGCGAGCTGCGCGCGATGGTATCTACCTTGGAGCGGCTCATTGCCGACGCTTCCCGGACGGTCGGCGAACTGAAGGCAGCCATCGCCTCCGCGGAAGGGCTCGTCGACGGCGACCGGCTCGATCATGCCGAAGCACTGCCTGTCCCGGCGCCCGCACCGGAGAGCCGGGTGCTTGCGCCGGAGTCATCGGCCGAGCCCGCGCGGAAGGCGATGCCGACGCCATGGTCTCGGAAGACCCAAGAGACGCCCTGGTCCAAGCGCGTGGTCCGGCCATACCCGGCGGTGCCGGGCACACCGGTTCACGTATCCGCGGCCCGCGAGATCGGCGTCTCGGCAGAGCTGTCCGCACCCGTACGCCGACCGGCCGCGGGGCGTCATCCCCAATTCGAACCGGCAAATCACCGAACCGACACCCTCGACGAGCCGGTATCCGTCCGGCGCTCGGTTGTCTCCGAGGGCCCTGCACCCGCAGTCACCGTTGCTCCGTCGTCGATCCGGCGGACGGACCGGGGCGAGCACGCCACACCCCGCCCTCGGATCGATACCGCATCCGGCCGCCGGTCCCCTGACGACCGCCCACCGAATCAGCCGACCCACACCGCACCCAGCCCACCGGGCGAAAGAGCGCACCGCACCGAGGACATCCCGCAGATCGGGGAGCCGCGCCACGAGGTATCCGCTCCGCAGGCCGACAGAGCCGGCGGTCTTCCGCCGCGTCTGGACATCGAGATCGCCGAAGACTCGATACCGCGACCGGAGAGCGAACAGCCGACCCTCGCACCGAGCCCCCGGAGCGAGTCCGCACCGGCCCGGCCAACCGATTCCACCAGCGCCTCCGCACCGACGGACTCCACGAACACCACCGCTGAGGAGCACCGGACCTCAGCGCGGCGCACCGATGCCGAGGACTTCCGCGCAACGAACGGCACGCAACATCCGAAACCGATCCGCCGAACGGATTCGCCGGAAGCCCTCGCACCACCGCGACATATCGGTACGGCTGACGACACCCCGTCCGCTCCGGAGACGGGCCCCGCATCCCGTCCAAAGCCCGTCCCGCGAACGACAGAACCCGCGCTCCCTCAGCGCACCGGTGATCCCGGGCACCTGGTCCCGATCCACGCCACCGGCGGTGTCGCCCCCATCGAAGAAGCCGACGACCCGCATCCTCCGGCGGTCACCCCGCGAGACGACACGACCCTCGGCACCGCAACCACCCCGACGTCCGGTATCGCAGACGAGTCGCCGCTCCCGTTCCAGTTCGATACCCCACCCCATCCGGCACGGATCGAGCCCACCCGTCAGTCCGGCAGCGCAGGCGAACTCGAACCTCGCCGAAGAACCGACCAACCCACGCACACTCCGAAGACCGACGCCACGTCCTCCCCTCAGAGCGATCACCCCACCGACTCTGCATCCCTCCAGGTTCCCGACGCAGCACCTACACCGTCGATCGACAACACAAACCTCTCCGGCCGGCAACCGCCAATCAGCAGCGCCGCCCGGGAACCCCACCCACCGGCGGACATCGCCGAGGAGACGGCACCCGCACCGGCAACTACCACGCTCTACTCCGAACCGAACCCCCAGGTCGACGCCACAGAGCACCCCGCCGCCACACGACAGACAACCTCAACGCCCGACCAGCCGGTCGAGCAGCGGGCAAGTTCAACGCCCGACCAGTTGATCCGCAACGCGAACCTCCCCCAACCCACAATCAGCGCCCACGAATCGGTACCCCACCAATCGACAGACTCCACCGATCAGGCGGCACCCGCCTCGGCAGCTGACACACTACGCTCCCAGCCCCTTCCCCCGATCGACGCCACGGCCGACTCCGCGGACGAGCAGCGGGCAGGCTCCGTGCCCATCCGGCAGGCGGATGCCACCGACGAACCCGTATCGCGGCGGCAAACCGATACCTCTCCAGGCTCGGCCGCCCTTCCATGGATCGACGCCCTGCGCTTTTCCTGGCTCGACGCCTCACCCGGCCCGCAATCCCCTTCGCCGAGCCCTGCTACGACCGACCCCATCTCGGTCCGCCACACCGGATCTCACCCACGGACCCATAAGGCAGGCAGCTCCACCCAGCAGCCGGGCAGCACAGACAACTTCGAAACCAGTCGCAACACCGGTCCCTCGGCAGATCCCACAAGACGGGGCGATCCCGCGCTCGTCCCTCCGCCCGACCGCGCCGAGGCTGCCCCGCTCGACCGGCAGACCGACGCACCTGACCAGCCCCCGCCGATCGAGCACAGCGGTGCCGCGCCCCGACCCGGACATGCTCGGCAGACGGACACCGTTGGCGGGTCCGATCCTGTCGACACTGCTCATACCTCGACACGATCGCCACGGTCAGACGTCGCGCGCACGCACCAGGCCGTCCCCCGCACCGCCAGCCCGGAGAACCACATCTCGGTTCGCCGGAGCGATTCGGCCGCATCGCCGCAGACCGGCATACCCGTCCAACGACCCGACCCCGCATCCGCCAGGAAAGCCGGTCGCGCACCCATCGAACGCAGCACCGCACACCGCCCCGCAGGCCTCGAGCAGGCCGATACGCCCGATCCAGCCGAGGCACTCCGAATCGCGCGGGAGATGTCGGCGCGGCATGGATTGGAAGTCGTCGGGTTCGATACCGCGAAAGTCGGTGTCCAGGTTGTCCGTGAGATCGCGTCCACTATCGATGAGCTGCTCACGAAATACCCGATGCCGCTGCGGGGCGTCGAGCTCACCGACGACGCGGAATCGCGCCCGAGACCGGAGCGCGAGCCGACCGCGGAACAATCGGCCGATGCCGCGATCTGGATGCTCTTGGACCGTGCCGCCTTGTATCCGCCGCGGTCGGCTTCGGTGGAAACACGCCGGATCTTTCGTCGCCGTGGGCCTGCCGAGCGGCCGGTGTACACGGCGGTGGTGCGCGAATTCGCGGGGGCTCTGGACGTCGCCGGTGGGTTCCGGGCTCGGCAAGAAGCTTTGCGAACTTTGATCAACGAGTCGCTGCGTGGCGGCGGTGGTGGTCTCGGCCTGCTGGATCCGGGCCGGGCCTTGATCGACGGCTTCACCGAGGTGATTCTGCGGGGCGAACGAGCGAGTGCGTCAGCCAAGGAATTGCACGGCGCGCTGGTGAAAATGGCCCGAGCCGAGTCCTCCGACGATCTGTCGGCGTGACACCACCGATACGGGTCCAAAAGGCGCAGCCGGACAATCGCCCTTGACCCCGCGCATGGCCGCAGCGAAGGCGGAGGTACGCAGAAATAGGCACTGCCGGACGTCGGTCCGTCCATAGCCCCGCGCACGGCCGCAGCGAAGGCGGAGGTACGCAGAAATAGGCACTGCCGGACGTCGGTCCGTCCATAGCCCCGCGCACGGCCGCAGCGAAGGCGGAGGTACGC
>NZ_JBSGCA010000033.1:59925-59996 GCF_053601535.1 Nocardia sp. NPDC004718
CAGAAATAGGCACTGCCGGACGTCGGTCCGTCCATAGCCCCGCGCATGGCCGCAGCGAAGGCGGAGGTACG
>NZ_JBSGCA010000033.1:60096-80209 GCF_053601535.1 Nocardia sp. NPDC004718
GGCCGCAGCGAAGGCGGAGGTACGCAGAAATAGGCACTGCCGGACGTCGGTCCGTCCATAGCCCCGCGCATGGCCGCAGCGAAGGCGGAGGTACGCAGAAATAGGCACTGCCGGACGTCGGTCCGTCCATAGCCCCGCGCATGGCCGCAGCGAAGGCGGAGGTACGCAGAAATAGGCACTGCCGGACGTCGGTCCGTCCATAGCCCCGCGCATGGCCGGAGCGAAGGCGGAGGTACGCCTAGATCTTCAACTCGCCCGCGACTCGCTCCAGGCGGCTTTCGGTGTAGGAAGCGATCTGGTCCACCACGACGCGCACGCGGGCGGTGTCATCGGTGGCGGCGTTCCAGAACGGCAGCAGCAGCGGATCGAGTCTGCCGGGAGCGGTGGCCAGCAAGCGTTCGGCCACGGCGAGGATGCGTTCGCGCTGGGCGGCCTGCCGCAGCCGGTGTGCCGGGTCGGACATCACATAGCGCAACGCGACCGTCTTCAGCAGCGCCACCTCGGCGGCGACGATGCGCGGCACCTCCAGATCCGCGTTGTACCGGGACAGCGGCTGCGGACCGGACACCTCTTTGGTCGCCATGATCGCGGCGGTGGCGAAGCGGCCGACGAGCTCGCTGGTGAGGCGCTTCAGCGCGACCGAAGCGGTGAACGTGCCGTCGTATCCGGACGCAGCCGCGACCACCGGAAGTTCCGACAGCCGTTGCGCGGCGGCGATCAGCTCGTCGGCGGCCAGCGAGTGCTGGAACTGGCCGAGCGCGGCCAGCGCGTCCTGTTCGGCGGGGTCGGCCAGCGCGCGCAGATCGATCCGGCCCGCGAGGACGCCGTCCTCGACGTCGTGCACCGAGTAGGCGACGTCGTCGGACCAGTCCATGATCTGGCATTCGAGGCTGCGGCGCCGGTCCGGCGCACCCTTGCGGATCCACTCCAGGCGCTCGGCGTCGACCTCGTAGGCGCCGAATTTGGTGCCGGGACCGGTTCGCCCCCAGGGATATTTGAGCGCGGCGTCGAGTGCGGCGCGAGTGAGGTTGAGGCCCGCGCTGGCGCCGTCGGCCTCGAGCACCTTCGGTTCGAGGCGGGTGAGGATGCGCAGGTTCTGCGCGTTGCCTTCGAACCCGCCGAAGGCGTCGGCGAAGGTGTCGAGGGCTTTCTCGCCGTTGTGGCCGTAGGGCGGATGGCCGATGTCATGGGCCAGACCGGCCAGATCCACCAGGTCCGGATCACAGCCGAGGCCATCGGCGATGCTGCGGCCGATCTGGGCGACCTCCAGCGAATGGGTCAGCCGAGTGCGCGGGGTGTCCGCCTCTCGCGGACCCATGACCTGCGTTTTGTCCGCCAGTCTGCGCAGCGCCGCGGAGTGCAGCACGCGGGCCCGGTCGCGGGCGAATTCGGTCCGGTGGCCGGTCTCGAACTCACTGCGCGGCGGTCCGAGCCCCGCGGTCTTGGCGCCCTCGACGACGAGGCGTTCGGTGTCGTGATCGGTGTACCGGGCGCTCATCGAGCCTCACTGTCCCGCCGTGTAGGTGAAATCCGCCGAGAAGTGGGTGAGCTGGTACCACAGCAGGGCGCCGGTCTCCCTGGCGATGCCGTGCGCCTGGGATTCCCGCGTGTAGACGGCGGGACCGGTTCTGGTGGGGGCGGTCCACGCCGCCAGCCCCTCGTCGCGGGCCATGGTGCGGGTGCGCAGCGAATGCCAGGGATCGCTGACCAGCACCGCCGAGGACATGTCCCGCGCCCGCATCGCCGTGACCACCGCTTCGATGCTGCGCAGGGTGTCCGATCCGGTTTCCACGGCGAGGATCTTGTCGGCGGGCACGCCGCGCGCCTGCAAATAGTTCTTGCCCGAGGCGGCTTCGGTGAACAGATCGCCCTCCTGCTTGCCGCCCACGGTGATGACGCGCGGAGCGACACCCGCCCGGAACAGCTTGTACGCCTGATCGAGTCGCGCCTCGAACACCGAGGACGGCGTTCCGGAGTACTGCGCCGCGCCGAGCACGACGATCGCGTCGGCCTTCGTGTAGTCGTCGATGCGCGCGACCTGCCACACCCGGAAGGCGGTCCCGCCGACCAGGAGCGCGCCCATCACGACGGAGCCGACGACGAGCCGCCGGGTCCAGCGCAGCAACCCGGCGCCGAAGCCCTGTGGGCGGGCAGGTTCGGGCGCCGGGACGGCTCGGGTGCGCATCGTTGGCGAATTCACTCCCCAAGTCTGCCAAAAGCCGCGCAGGCCCCGGACCGGTTACCGTCAGGGGCGGTTACCAGCCGCGGTCTCGCCAGGCCGGAAGGCTGGGACGCTCGGCGCCGAGGGTGGTGTCGTCGCCGTGGCCAGGGTAGACGACGGTGTCGTCGGGGTAGCGGTCGAAGAGCTTGGCCGAGACGTCGGTGAACAGCGAGCCGAAGTCCTCCGGGGAGGTGGTGCGCCCGACGCCGCCGGGAAACAGCGAGTCCCCGGTGAACAGGTGGGTGCGTCCCGCCCCGTCGGTGAGCGCGAGGGTGATCGACCCCGGCGTGTGGCCGCGCAGGTGGATGACCTCGAAGACCAGATCGCCGATGGTGACGGTGTCGCCCTCGGCGAGCAGCCGATCGGGGCGGACCGGCAGCGGGTCGGCGTCGAGCGGGTGCGCCGCGGTGGGAGCGCCGGTGGCCGCGGTGGTCTCCCGCAGCGCCAGCCAGTGGTCGCGGTGTTGATGGGTGGTGACGATCAGCTGGACCTGCCCGGGCGCCTCCTGCTCGACGAGGGCCGCGATGCGGGGCGCCTCGTTGGCGGCGTCGATGAGCAGGGCCGCGCCGGTGCCGGTGCACTGCACCAGGTAACAGTTGTTGTCCATGCCGCCGACGGACATCTTGACGATGCGGGCGCCGGGGACGTCGCGCTGCTGCGGATTCGAATCCGGTGAGACGTGGCCGCTGTACGGGCGATCGATGGTGATCACGAAATGATGCTAGCGAGCTAGATTCGTGCCATGTCACTGCCGTCGCGGATCCGCTTCGTCCGCTTGCTCGCGATCAGCGTCCTCCTGGCCGCGACCGCCCTGCTTGGCGCTCCGACGATCGCGGCGGAACCGCCGCTACGGATGACCACCTATGTGGAGAATCCGGCCGGTGCGCTCGACCAAGGTCAGCGCGACCGGGTGCGCGGTGCGGTGGACCAGCTCTACGCCGATCAGCAGCTGCGGCTGTGGGTGGTGTACGTGCGCGGCTTCGACGGGATGCAGCCGCGGGACTGGGCCAGGCGCACCGCCTCGCTATCCGGGTTCGGCCAACGCGACCTGCTGCTCGCGGTCGCCACCGAGGATCGCGCGTATTGGCTGGAGGGCGAAGTGCCCGGCGAGATCAGCGATTCCGAACTCGACGACATCCTGATCGGCCGCGTCGAGCCGGCCCTGCGCGACGGACGCTGGGCCGACGCGGGGGTCGCGACCGCCGACGGACTGGACGCGGCCATGCGCGGCGGCGGGGTGAACGTCCGCGCTCTGCTCGTCATCGGCCTGCTGGTGATTCTGGTGGCGGGCGGCCTCGTCTGGTACGCGCGCAGACGACGTCGTGAACGGTTCGATGCCGAGCTGGCGGCGGCACGGCAATTGGATCCGGAGAACGCGAGCGCGCTGGCCGAACTGCCGTTGGAAGCGCTGCAGACCCGCTCTCGGGAGACGCTGGTGGAGATCGACAACGCGATTCGCACCAGCGGCGAGGAACTCGAGCTCGCCACCGGCGAGTTCGGCGCCACCGCAACCACGCCCTTCCGCACCGCCCTCGACAAGGCGAAAACCGCTGCCGCGGCGGCGTTCGCGATCCGGCAGCGCCTGGACGACGCGATCCCGGAGACCCCCGACGAACAGCGCTCGCTGCTGGTCGAGCTGATCGGCAAGGTGGGGCGCGCCGATCGGGAACTGGACGCGCAGGTCACGGAATTCGACGCGATGCGCGATCTGCTGCTCAACGCCTCGGTTCGGCTGGACGCCCTCACCAGGGACGTCGTCGACGTGACCGCCCGGATTCCCGGCTCGGAAACCGAGCTGAGCCGGCTCGCCGCCACCCATCCGGCGAGTGTGCTCGCGCCGATCGAGGACAACGTGCGGATGGCACGCGAGCGCCTGGCGTTCGCGGAGCAGAACGTCGACGCGGGACGTTCCGCGCTCACCGAGCCGGTCGGCGAGCAAGGCGGCGCGGTCGCCGCCATTCGTTCCGCCGAGGCCGCGATCGGGCAGGCTCGCTCCCTGCTCGACGCGGTCGACAACGCGTCGAGCGCCATCCAGCAGGCCGGCGACGGCCTGCCGGGTGTGCTGGACGAGTTGCGCCGCGACCTCGCCTCCGCCGCCGAGCTCGCCGACTACGGCGGGCCGGAACTGGCCGACGCCCGCACCGCGGCGCAGTCCGCTCTCGAGCAGGCGACGGCCACGGGCGACATCGATCCGCTGAGCGCCTTCCACGACGCGGTCACCGCCGACGCGGATCTGGACCGCGCCGTCGCGGGGGCCACCGACCGCAAACTCGCCGCCGAGGACCTGCGCCGCAGGCTCGATCGAGCGCTCACGGACGCCCGCGCCCGGATCGGTGCGGCCGCCGATTACATCGGCACCCGGCGCGGCGGCATCGACGCCGAAGCGCGCACCCGCCTGTCGGAAGCACAGCGCAACCTCGATGAGGCGCAGCGGTCGAGCGCGAACGATCCCGCCGACGCACTGCTGCGCGCGCAGGCGGCGGCGGATCTGGCCGGGCGCGCGCTCCGAGCGGCGCAGGCCAGCGTGCGGGCATGGGAGGCGGACCGGGCGCCCTCCGGCAGCGCCCAGACCGGGGCGGTGCTCGGCGGCATTTTGCTCGAAGGACTGCTGCGCGGGGCGGCGGGCGGCGCTCGGCACTCCGGGGGCGGCTGGAGCCCCGGCTCGTACGGTGGTTCCTCCGGTTCCCGGCGGATCGGCCGTGGCGGCAGATTCTGACACCGCGTGCGGCGATGGACCGGGATTCAGCGGCCCCCTGCCGCCGATAAGGCGGTCAGCTCGGCCCGCACCGCCTCGGGGAGGCCGTCGGCGTGTGCGCCGCCGCCGAGCACACCGACGGTCAGCTCCTGCGCGAAGGTGTACACCAGATAGGTGACCGCGGCCGACGCGCCCGCAGACGGGCGAGGATGCGCCGAGACGTAGACGATCTCGTAGTCGGTGAGCTCGAGCGTGGCAGGTGTGCGGAACACCGGGACGACGCCGGTATTGGTTACCGCGATATGTCCGGCCAGCGAATGAATCCTGGTGGCACCGTAGTATTCCGGGAAGTGCAGCACGGACTGCTGCACGACGCCCTCGGACAGGTCGCGCGTCAGCCGATCCGAAATGCGCTGGGCCAGTTCGACCGGGCTGGCGGCCGGGTCCACCTCGGCCGCGAAGGAAGCCAGCCCGGCCATGTTGGTACCCGCCGAGGCGGCGACCGGCGGCTCCAGCCTGTTGCGCAGGTCGACCGGATACAAGCAGCCCAGAGTTTTTGCGCCGCCGCCTGTCTCACGAGCGTACGCGCGCAGCAGTGCGGCGGTGAGCAAACCGTTCACCGTCACACCGGTCTTGCGTGCGAGATCGGTGATCTGCGCTGTAGCCGCCCGGTTGAGCCGCACGCGTACCGGACGGGCGAGCGTACTCGGCGCGGGTTTCGCGTCATCGGACGGCACGTTCCGAGCCTCCGGCGGAAGCGGCTCGGTCACCTCCTCGAATCCGGACTTCCCGGCGGCGGTGATGCCCCGTTCCGCCGCATACCACTCCAAAGATTGCGGGAGCGCTTGTGGTGCAACGTTTATCGGCCGACCTTCGAGAACGCCGGTATAGAAATCCCATAGTCGGGACAGCAGTTCCACACAGTAGCCCGCGTCGGCGACGCTGTGGTGAGCGAACAGCGTGACACGCCACTCGTTCGCACCCGAGCCCACGACGTCCAGATAGGCCAGCTGGACCGCCGGATCCATCGCGGGAACGCCGATCGCCGCCAGGTCGCCCTCGCGCACGGAAACCGGGATCCATGCCGTCTCGTCCGCGCCGAACAGATATCCCAGTCCCGCAGCGTCTTCCACGATTCTGCAGCCGATCACCGGATACGCGCGCCGTAAGGTCGCGAATGCCTCCCGCAGCGCCGTCACATCGAGCGCTCCCCGTACCGACACCGACCGGCCCGTGTAGGTGCCATGCCGAACGAACCGCTGCTCCGACGGCGCCAGCACGCGAATCGGAGCTTCCTCATCCCACAACACACGGCAAGGGTGCGGCACTACCGGCACGGTTGCAAACCGACCGGGCGGATGCGGAAGACTGCCGGTATGAGTCTCGCGGCGCGTCTGGAGCAGATCGGCCTTCCCGCGGTGGAGGAACAACTCGCCCATCCCACCGTGCTCGGTATCGCCGAGGGCACCCTGCCCGAACCGGTCTTCCGGTCCTGGCTGGAGCAGGACTACCTGTTCCTGCTCGACTACGTCCGGGTGTTCGCCCGCCTCGCATGGCAAGCTCCGGCAGCCTATCTCGGCGACCTGGTCGACCTCGCGCACGCCACCTACCACGAGGAGCTGTCGCTGCACCGCTCGCTGGCCGCCGAGTTCGGCGCGGACCTCGACGGCGCGGTCAAAGGCGCTCCGTGCACCGCGTACACGGCGTTTCTGCTGGATTCCGCCGCGTCCTACGGCGAAGGTCTCGCCGCGCTCTACCCCTGCATGTGGGGATACTCCACGCTCGGCGCCCGGCTCGCCCAGCACCCGCCCGCCGAACCGCGCTACCGCCGCTGGGTGGACACCTACGCCGATCCCGGATTCGCCGCCCTCACTCGCCGCTGCGCGCAGATGATCGACGAGTCCGGGGTCGATCCGGTGCGGGCGGAAGAGCTGTTCCGCGAAGGGCTCCGGCACGAGCTGGCGTTCTGGGACGTTCCGCTCCGACCCTGATCCCCGGACGGATTCCTCGGTCCGCCGATGACTCCTACCGGGCGGCTCCGTCTACCCGTACAGAGCACTGTCCCGGCATCGAGGAGACCCTTATGAACCGCCCCACCGTCGCGTCACGCGAGGAATGGCTGGCCGCGCGTATCAGCTTGCTGGCCGAGGAGAAGGCGATCACCCATCGCATGGACGAGCTGGCGGCGAAACGCCGCGCCCTGCCGATGGTCGCGATCGACAAGGAATACGTCTTCGAAGGTCCGACGGGCCGCACGACCCTGCCCGAACTGTTCGACGGGCGCCGCCAGCTCATCGTCTACCACATGATGTGGCGCTGGGATCTGGACGCGGGCTGTCCGAGCTGCGCGATGCTGCTCGACAACGTCGGCCACCTGGCCCACCTGAACGCGCAGGACACCACCTTCGCGGCCGTGTCACGCGGTCCGTGGGAGACGCTCGACCGGTACCGCGAGCGCATGGGCTGGACCTTCCCGATGTACTCGTCGTTCGACAGCGACTTCAACTACGACTTCCATGTCACCCAGGACGAATCCCGCGTACCGGTGGAATACAACTACCGAAGCAAGGCCGAGCTGGAGGCACGCGGCCACAGCTATCACGGAGAAGGTGAGCAGCCCGGCACCAGCGTCTTCTGGCGTGACGACGACGGCGCGGTGTTCCACACCTACTCGTCCTACGGCCGTGGCGGCGACATCCTCATCGGCACCCACCAGTACCTCGATCTCACGCCGTTGGGAAGGCAGAAGCACGTCGGCGAAGCGCTGCACCACGACAGTTACGGCAAGGCGGAATCCCATTGCCACTGACGACCACTCCGCCCCATCGGCCGAGTGGACCTAGGCTGACACGGTGAGTCAGGAGCACATGCGGGCGTCCGACGCCGATCGCGAGAAGATCATCGACCGGCTGCGCCTCGCGATGAACGAGGGCAGGCTGTCGCTCGCCGAATTCGATGATCGGCTGCAACAGGTATACGCCGCCAAGACCTACGGCGAGCTGACGCCGTTGCTGTCCGACCTTCCCGCGCAACGGGACTCGCAGCCCGCGCGCGCCAAGGGCATTCCGCAGTGGATCACGATCATGTGGACGCCGTGGGTGTTCGTGAACGCGCTGTGTGTGGCGATCTACCTGGCCACCGGCGCGGGTGACTTCTGGCCGTTCTGGGTCGCGGTGCCGTGGGGTCTCGCGCTGCTCATCCCGACCACGATCGGCATCGTCACCCGCAAGAACAGCTGAACGACAGCGGCCCGTGGCCCATCGACCACGGGGCGCCGCGTCGTAGCTCAGGCGCCGATCAGGTGCTGGGCCAGGTAGCCCTCGACCTTGTCCAGCGCGATGCGCTCCTGGGTCATCGTGTCGCGTTCGCGGATGGTCACCGCCTGGTCGTCGAGCGTCTCGAAGTCGACCGTGATGCAGAACGGCGTGCCGATCTCGTCCTGGCGGCGGTAGCGGCGGCCGATGGCGCCCGCGTCGTCGAACTCGACGTTCCAGTGCTTGCGCAGCTGCGTGGCCAGGTCTTTCGCCTTCGGCGTGAGATCGGCGTTGCGCGACAGCGGCAGCACCGCCGCCTTCACCGGCGCGAGGCGGCGGTCCAGGCGCAGCACCGTGCGGGTGTCAACGCCGCCCTTGGCGTTGGGCGCCTCGTCCTCGGCGTAGGCGTCAACCAGGAAGGCCATCAGCGAGCGGGTGAGGCCTGCCGCCGGCTCGATGACGTACGGGATGTAGCGCTCGTTGGTGGTCTGGTCGAAGAAGCTCAGCTCGGTGCCGGAGTGCTCGGAGTGCGTCTTCAGGTCGAAGTCGGTGCGGTTGGCGATGCCCTCCAGCTCACCCCACTCGTTGCCCTGGAAGCCGAAGCGGTACTCGATGTCGGTGGTGCCCGCGGAGTAGTGCGAGAGCTTGTCCTTCGGGTGCACGAACAGCCGCAGGTTCTCCGCGTCGATGCCGAGGTCGGTGTACCAGGAGAACCGCGTCTCTATCCAGTACTTGTACCACTCCTCGTCCTCGCCCGGCTTGACGAAGTACTCCATCTCCATCTGCTCGAACTCGCGGGTGCGGAAGATGAAGTTGCCCGGGGTGATCTCGTTGCGGAAGCTCTTGCCGATCTGCGCGATGCCGAACGGCGGCTTCTTGCGCGCGGTCGTCATCACGTTGGCGAAGTTCACGAAGATGCCCTGGGCGGTCTCCGGGCGCAGGTAGTGCAGGCCCTCCTCGGACTCGATCGGGCCGAGGTAGGTCTTGAGCATCATGTTGAAGTCGCGCGGCTCGGTCCAGCGGCCGACGGTGCCGCAGTTCGGGCAGGCGATGAGCTCCATCGAGACCGTATCGGGGTCGTCGATCTTGTTCTTCAGCGCGTACGCCTCCTGCAGGTGGTCCTGCCGGAAGCGGTGGTGGCAGTTGAGGCACTCGACCAGCGGGTCGTTGAACACGCCCACGTGACCGGAGGCGACCCATACCTGACGGGGCAGGATCACCGAAGAGTCGAGACCGACGACGTCCTCGCGGGCGGTGATCATGGCGCGCCACCACTGCTTCTTGATGTTCTCCTTGAGCTCGACGCCCAGCGGCCCGTAATCCCACGCCGACTTGGTGCCTCCGTAGATCTCACCGCACGGGTACACCAGACCCCGGCGCTTGGCGAGGTTGGCAACGGTGTCCACCTTCGACTTGGGTGCCACGCGAGAATTCTCCATCCACTGCGAGTCGGAATTTGCCTTGCATGAACACAATAGTTTTGTGTCATAGCCGCGATTGCGCCCAGCCTATCGGCAGCGTCCGCGGCGGTTTCAACCGCACGGTTCGGCGCGCCCGTTTGACATGCGCACCTGTGCATACGCAAACTGGTAATGCTTTCCATTAAGGAGTTGGTGACATGACCGCCGAGACCGCCGCGGCACCGCCGCACAACCCGTATCGGGCGCCGGGCCCGGCGCCGGTACCCCCGCGAACCGTGCTGGAGGACGCGGGTGAGCTGTTGCGGGCGCTGGCCGCGCCGGTTCGGATTGCTATCGTGCTGCAGTTGCGCGAATCGCCGCGGTGTGTGCACGAACTGGTCGACGCGCTCGGTGTCACGCAACCCCTGGTCAGTCAGCATCTGCGTATCCTCAAGGCCGCCGGTGTCGTGCACGGTGAGCGTTCGGGTCGCGAGGTGCTCTACGAACTCGTCGACGACCATCTGGCGCACATCGTCGTCGACGCCGTCGCGCACGCCGAGGAAGGGTGATTCGTGCCAGACAACACGGCCGTTCCGCAGAAACCGGTCGGCATCCGCAGCACCAGGCAGCGCAGCGCCATCGCCGCGCTGCTCGGTGACATCGATGAGTTCCGCTCCGCCCAGGACCTGCACGACGAGCTGCGCAAACGCGGCGAGGGCATCGGGCTGACCACGGTCTACCGGACGCTGCAGTCGCTGGCCGACGCGGGCATGGTCGATGTGCTGCGCACCGACTCCGGCGAGTCGGTATACCGCCAGTGCTCCACCGGCCATCATCACCACCTGGTCTGCAGGCATTGCGGCCGCACCGTGGAGGTGGAGGGCCCGACGGTGGAGGCGTGGGCCGAGGCGATCGCGGGCGAACACGGCTTCACCGAGATCAGCCACACCCTCGAGGTGTTCGGCACCTGCACGGCATGCGGGACGGCGCGCCGACGCGACCGGTGATCACACCGATTCCCGGCGTGTCGGGTTAACGCGACTGCGGCCAGCGGAGATTCACCGGCGAGATCCTCGGAAACCGGGCCGATCCGGGCTCGATACGAAGGATCCGCCATCTGCTGGGGAGGCAGCGTGTCAACGATCACCGACTCATCCGTACGCCCGGTGCGCCGCCGGGCCGTGACCGTCGCCGGGGCCGCGCTCGTCGTAGCCTCGGCGCTGTTGCTTTCGGCGTGCCAGGACGAGGACGGCACTCCGGTGGCGGTCCCGTCGACCACCGCCGCCGGAGTGGCCGCGGAGCCGGGCGCGGCGAACGGGCAGTCCACCGTCCGCACAGTCGGCAAGACCGGCTGGTACGACGGATTCGACATCACTGTGGACAAGGCGACCGTGGTGCCGGACGAATACGGCGGCGCGAAGGTGCGCGTCGACATCACCTACAAGAACACCACGCTCGACAACCACACGCTGAGCATCACGCCGTCGCTGCTGGTCGGCAGAGAGGTGGACGGCGGCGCGATCTTCGACAGCCCGACAGTGCCCGGCAACGGCTCCGCCACCGGCACCGCGACCACGTCGTTCAAGTCGGCCAAGGACGCCGAGCACCTCATCGACACGATGACCGTCGTGTACGGCGCGGCCGCCGACAACCAGACCAAGATTCCGCTCGCCGCGGCGGGCAAGGTGGACAGTATCCAACCGAAGACGCTGGCCGTCACCGGCACCCTCGTGCAGGACCAGACGACCATTCAGGTCACCGGCGGCCGGATCAGCCCGAGCTACACCAAGGACGAGAACGGCAAATCCGATCTCGCACTGCGCATCAAGCTCGTCGGCGGGCCCGGCATCGCCGCGGGCGGCACGAACATCTACTACGACTACTTCACCGTCCGGACCCCTGACGGCCAGACCGTGGCCGCCGACATCCGGGGCCCGATCAACGAGTTGCTCAACGCGAACGAGACCATCGACAACCCGAAGAACTACGTGGTCTTCGTGGTGCCCTCCCCTGGCACCGGCCCCTACACCGTGACGTACAACGCCCAGAAGCAAGAGGGCGCAGCCACCGCGCCCACCCTGTCGTTCACGGTGGGCTGAGCCGACCGCCCGGAGCCGTGGCGCAACACGAGGACGAGAACGGCTGCGGCCGAGGGGCACAGCACTGACAGCGGGCCGCCCTCCCGCGAGGGCGGCCCGCCGCGGTGACGGATTCAGCCGACCGGGATCGCGTTCCGGTCCGCAGCATGCGCCTCGGCCGGACGACCGCGCACCGCGGCCACAGCGAGCAGCGCGAGCGCGACCGCACTCCAGATCAGCAGTACCAGTAGCGGTCCGCTCGCGCCGATGCCGCCGAAGAACGCGACCGAGCGCAGCAGCGACGCGGCGGCGCCGGGCGGCAGCCACTGGCCGACGGTGCCCCACGGCTGCGGCACCAGCTCCGGCGCCGACGTAGCCGCGGAGAACGGGTTGCCGACCAGCAGCATGGTGAGCGCGGCGATGCCGATGCCTGCTCGCCCGAGCACGGCGCCGAGCCCGACCACCGCGCCCGCGACCGCGAACGACACCAGCCCGCCGACCGCCGCGAGCACCGGATACGACCCGGGCACCACCGACAGCCAGCCATGGATGATCGCCATGCCGAGCAGTCCGCCCGCGACGCCGAAGGTGACCAGTCCGAGCACTTTGCCGCCGATCGACGGGACCAGCAATGCCAGGAGCACACCCGCCGCGATGCCGGACATCACCAGCGGCAACACCATCGCGCCGAAGGCCGCGCCCCGTGGATCGTCGGAGTCGGCCGCCACCACGTCCTCGACGGCAACGGCGGGCGCGCCGGAGAGCTGCTGCCCGATCTGGGTGAGTTGCTGTGCGACAACGGCACTCGCGCCGGAGGCGACCAGCATGCGCGGCGGCCCGTCGCCGGTGACGATCGCCCCGTAGACCTCCCGGTTCCGAATGGCGGCGCGGGCGGCGGCCTCGTCCGCGGGCGTGCTGATCTCGAAGGCGCCCGGACTGTGCTCGGCGAGAGTGCCGGTGATCATCGCCGCCTGCGGACCGGTGACGGCCAGCGGCAGGTCACGGGGCGCGATGTGCGCGGCGGGCCAGGCGAACGCTACCAGCATCAGCGCTTGGAGCAGGGTGGCGCCGAGGCCGAGAGCGAACGCCCGCTGCATGGTGTTCATGGCCTTCTCCCTGAAAATCGAATGCTCGTTCTTTTTAGTTGCGCCTACCGTCGCACGAGGCCAAGCGGTTGTCAAGAACGGATATTCGTTTTATTTTGGGCCCATGCCCCGAGTCAGTGAAGAACACCTCGAACGCCGCAGGCAGCAGATCATGGACGCCGCACGGCGCTGCTTCGCCCGCAAGGGGTTCTACGAGACCTCCATGCAAGACGTGTTCGCGGAATCGGGCCTCTCGGCCGGTGCGGTCTACCGCTACTTCAAGAGCAAGGACGAACTGATCACCGCACTCGCCACGGAGACGACGGCGGCCTTGCGCATCGCCATGGACGAGGCGATACGCCGCGATCCGCTGCCCACGCCCGCCGAACTGATCACCATGATCGCCGAGGAGGTGGTGCGGCGCAGCGGGCCCGACGGGCCGGTCCGACTGGCGCCGCAAGCCTGGGCACTGGCCCTGGTACATCCCGGGGCGGCGGTGATGGTCCGCGAGACGATGCTCGCGATGCGCGCGCTCTGGGTGACCTACGCCGAACACATGCGTGACAAAGGCTGGCTACCCGAAGACGCCGATGTCGACGCCGTGGCCAAGGCGATCATCGGACTGCTGCCGGGATTCATCCTCCAGCACCTCATCCTCGGCGATCTCGACCCGCAAACGCTGGCGCTCGGCGTGCGCACCCTGCTCCCCTACGGCGAGCCCGCGCGTCCGGCAGTCGGCTGACCCGCCCGTCAGAGCCAGCCGAGACGTTCGGCCGCGCGCACCGCTTCCGCGCGCGTGCTCGTGCCGGTCTTGCCGATCGCCGACGAAAGGTGGTTGCGCACCGTGCCTTCCGACAGGTGCAACCGCTTGGCGATGGCGCTCGCGGGCGCGCCGTCGGCCGCCGCGACCAGCACCTCGCGTTCTCGCGCGGTCAGCGGGGAGGTGCCCGCCGTCAACGTTTCCGCGGCCAGGCCCGGGTCGATCACCCGCAACCCCATCTGTACGCGCCGCACGGCGTCGGCCAATTCCCTGGCCGGAGTGTCCTTGACGACGAAACCGCTCGCGCCTGCGTCGATCGCGCGGCGCAGATAACCGGGCCTGCCGAAGGTGGTGACCATCAGAATCCGCACGTCCGGGTGGGCGGCGTGCAGTTTCCCGGCCACCGTGATGCCGTCCATCCCGGGCATCTCGACGTCCAGCAGCACCACGTCGGGGCAGGTCCGCTCGACCGCGTCGAGCACCTCGTCGCCACGCCCGACCTCGCCGACCACCTCCAGGTCGTGCTCCAGCCCGAGCAGCGCGGCCAGTGCGCCGCGCACCAAAGCCTGGTCGTCCGCCAGCAACAGCCGGATCATGGCACCCGCTTCCTATTCCGGGATCGTGGCGCGAATGCGCACGCCCCCGCCCTCCGGCGTCGACAGCGTCAGTGTTCCACCCGCGGCGCGCACGCGCTCCCGCAGCCCGGCCAGCCCCGAGCCGGACGCGCTGTCGGCGGGGAGGCCGCGACCGTCGTCGACCACCTCGATGGACGTCGCGGTGACGGTCACGGTGCAGCGGCGCGCGGCGCTGTGCCGGATCACGTTGGTGACCGCTTCGCGCAGCACCCAACCCAGCAGTTCGCCCGACGGTGTGTCCGGCAGGCTCGCCGGCTCCGGCAGTTCCGCGTCGATGCTCGCGGCGGCCAGGGCGGTCCGCGCGTTGGCCAGCTCGCCGCGCAACGACACCTCCCGCAGGCCTCCGACGGTCTCCCGCACACCGGCCAGCGCTTCGCGCGCGAGCCGTTCGATATCGGCCAGTTCGGTCCGCGCACGGTTCGCGTCGACGTCGAGCAATCGTTGGGCGAGTTCGGTTTTCACGGTGATGACGGTGAGCGAATGGCCGAGGATGTCGTGCACGTCACGGGCTACGCGATTGCGTTCCTCGATGATCTCCAGTTCCGCGCGCTGCCTGCGAGCCAGCTCGGCGAGCCGGTCGCCGCGCACCCCGAGCTGTCTCGCCACCCACACGACCACGGGAACGAACGCGAGGTAGAACGGCGTCCCGCCCAGATGCCACGACGGCACCGCGAACGGGGCCACCAGCATGATCGTCATGATCACGACCACGACGACGGCCGAAGTGCGCAGCGGAAGCACGAACACGGCGACCACCGCGACATAGAGCGCCGTGGGCAGACCGTCCCCGCCGAGCAGCGCCCCCATCGTCACGGACAAAGCCGCCATCGCGGCCAGCAGCAGCCAGGCCCTGCGGTCGACCGGTAAGTCGTCGGGCGCGCCGTCCTTGGCGTACCTGCGGAACGCGACGAACGCGACGACGATCAGCGCCGCGAACGTGAGCACGCAGGCGATGGCGGCCACCGCCTGTGCGGGCTCACCCTCGGCCCAGCTCCGCCTGATCGGTCCGATCAGATAGGCCAGCCAGACCAGCGACATGACAGCGCCGAACCAGCCCCTGCGCCGTCCATCGGGACCGAACGACTGCCAGCCGAGCATCCCGTCCACCAGACCGGCGGACCTTCTCGGCCGCGCGGCGCCCGCTGTCTTCACGTCCATGCGCCACCTCGCTGTGGCCGGGCGGGACGGAGGCGGCGGCGGTACACGGCTCGCCGGTCGTGGTCGATCATGGGAGGCGACGCTACCGGCACCGGTTCGCCCGGGATCGCGCATACGTCGCGGCTATGAGCTCCTCCGGACCGCACGCACTGTCCGCCGACGCCACGGAACGCCGTCCGACCGCACCGGCCGCGCGCGGCGGAACCGGCCGTCCGGGTGGACGAGCGGTAGCCCGACCGGCGTTCAGCGTGCGGTGTCACGCCGGAACAACGTGGCCCCACCGAACACGAAGACCGCCGACCAGACCACGATATCGACCACCGCTCCGACGACCGACCCGCCGCCGGTGTCGCCGAACGGCAGCCGGGCCAGCGTGGCTACGCCATTGGTGGGGATCACCTTCGACACGGTGGCGAACCAGCCGTGCAGCGGCATGAACAGTCCGCCCGCGAACGACAGCGCCGCCAGCACCGGACCGAGCAGTTGCATCACGTTCTCCGACGGCAGCAGATAGCCGACGAACAGGCCGAAGGCCGCGAACACGAGCGAGCCGACCCACGCGAGCAGGAAGCACTCCACCCACGCGGCGGGCGTCAGGTGGGCGCCCAGCGCCGCGCCGACCGCGAACACCGCGGCCACCGAGATCAGCCCCAGCATCATCGCGACCACGGCCTTGACCGCGATGTACGCCACCGGCCGCAGCGGTGTGAGCCGCAGCTGGCGGCTCCATCCCTGCGCACGCTCGACGGCGACCATCGCGCCGCCGCTGGTGGCGGCCAGCATCGCGCCGTACACCGCGATCGACACCATGACATAGCCGGTCACGTTGCCCGAGCCGTAGGACTGGGTCCGGTAATCGGATTGCAGTCCGAAGATGACGAAGAACAGCGGCGGCATGATCAGCGTGAAGATCAGGGTCCGCCGGTTGCGCAGCATGCGGCGCAGTTCCAGGCGCAGGAAGCCGAGGTTGAAGCCGCCGAGCGTGGGGGCGACGGACCGGGAGACGAGTGTGGTCATGTCAGTGATCTCCGGCCGTGGTCAGCGCGAGAAAGGCGTTTTCCAGGTTGTGCGCGGTGATCTCCAGATCGACCGCGGCGGTGTGGTTCAGCAGAAATCGAGCGACGGCGTCGGAGTCCTTGGCACGCACCAGGATTCGATCACCACGCAACTCGACGTCGTCGACGCCGGGGATCACGAGCAGCCGGGCGGGGTCCGCGCCGGGCAGCGTCGCGGCGACGGTACGGCCCGCGGCCAGGTTCTTGATCTCGGCCGCGCTGTCGTCGGCGATGACCCGGCCCGCGCGCACCAGCACGATGCGGTCGGCGTAGGCGTCGGCCTCGTCCAGATAGTGCGTGGCGAACAGGACGGTGCGGCCGCGCCGCGAATCCTCCCGCATCGCGTTCCAGAACTCCCGGCGCCCTTCGACGTCCATGCCGGTGGTGGGCTCGTCGAGCACGATCAGCTCCGGGTCCGGCAACAACGCCAGCGCGAACCGGAGTCGCTGGCGCTGGCCGCCGGAGCACTTGCCCACCATGCGATCGGCGATCCCCGCGATGCCCGCGCGGGCGAGCACCTCCTCGACGGGGCGCGGACTCGCGTGCAGCGTGGCCACCAGCCGCACCGTCTCCACGACTGTGAGGTCCGGCAGCAGGCCACCGGATTGCAGCACCGCGGCGACGCGGCCTGCGGAGACGGCTCGCTCCGGCGCCGTGCCGAAGACCGAGACGGTGCCCGAATCCGGACGCGCCAAGCCGAGCAGCAGGTCGATGGTGGTGGATTTGCCCGCGCCGTTCGGACCGAGGAAGGCGACGATCTCCCCCGGCTCGATCACCAGGTCGAGCCCGTCGACGGCGTGCACCACGCCGGCCGGGGTGCGGAAACTCTTGCGCAGGTCGCGCAGCGCGACGGCGGGCGCGGGCCGCGTCCGGCTCTGGACCGCGGTGGTCGTTGCTGAACTCATGCCTCTACGGTCGCGGGAAACCCGCCCCCGAACCTCGCACGGCTGTCACGACTTCGGCATGACAGATGTCATGCCCTCAGGGCAGCAGACCCTGCCTGGCGCGGCTCGCGTTGGACAGCACGAGCAGCAGCATGGTGGTGAGCGCCTTGTCGTCCAGCCCCGCGGCGGGGAAGGTGTAGCGCAGGATGACGTCGGCGAGCTTGCCGTGGCCGATCACGGTGAGTGAACCGAACTGCAGCGCGTTGTTGCGTTCGGCGACCCGCTTGTGCAGCTGCGGTTTCAGCTGGCGATCCCAGGCCAGCACGCAGGTGAGGCTCAGCACGTCCAAGCCCGGCGCCAGATTCACCGCGCGCAGCGACGACAAGGCGCCCTCGTACTCGAAGCCGAGTGACCCTTCGGCATCGACGCGCACGTCGATGCCGTAACTCGACAGGCAGGCCCCGGCCCGTGCCTGCAGTTCCCGGTCCGGGGTCACCGCCGCGTCCATGTCCGCGCCCCCGCTCACTTCGTGCCACCGAAACGGCGGTCCCGCGCGGCGTACTGGAGGCATGCCTCCCACAGGTTGCGGCGATCGAAATCGGGGAAAAGCGTGTCCTGGTAGACGAATTCGGCGTAGGCGGACTGCCAGATGAGGAAATTCGAGCTGCGGAACTCGCCCGATGGGCGCAGGAACAGGTCCACGTCCGGCATATCGGGTTCATCGAGGTATTTCGCCACCGTCGCCTCGGTGACCTTCTCCGGGTCGATCTCGCCCGCCGCCACCCGGCGCGCGATCTCCCTTGCCGCGTCGGCGATCTCGGCGCGGCCGCCGTAGTTGACGCACATGGTCAACGTCATCACCGTGTTGTCCTTGGTGAGTTCCTGGGCGACCTCCAGTTCCTTGATCACGCTGCGCCACAGGCGTGGTCGCCGCCCCGCCCAGCGCACCCGGACGCCCATCTCGTTCATCTCGTCGCGGCGCCTGCGGATCACGTCACGGTTGAAGCCCATGAGGAAGCGCACCTCCTCGGGGCTGCGCCGCCAGTTCTCGGTGGAGAACGCGTACGCCGACAACCATTTGACGCCGATCTCGATGCAGCCCTCCACGGTGTCCATCAGCACCGCCTCGCCACGCTCGTGCCCGGCGGTGCGCGGCAATCCGCGCTCCTGGGCCCAGCGCCCGTTGCCGTCCATGACGAGCGCGACATGGTTGGGTACCAGCTCCGGCGGCAGCTGCGGCGGCCGAGCTCCCGACGGATGCGGCGTGGGCGGACGCACGGCGCCCGCGGGCTCGGGGTCGGTCGCGGTGGCGGAGTCTCGGCGGAGGATCACGGCCTCTATCCTGCCTGATCGCCCGCGCCGCCCCCACTGCCCCGTTGCTTCCTCACGAATTCCACGGTTCCGACCGGCACCGGTGACTTATTCTTTCCATATCGTGATACTGGGGAGGGGTTTCTCGAACGTGACCGATTTACCAGGGACCGGAACCGCGGCGGGTTTCCGTGCCACTCGTGAGTTGCTCGGCCTCCCGGTCCCGTGGTGCGCGCGGTTCTTCGCGGTCGCGGAACGCACCGTCGAGCGGTGGGAGAAAGGGGCCTTCCAGATCCCCGACATCGTGGCCCGCGAACTCGCCGCCATCGCGGACGAGACCGAACAGGTGGTCGAGGCCATGGTCGACGCCATCGACGCCGGGGAGATCTCCCCCCGCCTGCACACCTACCGGACCAACGACGACTACTCCAAGCATGAGCCGGACACCCGCTACCCGGCTACCTGGCATCGTGCCGTGTGCGCCCGCGTCATGAACGAGTTGCCGCAGGTAGAGCTCCAATTCGTGGAGTAGGCGGCTGCCTCGCCTTCGCTCGGCCCGGCGCGGACCAAGGAACGGACTCCGCCCGACAGCGCCCCCTCCTGCGGCTGCCTCGCCTCCACTCAACCCCGTGCGGACCGAGGAACGGACTCCGCCCGACAGCGCCCTCCCCTGCGGCTGCCTCGCCACCACTCAACCCCGCGCGGCTACCTGCGGAGTTCGCGCGGCTGTGTCCTTGGATCGCTCGATCAACGGCAGGGTGCGCAGCTGACGTTCCAGATGCCACTGCAAGTGCGCCGCGACCAGCCCGCTGGCCTGCCTGCGCACCGCCTCGGGCGTCGCCTCGACCTGCTCCCACTCCCCGCGCAACAACGCCACCAGCAGATCGAGCACCCCGGGGGCGGGCGTCGCCGCACCCGGTGGACGGCAATGCACGCACACCGCGCCTCCGGCCGCGACATGGAAGGCCCGATGCGGGCCCGGTGTCGCGCACTTGGCGCATTCGTCCAATGCGGGCGCCCAGCCCGCGAAACCCATGGCGCGCAACAAGAATGCGTCCAGGATCAGTTCGTGCGGGCGCTGTTTGGCCGCGATGGCGCGCAGGGCGCTCGCGGTGAGCGCGTGCAGCCGGGGCGCGGGCGCACGCTCCTCGCCCGCCAAGCGTTCAGCGGTCTCCAGAACGGCGCACGCGGTGGTGTAGCGCCCGTAGTCATCGATGATATCGGCGGCGAAAGCCTCCATCGTGTGCACCTGGGTAACGGTGTCCAACGTGCGCCCGGGGTGCAGCTGCACGTCGATGTAGGAAAACGGCTCCAACCGGGCCCCGAACCTCGACTTGGTCCGCCGCACCCCCTTGGCGACCGCGCGAACCAGTCCGTGCTGTCGCGTGAGCAGCGTGACGATGCGATCCGCCTCGCCCAGCTTGTGCTGGCGAACCACTACCGCCTCGTCCCGATACAGCCGCACGAGTGGAGTCTAATGCTGTGTTTGTTTTTCCAGCGCCTGCGGCGCTGGGTGTTCGCGGCCCGGCTCGCGTGTGCGCGACCGCCGCTTGCTCCTTCGTCGCCTACGCGACGGC
>NZ_JBSGCA010000034.1:0-78613 GCF_053601535.1 Nocardia sp. NPDC004718
GGCGGGCCGCACGCGCGGGGCGGCTCGGAATCAGGCCGACAGCGGCGTGAAGTCCCGGCTGCCGATGTAGCCCGGTCGCGGCGCGGGCGCGGCGAACGGGTCGACGAGCGCGTTGTCCACGCTGTTGAACACCACGAAGATGTTCGAGCGCGGGAACGGCGTGATGTTGTTCGACGACCCGTGCATCAGGTTGGAGTCGAACAACAGCGCCGAGCCCGCCCGGCCGGTGAATTGACTGATCCCGTACCGGTTCGCCAGCGCGGTGATGTCGTCGGTCGTCGGCACGCCGATCTCCTGCTCCTGCAACGACTCCCGGTAGTGCTCGGCCGGAGTGCTGCCCAGGCACGGCACGAAGGTGTGGTGCGAGCCCGGCATCACCATGAGACTGCCGTTGATCGGATAGTTGTCGGTCAGCGCGATCGACAGGCTCACCGCTCGCGGCGCGGGCATGCCGTCCTCGGCGTGCCAGGTCTCGAAATCGGAATGCCAGTAGAAACCGGCGCCGCGGAAACCGGGCATGTAGTTCACCCGGCTCTGGTGCACGTACACCGGCGAACCCAGCACCTGTTCGGCCAGCCGGAGCACTTGGGGCCGACGCACCAGTTCGGCGATCGCCTCGCTCAGCTTGTGCACCTCGAAGACCGAACGCACCCGGTTCGACGACTTCTCCACGATGACACGGTCGTCGTCGCGCAGCGCCGGATCGTTCGCCAGCCTCGTGATCTCCTCGCTGTACTCGCCCACTTCCGTGGGCGTGAGCAGCTGATCCAGGATGGCGAACCCATCGGCGTCGAACGAGGCCAGTTCCGGGCTCTCGACCTTCCCCCACACCGCGGGGTCGGCACGCTCCAAGTGCGGAGCGGGCGCGCCGAGACGGGTCGGGTAGCGATCGTAGCGAGCCGTCTCGGGCGGTGTTTCGGTGTGCTGCAGAACCATTGGGGTCCTCAACCTCCGATCGTCGCGGTGACCAGCGGATAGACGCCGTTGCTGTCGTGAACCTCCTGACCGGTGACCGGCGGGTTGAACACGCACATCATCCGCATCGTGGTGCGCACCTCCAAGCGGTGGCGTTCGTGTCCGTCGAGCAGGTACATCGAGCCGGGCGCGAGCTCGTAAGTGACGCCGTTGTCGAGATCGGTGAGCGTGCCCTCGCCCTCGACGAGCCACACGGCCTCCACGTGATTCAAATAGTGGAACTCGTGCACCGTCCCGGCGTCAATGGTGGTCTCGTGGAACGAGAAGCCGACGCCGTCGCCGCCCAGGACGATGCGCTTGCTGCGCCAGCCTTCGCCCGCCACGTCGCGCTCGGTACCGGTGATCTCCGCGGTGCTGCGCACGATCATGCGATCGCCCCCATCCCGCCGCACACCGACTCGACGGCGCCGGCGAGGACGCCGAGCCCCTGGTCGAGTTCCTCGTCGGTGACCGTCAGCGGCGGCAGCAGCTTCACCACCTCGTCGGTCGAGCCGGAGGTCTCCACCAGCAGCCCGCGCTCGAAGGCGATCTGGCATACCTTGCCCGCCTGCGAGGGATCGTCGAACACCACGCCCTGCACCAGTCCGCGTCCACGGGTCGAGACGCCGGGGAAGTGCGCGGCCAGCTCGCCCAAGCTGCGCGCGATCTTCTCCCCCTTGGCCAGGGTCGCGGTCTGCAGGGCGTCGTCGGACCAGTAGTGGCGCAGCGCGGTCGTCGCGGTGACGAACGCGGGGTTGTGGCCGCGGAAGGTGCCGTTGTGCTCACCCGGCGACCACTCGTCCAGCTCCGGCTTGAACAGCACCAGCGCCATGGGCAGGCCGTAGCCGCCGATCGACTTCGACAACGTCACGATGTCGGGCGTGATGCCCGCGATCTCGAAGGAGAAGAACGGTCCGGTGCGGCCGCAGCCCATCTGCACGTCGTCGACGATCAACAGGATCTCCCGCTCCGTGCACAGCCCGGCGAGGTGGCGCAGCCACTCCGCGCGGGCGACGTTGACGCCGCCTTCCCCCTGCACCGTCTCCACGATCACCGCGGCCGGACGGTCGAAGCCCGACGAGGTGTCGTCGAGCACCTTCTCCATCCACTGGAAGTCGGCGGTGGTGCCGTCGAAGTAGCCGTCGTAGGGCATGTGCGCGGCGTGCACCAGCGGCACACCGGCGCCCGCGCGCTTGGCGGCGTTGCCGGTGACCGACAGCGCGCCGAGCGTCATGCCGTGGAAGGCGTTGGTGAAGCTGACGATGGTCTCGCGACCGGTGACCTTACGCGCCAGCTTGAGCGCGGCCTCGACCGCGTTGGCGCCGGTCGGGCCGGGGAACTGGACCTTGTAGTCCAGGCCGCGCGGGGTGAAGAGCGTGTCGCGCAACGTCTCCAGCAGTTCGCGCTTGGCTCCGGTCGACATGTCCAGGCCGTGGGTGATGCCGTCGCTCGCGATGTAGTCCAGCAGCGAGCGCTTGAGCACATCGTTGTTGTGTCCGTAGTTCAGGGCACCGGCGCCCGCGAAGAAGTCCAGGTAGTCCTTGCCTTCCTCGTCGCGCAACCAGCTGCCCTTCGCCGTGGTGAACACGGTGGGCCAGGCGCGGCAGTAACCGCGCACGTTCGACTCCAGACTCTCGAAAACGGTGGTGTCCGCGTTGATCATCGGTGATCCTCCTCGGTGGTGCGGGCGGTCGGGGCGATGCGATACAGGTCTTCGGGTGCGTGGCTGTCGGGGAAGACGCCCGCGTCGAACAAGTGGCGCTTGGTCACCTCGGCGCCGCGCGCCGCCGCCACCGACGTGAACAGCGCGATGGAACCGGCGTTGTCCGGCGAGATGGTGGTTTCGAGTACCGAAACGCCCTGAGCCGCGACGCTGTTGAGCAACGTGTGGAGCAACTCGGCGCCGATGCCGCGGCCGCGCTGCGCACGGTCCACCGCGATCTGCCAGACGAAGACGGTGTCGGGCGCCTGCGGACGGACGAATCCGATCACGTATCCGACGACGCGACCGTCGGATTCGGCGACCACCGAGGTTCCGGCGAAGTCCCGGCACCACATCAGGTACGCGTAGCTCGAATTGACGTCCAGCACCGCGGAATTCTTCGCGATGCGCCACATCGGGGCGCCGTCGCCCAAGCGGGGTGTACGCAGGATCACAGCGGGCCCGGCGTTTCTCCGAGACGGGGTGGCCCCCAGGGCGGCCGCGGCGTTCCCGACGCGCGATCGCTCGATCTCCGCTGGGGACAGGGTTGGCGATGACATACAACTCCTCGTCTTTCAGCAGTACTTATCCAGGCTTGCGAAGCGACTTTGAGGTGAACCTGTCGACTTCTTTACGGTCGTATTACGGATGGATGTCGCCGCGCCGGGGCAACCGCACGACGAATCGCGCGCCGCCGCCGGGACGGTCGGTGCAATGCACCCCGCCACCGTGTGTGGCGACCGTCTCGGCGACCAGCGCCAAGCCGATCCCCGTCCCGTCCGGCGAGCGGCGGCCGCTGCGGGCGGTGGCGAATCGTTCCGAGATCCGGTCGCGGTCCGCGGCGGGAACGCCGAGGCCAGCGTCGTCGACGGTGAGCACCGCGTCGGTCGGCGTTGTGCAGCAGGTGGGCCACCGCGCGCTCCAGTTCGACCTTGCGGCCGCGCACGGTGACGTCCGGTTCGGTGTCGGAGCAGCGTTCAGCGGCGCACATCGAGGCGATAGCCGAGCCCGCGCACCGTCACCACGATGCGCGGATCGGACGGATCCCGCTCGATCTTCGTGCGCAAGCGGCGCATGTGCACGTCCACAATGCGTTCGTCGCCGAAAAACCCACGGTCCCAAACACGTTCGAGCAGCACCTTGCGGCTCAGCACCCGGCCCGGCGTCTCGGCCAGCTCGCACAGCAATCGGAATTCGGTGAGCGTCAGCCCGATCTCCTCGTCGCCGCGGCGCACCACCCCGCTGTCTTGCGCGAGGACCAGCGGAGCCGTGTCGTCTGCCTCGAGCACCATCTCCTGCGGCGTCTCCCGTTCGGCGGTCACCCGGGAGCGGCGGCGCACCGCGCGCATACGAGCGGTGATCTCCTTGATTTCGAACGGCTTGGTCACGAAATCGTCGGCACCCGCCTCCAGGGCGGCCACCACGTCGTGGGTATCGTCGCGAGCGCTGACCACGATGATCGGAACGTCATGGTCGCGGCGGATCTCCCGGATACATTCGAACCCGTCCATGCCGCCGAGCATCAGATCGACGATCATCACATCGGGAACACCATTGCTGCGCAGATGAGTGAGCGCGTCCTCGGCTTCCTCCGCCTCGCCGACGTCGTATCCCTCGTCTTCCATAGCGAGCCGTAACGCACCACGGACCCGGTCGTCGTCTTCCACGATCATCAGGTTTGCGCTCAAGACCTTATCCCTTGCAGACATGCGGAAGCGCGTCACGATGCGGACAACCGCATCCCCATACCGACGCGACGTTCCGCTTTTCGAGCAACCTTTGCTCGGCTTCGAGTACCCCTGTGCCCGGCCGGTAAACGTCCGGCAGACCGATGTGGGGCCTCTTGGTTGTTCCATCGACGCTATACGCCCGCCCGACTCGGGCAGCACCGGGGCGGCAGCGGAACTCGCCTTCCGCGCACCGCGGCACGACGCGGAGAACGACACCGACCGCGAAAAGCGCACGGTAACAGACCTTTTCGAATAAGCGATCGCATCAGGCCGTGGCGGCGCGAACCACAGGGCCGACAATAGGTTTCACCAGGCGATCGTGCCGTGCGTCACATTGATTCCGATGCACCCATCACAGGCGCGCGACCGTGACCGGTCTCACGACTATTCCAGCGGCCGCCCGGCTATCGCGGCGGCTCCAAACGGTTGAAGTTGCTCGGCGGATCATCGGTGCCGCGCTCCTCGTACCAGAAGCGAAGTTTCCTCGCATCGAACGTGGCGAACCACTCTTCCCACCGCACCGGGCGCAGCACGGCGCCGCCGTACCCGGGAAAGTCGAATCGCAACACCCCGAGCCGTCCGTCGTGCTCGCTGCCCGGCACGGTCGCGGGCCGGGCTCCGCGCTGGGCGGCCCAGCGGCGGATGACATCGTGGTTCCTGGTGACGGAGATCCCTCGGGACTGGATCGACGCCCCCGGCCCACCCGGTCCGAACCGCGGATTCCGGGTGCCTGGGCGGCGCTGGTCGGTCATGACGAGCTCCTCGAGCCATCGGCATCTGTTGTCCGGTTCCTGTCTAACTACCCGTTGGGCCTGTTACGCAAACTGGTCGGCCGCACCGTGGCTGCCGCGCGAACCGGTTGGCGCGGTGATCGGTGGGTAACCGGCCGATGATCGGCCGGACGAAGCGCGTTCGCAGCCGGAGCGCACGCCGATCACCCGAACGAGGAGGAGTTCGCATGTCCCCCGACAGCGCGACACAGCCGGTCCCGCCCACGCCCGAGCCGGACCCCGTACCGCCCATCCCGGAACCGGATCCCGTACCGCCGATTCCCGAGCCGGACCCCATTCCGGAGCCCAATCCTGTTCCGCCGGAACCTGATCCGCATCCGCTGCCACCGGTGCCGGGCCCCGCGCCACGTCCCCCGGTACCGGGACCGGCGCCGACGCCCCCCGTGCCGGATCCCGGCCGCCCTTCGCCGGACCCCGGCCTGCCAGGGCCGTCGCCGGACCCGACTCCGCCGAATCCGGTGTAGCGGGCGACGTCAGTCCCGCAGCGCCTGCTCGCGCAGCGCGTTCAAGGTCCGGGAAAGAATGCGCGAAACGTGCATCTGGGAGACTCCGAGCCGCTCGGCGATCTGATTCTGTGTCAACGACTCGAAGAATCGCATGGTCAGCACCTGACGCTCACGCTCGGGGAGGTCGCCGAGCAGCGGTTCGACCGCCATCACGTCCTCGACCAGGTGATAGGAGGGCTCTTCGGCGCCGAGGCTGTCCAGTAGCGGCTGCGCGGCGCTCTCGGCGTCCTCACCGGCGGCCGCGTCGATGGACGACGACTGGTAGGCGTTGCCCGCGATCAGCGCTTGGGTCACCTCGACGAGCTCGACATCCAGCTCCGCCGCGATCTCCCTGGCGCGTGGCATCCGGCCCAGTCGCTGGGACAGCGTTTCGACGGTCGGACCGATACTCAGCTGGATCTCTTTGGTGCGGCGGGGCACCCGCACCGCCCAGGTGTTGTCCCGGAAGTGCCGCCGGACCTCGCCCATGATCGTGGGCACGGCGAAGGACAGGAACGACGACCCGCGCGTGACGTCGAAACGGTCCGCTGCCTGCACCAACCCCAGGCGGGCCACTTGCAGCAGGTCGTCGAAGTTCTCGCCGCGTCCGGCGAACTTGCGGGCGATGTGCTCGGCCAGCGGCAGGCATCGTTCGATCAGCTCCCGACGCATCGGCGCACGTCGTGGATCGCCGGGATCCAGCGCGGCGATCTTTTCGAACAGCGGCTCGATGTTGTCGTAGGTATCCCCGCGCGACCTCGGCTCACCCGCCATTCGGCGCACCTCGCACCCAGCTGAAGTCGATCACTGTCGGATATCCGCCGAGCACACTGTCGTAGGAGCCTTGCGCGGCGGCGATCGAATCGGTCAGCGTGCGTACGATGTGCCAGCCGAGCCCGGCGTGCCCGAGCACCGACTCGGTGACCGCCACCGAGGAGACGTGCACGAACATCTTCCCGTCGTCATAGGTGAACTCGCAGTCGATCGTCGAGCCCGCGGCGGCGTCGATGATGAGCGAGGTCGCCACTTCGTCGAGCGCGAGCCGGATGTCGGTCACCTCGTCCAAGGCGAAGTCCGCGATGAGGGCGACTGTCTCGGCGAGCGCGCGGAGCATGGTCAGCTGTTCCAGCCGGGCGGGCACCCGTACACCGACTGTCGTCGTGTCGGTCGAGGATCGGGAAGTCGACTCCCCCATTTGCCCATCACCACCTTGTCCTCACAGCCACTCCACTGTGGCCTGCATACCGCCGCCGAGTTCTCCTTCTCAGCCACCGGAACACCGCGTGCGCCACGGGGTGTGGAGCGGAATATCGCCGCGTTCCTCGTCCGGGACGTACCCGCAGGGGTCGGATCGAAACGCCGGTCAGTCGCTGTCGATGCGCTCGTGGGCGGTGAGCAGTAGATGATCGAATTCGGTGCGCAGCCCTACCGTGATGCCGGCCAGACCGGGCAGATCGGCGACCAGCCGCGCGGCCAGTTTGCGCAGTTTGACGTTGGTTTCCTGCGATCGCCAGCTCAGCACGCGGAACGCCTGCTCGGGGCCGATGCCGTAGATCAGCATGAGCGCGCCCTTCGCCTGCTCGATCACCGCTCGGGCGGCGTACAACTCGGGCAGGGCGTCGTCCAGCGTCTCCTGCCGGTGCTCCGCGAGGGTGTCGGTGACGTCGATGTAGTAGCCGGAGGTGCCCACCACGAGCCCCGAGTCGTCGATCATCCGGTCGGCGACCAGGACCACGTGGTGGACCGCGCCCGCGGTGTCGATGATGCGATGACGACTGGAGAACGGTTCCGCGTCGGCGATCGACCGCGCCAAGGCGCTGGCCACCGCTTCGCGATCGTCCGGGTGCTTGTGCTTCAGCAACAACTCCGTGGTCGGCGTCACGGTCCCCACCGCGTAACCGTGCATCGACGCGACCTCGTCCGACCATTCCCACCGCTGGTCGGCGAACCAGAAACGGAAACTGCCGACACTCTGCGGCCTTCCGGTACCGATCACTTGGTCCAGCGCGAAGGCGTTCTCGGGCTGGACCGACCTGCTTTCACTCACCGCTGAAGTATCCGATGCCGACGCACCCGGTGTGACCGGATCGGGAGCGGTCACACCGGCGAGCACGGGCCTCGGGGACAGTCTTCGGCTCAGGCGTCCAAAGCTGTGCGCATGGACTGGTAGCGGGGGAACAACGACCGCACGCCGGTCACCTCGAGTGCCCGCTCGACTCCCGGTCCGCCCACGACGATGCGCAGGTCCGGGCGACCCAACCCCTCTCTGCGCAGCGCACCGAGCCGCACGGCCGCGCGCAGACTCAAGAACCTCGCCGCTCGCAGATCGATCACGACGGCATCGCACGGTGACTGCAACGCACGCTCGACCGTCTCGAAGAATTCGGCCGACACGGCGGCGTCCAACTCGCCTTCGACCCGGACCACCACGCATTCGCGACGGCGGTCCACCCGCTGTGCCCACAACCGGTTGTCCCGACGACGTCCCGGTCCCGAACCATTGAGATGCACGCCCTCGGCGTGGTCCCGTAGCAGAGAAATGGCAGACAAGTCGAACCTCCCGTGTAGGGGGTATCCAGTCCTCCGCGACGGCCGGAGAGGGCAGCGCGCGAATCGGTTGCCGTGCCGTCCCATCGACCGGCTGCGCCGAATGCGTCGAACCGGGGTCGGCTGTGATCTCAACCTCCCTACAGTGTGGCACGGCCGACCCCTTCCCGACAGCGTTCGGTAGGAGAACGTGACCCGCCGCCGGAGGGCCCACAGCCGGGAAAAACCGACCGTTCGGCCGGGAATGTGACCGCTGACGTGGGGTTTCATCGGGCCGACCGCGGGCATATACCGAACATATTCCCGAACGTCACGCGATGCCGGTCGTAGGGCAACCGCGCGTATCCGCGCGCCCGGATGCCGCCCGCGACGAGAACGGAGCACCCGGTGAAGATTGCCATGGTTTCCGAAGATGCCAGCCCGCTCGCCGAAGGCAGCCCCGCCGACGGGGGCGGCCGCGGCGCCTATGTAGCGGAGTTGTCGGCCGCCTATGCTCGCCGGGGCCACGACGTGACGGTTTATACCCGACGTATCAGTCCGCACGCCCCGCCCGAGTTACTCGCCGACGGTGGTTATCGCGTGGTGCACGTCCCCGCTGGACCGCCCAACCCCTTGCCGAGCGACCGCACGCTGCCCTACCTCGGTGACTTCGGCACCGTTCTGCGACGGCACTGGGGTGTCGATCGGCCCGACATCGTGCACGCGCACTACTGGAAGTCCGGGCTCGCCGCCGAATTGGCCTCCCGCGCCCACGGCATCCCGGTGGTGCTGACCTTCCACGGGCTCGGCACCGTGCAGCGGCGCTGCGAAGGTCTCGCCGATCCGAGCCCACGCTCGCGGATCCGCTTCGAGCGGCTCATCGCGACGCGGGCGGCGCACGTGGTGGCGACCTGCTCCGACGAGGTCGCGGAGCTGGCCAGGATGGGCGTGCCGCGCTTCCGTACCTCGATCGTGCCGCACGGAGTCGACCTCACGAGGTTCACCCCGGAGGGCGCGGCCGCCGATCGGCACGCTACGCACCGGCTGCTCGCGGCCGGAGAGTTGGTGCGCCGCAGCGGATTCGACCCCGTGATCGGAGCGCTGGCGGAGCTGCCGGACACCGAGCTGGTGATCGTCGGCAGCCCCGCGCCCGACGACGAGGACGACGCCGAAGGCCGCAGGCTGCGCCGCATCGCATCGGATCTCGGTGTGCGAGAACGGCTTCAGTTGACCGGTCCGGTCACGCGGCCGACCCTGCCCCGGCTGTACCGCTCCGCCGACGTCGTGCTCTGCACGCCCTGGTACGAGCCGTTCGGCCGGGTGGCGCTGGAGGCGATGGCCTGCGGGAAGCCGGTGGTCGCCACGGCCGTCGGCGGCCTGCTGGACACGGTGGTCGACGGCGTCACGGGACGATTCGTCGCTCCGCCCGAACCCGATGCCATCGTGCGGGCGGTGCGCCCACTGCTGGTGGACTCGACGTTGCGCGAAACGTGGGGCGCGGCGGCCTATCAGCGGGCCGCGAGCCGCAATTCCTGGGATCGGGTCGCGGTCGAGACGCTCAGCGCCTACCATCGCGGCGCCCCCGCTCACGCGGGCGAGGTCGTCTCCTGGGCCCGGTGAATCAGTAGCGCTCGGCGCGGACGTCCTCGGACGCGCTGCGCCAGCGCCACGGCGCGACGAGCCATGTCGACACGAACAACGCGACAGCGGCGATACCGGTCACCACCGCCGCTGCCGTGCCCGTCACATAGTCGACCACGAGAACCACCGCGCCGATCAACGCGAGACCCAGCAGTGCGACACCGGCCATCGCGCACCGGTGCGCCGCCCAGACGACATTGCCCAGCCGGTGCCTGCGGAACAGGATCCGATGCCAGGACACCGGCGCGATCAGGAACACCGTCGCCCCCAGCACAGCAGCCAAAGTGGCGATGTACAGCGCTCGCAAGCCCGGCGCCAGCGTGCCGAACGACGCCTGGAACGGCAGCACCAG
The DNA here is from genome assembly GCF_053601535.1 of Nocardia sp. NPDC004718. Lineage (NCBI taxonomy): Bacteria > Bacillati > Actinomycetota > Actinomycetes > Mycobacteriales > Nocardiaceae > Nocardia > Nocardia sp. NPDC004718. The sequence goes on from NZ_JBSGCA010000034.1 coordinate 10,182, forward strand.
CAACGCCCCGAACAGGAATTGCACACCGGTCTGGACGACGCGCAACTCCTGGATCAGGCTCGCCCAGTTCCGGTCCAGTCGTTCCAGCTCGGTCTCGCCGCGCGCACGGCGGGCCCAGTCGTCTTCCTCACCCTCGGGCACGCGCGGACTCCCGGCGGTTGCGTTTCTTGATCGCCTCGACGAGTTCGTCCTTGCTCATCCGCGAACGCCCGGGGACCTCGAGTCGCCGGGCGACGTCCAGCAGGTGTTGTTTCGACGCGTTGGCATCGACGCCTTCGGCCGTCTCACCTCGCGCGTCCGGCCCGTGTTGCCTGGCGCGTTGGTCCGAGGGACCGCGGTGCGCCTTGGGCTCCCAGTGGTCGCCGACTTTCTCGTAGCTGTGCTTCAGCGCGGCATAGGCGACGCGGTGGGCGCGCTGTTCGTTCCCGTCGTACTGCTCCAGCGCGGCGTCGTGCGCCTCGGCGAAGGTGCGCTGCGCCTTCTCCTCCGACCGCTTCAGCGTGCTCGGCAGCTCGGACTTCTTCACATCGCCGCGCGCTGTCGTCTTGGGCATGTGTCGCTCCTTCCCTGCTCGCGAGGTTGGTCCGAAGTGGTCCGAAAGCCCGGTGCCGGGCCGCGTCGGGCCCTCCGGATATCCGGACGCATACCCGGTGAAACGTCGATTAACCCGGTGTCCGCCGGGTACCACCGCTGCATGGCCGTTACCACCGATCAGCTGCTGCATGCGCTCACCCGTACGGTGAACGCCTTGGCGGCGACAGACATCCGATTCGCGGTGGCGGGCGGTTGCGCGGTCTACGCCCGTGGTGGCCCCACCTCCCAGCACGACGTGGACATCTTCGTCAAACCGGCGGACAGCGGGCGGGCGATCCAAACGCTGGCCCGTGCGGGCCTGCGGGTGTGCGACCCGCCGGAGAACTGGCTACGCAAGGTCTACGCCGACGACATCCTGGTGGACGTCATTCACCGCCCGAACGATCGCGAGGTGACCGACGAACTGCTCGACCGGGCCACCGAGATGCGGATCGGGCCCGCCAAGGCCCCGGTGATCAGCGGTACCGACCTGATGATCGACAAGATGCTCGTCTTCGACGCGCACCGCCTTGATCTCAGCCCGATCCTGCACATCGCGCGCGACCTGCGCGAACAGGTCGACTGGGAGGTGGTGCGCGAGCAGACCAAGGCCTCGCCCTACGCGCGGGCCTTCCTGGGCCTGCTGGACGATCTCGGCATCACCCGCACCGGAAAGGTGGAGTAGATGGAGCAGCCGCAATACCTGGTCGCACGATTGCGCCGGGCGCTGGCCGAGGATCCCCGCACCGCCGAACTCGGTGTGCAGGTGACCATTCGCGGCGACGTCGTGGTGCTGTGCGGCGAGGTGAGCAGCGAGAACTGCAAACAGCAGATGGAAACCGTCGTGCGCGAACAACTTCCGCACGCTCGGATCCACAACGACGTTCATGTCACCCGTCCCACGGCGCCCGTCGAAACCGAGACGCTGGAGCCGGACGGATCCGAAAGGAGTTGAGCGGCATGCGGATAGCCGCGGTCGGTGACGTACATCTCGGCGTGGATTCGCGCGGGGAATGGCGGGAGGCACTGGACGGACTGTCCGCGCGAGCGGATGTGCTCCTGCTGGCGGGCGACCTGACGCGCCACGGTGCCGTCGACGAAGGCCGGGTGGTCGCGGAGGAGTTCGCCGACCTGGGCGTGCCGGTCGTCGCCGTCCTGGGCAACCACGACTATCACAGCGACGCCGATCAGGAGATCAGCAGCGTGCTGGCCGACCACGGCATCACGGTGCTGGAAGGCACTTCGGTGACGTTGCACATCGACGGGAGCACGCTCGGGATCGCGGGCGCGAAAGGCTTCGGCGGCGGCTTCGCGGGCAAGTGCGCAAGCGTCTTCGGTGAACCCCTGATGCGCGAATTCGCCGGGCACACCGTGGACGTGGCCGCCGCACTCGGCGATGCGCTGGCGAATCTGCACACCGACGTCACCGTCGCGCTCACGCACTACTCCCCGATCAGCGACACCCTGCACGGCGAGCCGAGGGAGATCTATCCGTTCCTCGGCTCCTACCTGCTCGGCGAGGCGATCGATGAACACGGCGCCGACCTGGCGTTGCACGGTCACGCGCACGCGGGTACGGAGCGCGGCACCACTCCAGGCGGCATCCGGGTGCGCAATGTCGCCCAGCCGGTGATCCGAGCGGCGTACGCGGTCTACGACATGCACCCGGCCGCGGTCTGAGTAGGGCCGGACTCAGAAGTCGGTCGAGATCGCCTCCACGGTGCTGCCCGACTGGGTGTTCTCGACGGTGGTGGCCACGTCGGCCTGCGCGATGATTCCGACCAGCTTGCCTTTCTCCAGTACCGGCACGCGGCGCACCTGATGCTGCGACATCACCGACATCACCTTGCGTACGTCGTCGTCGGCTTCGACGGTGACCAATTCCCCGCCCCCGAGTTCGCCCGCGTCGACGCCGAGCGGGTCCTTGCGCTGGGCGATCACCTTCACGACGATGTCGCGATCGGTGAGCATCCCTTTCAGCTTGTCGTCCTCACCGCAGATGGGTAAGGCGCCGACGTTCAACTCCGCCATGCGCTGCGCGGCCGCCACCACCGTGTCGCTGGAGCGGACACACTCCACGTTCGGGGTCATGATGTCCCGTGCTGTTGTCATCGGGGTCCTCCTGGGACTTCTCGCGGGTATGAGCGGACCTGAATAGGGTCGCTCGCTGACGTCCTACCCCCGTTTCGGATCCCTTAACGCGGGCATCCGACCGGTATGGCCGCCCCAGGACGGCCCGCTCGCAACGCCGCGGGCCCGGGGTTGTCCGCGCACCGAAATCGTTGCCGCTCAGCAGAAAGGACATCCGATGCTGCCAGCACCGAACGAGCCGACCGCGGGATCCGGCGCCGGAGACGCACCCCGGACCCACGCGTTTCCGGACGACACCCGCACCATCCGGACACACGCCGGAGAATCCATCGAGGACGCCCGGAACTGGCCGGGCATCATCCTGGTCGCGGTGGGCATCGCGGCCATGGCCCTGACGCTCACCGCCGCCGGGTACGGATTCGCGGGGTGGGCGGTGGTGGCGGGGGTCGTCAGCGGCGTCTGCATCATCGCGGGCGTCTTGGTGATCGTCGCCGAGCACCGCCGGATCAAGGCGCGAGAAGGCATGCGGCTGCGGGATGCCGCCGGTCACTGACCCTCGCCCGATCGCGTGCCGCCCACGGGGATGCGGCTTCGAACAACAGGAGAAGGAATGACATACCAGCCCAATCGGCCCTTGGGCCGCTTCGCCCTGCTCATCGGCGCTATGGCGGCGGGATCGGCGCTCACGGCATGTTCGGTCGACGGCGGCGATCCGGCCGCGGATACGCCCCAACCCGCGACCGTCTCGATCACCATGCCGGGGCCGAGCAGCCCTCAGGTGCCGAACACTGACCAGATCACGGCGGAAGCGGCGAAGCAGCTGTGCGACATGGTGGGCGCGGACATCGACACCTGGCGTGGCCAGAGCGCCACGGTGGCCAAAGTGACGTTCAACGGCACCGTGCACAACTGGGCGGCCCGTAACGGCGGGCTCAACGACGTCGTCGTCACCCACCGCGACACGGTCGACGCCGTCACTACGCAGACCTGCCCCGACGTGCGCGAACAGGCGGTGCAGGCGCTCGGCGTACCGGACCTGGCCTCGGCGCTGGCGGGGTTCGGCCGATGAGCGCCGCGCGCCGGATGGGCATCGCAGTCCTGGCCGCGCTGGCGGTGTGCGCGGCGGGGTGCGGCGACGAGCCGGAGAAGATCGTGAACAAGGGCGGTGACACACCGTGCAACGAATACGTCGCCCAGGATCCCGACAAGCAGCGCGTCACCACCGAGAAGTTCCTCGAAGAGGAGCGCGAGGGGCACGAGACGCCCGACGCCAGAACCGTCGACGCGGCGATCACGGCGATCAAGTTGATGTGCGCGGCGCAGGCCAATCCGGACACCCCGATCCGTAAGGCCGACCTCACCGGCGTCTTCGTGCCGAAATGACCGTCTTGCTCGCGTTGCGGGCGCACGGGTTGCGGGAACTGCTGACCGCGGTTCCCGCCCTGCGCGCGTTGCACGACGCCCGCCCGCGGCACCGGCTCGTACTGGCCGCGCCGGGATGGCTGCGCCCGGTGGTGGAACTGGCCGCGTGCGTCGACGAACTCCACGCGACGCCGATGGCGGCCGGATTGCGCTGGAACGCCGCGGCGCCGACCTTCGCGGTCAATCTGCACGACTCCGGGGCCGGGAGCATACGCGCGCTGCTCGCGACCGATCCGGAACGGATGATCACCCACCGCCACAAGGATTTTCCGCAGGTGCCGGGTCCGCTGTACGAGCCAGGCGTGCCCGATGCAGTGCGGTGGTGCCGACTACTGGATTGGGCGGGCATCCCAGCCGATTCGGCCCGACTGGACATCACACCGCCGCCGGAATGCACCGGAGAGCGGCGCTCCATCGTCGTCTACCCGGGTGGAGCCCCGGCGCGTCGCTGGCCCGCCGACCGTTTCGCGACGGTGACCGCGGGCCTGCGCGAGCGGGGATGTCCGGTACATATCGTCGGCAGTGCCGCGGACCGTCCGCTCGCGCTCAGCGTCGCGGCACAGGCGGGCTTGCCCGAAAACGACGTCCTGGCAGGCGAACTCACGCTGCGCCAACTCGCCGCGACGGTGGCCGACGCGTCTCTCGTGCTCAGCGGCGACACCGGCGTCGGGCATCTGGCCACGGCGTTCGGCACACCGTCGGTGCTGATCTTCGGTCCCGACTCGCCCGCGGTCTGGGGGCCGCCACCGGAAAGGGCGGCGCATGTCGCCTTGTGGGCCGGGCAGCCCGGCGACCCGCGGGCGGACACACCCGCGCCCGGATCGGCGATGATCAGCGCCGCCGAGGTGCTCGCCGCCGCCGATCGGCAGCTCAACGGCCACGTGCGAGTATGAGAAGGAATCCGCACGGGCGTTTCGCCCCGTCGAGACCGGCTATCTCGGGCATATGACGTCCCTATGGTTGCACGGCGCACAGGTGCCGGCGCGGTTGCGGTTGACGCCGGGATCGCGCTTCGACACGGTGGTGATCGGCGGCGGGCTCACCGGACTGGTGACCGCCCTGCTGCTGGTCGAGAACGGCGTGGAAGTGGCCGTGGTCGAAGGAAGGCGCGTCGGTGCGGGCACCACCGGGGCCACCACGGGGAAGGTCAGTCTGCTGCAGGGGACGCGTGCGCAGCAGATCGCCCGGCACCATTCCGACGACGTCCTGCGCGACTATGTGGCGGCCAATCGCGAAGGGCAAGAATGGCTCTTGGATTACTGTGCCGCGCACGGCGTGACCGTCGAGCGGGCAGCAGCCCTGACCTACGCGCAGAACGACGACGAAATGTCGGCCGTGCGAGCGGAATACGCCGCGACGCAGAAGGCCGGCCTGCCCACCGAGCTGTTGCGCGAGCTGGATGTCGAGTTTCCCGCGCGCGGCGCGGTGCGCTTGGCCGATCAGGCCCAACTCGATCCGATGGCCCTGTTGGCCGCGCTCGCGGCCGACGTGGAGTCACACGGCGCGCCGATCTACGAATCCACCCTCGTGCGCGGCGTACATCACGGTGGCGGAGGTGATCTCGTCGTCTCCACCGAACACGGCGACCTCGGCGCGGGCCGGGTGGTGCTGGCCACGGGGACACCGATCCTCGATCGTGGCGGATTCTTCGCCCGCCTCACTCCGCAACGCTCCTATCTGACGGCCTTCCGCCTGGACCGACCGGCTCCGCGCGATATGTACATCAGCGCGGGCAGCCCGACTCGCTCCCTGCGCCGCGCGCAGGAACCGGACGGCGAACTTCTGCTGGTCGGCGGGAACGGTCATGTCGTCGGCCGCGGCGGATCGACCCGGGAGAAAGTGGAGGATCTGGTGAACTGGGCGCACACCTGGTTCCCGGGCGCCGAGCTGACGCACCGCTGGTCGGCTCAGGACTACTCCCCCATCGGAGAGCTTCCCTATGTGGGTCCGTTGCTGCCGGGGCAGAACGACATTCAGCTGGCCACCGGCTACGCGAAGTGGGGTTTGACCAACGGGGTCGCCGCGGCGATCGCGCTGGCCGGACGGTTCACCGGGGCGTCACCTCGATGGGCGGGCGCGCTGGCGAGCTGGCGTCCGGACGAGCTCAAGGCACTGCCCGCGGCGACGAAGATCAACGGCGCCGTGGCGCAGAAACTCTCCGCGGGCTGGCTGCGGGTCGCGACCCACCACGACGGCGACGCTCCGGCCGAAGACTGCGGCATGGTCCTGCGCGAGGGCCTGCGCCCGACGGCGGTGTGCACCGTGGACGGCGTCACCAACCGGGTCTCGGCGGTGTGCCCGCATCTCTACGGCATCGTCAACTGGAACGACGCCGAACGCACGTGGGACTGTCCGCTGCACGGCTCGCGTTTCGCCGCGGACGGCACGCTGCTCGAGGGCCCGGCCACCAGCTCGCTCACTCCCCTGCACGAGCCGCGCGACGCCCGGTGAACGGGCGACGGGCTGCTCAGTCCGTCAGCGGCCTGGCATCGGCGAGGATTCGATCCACCGTCTGCTCGACCGTGAGATCCGACGTGTCCAGCCAGAGCCCGATCCGGGGAGTGGTCTCGCGCAACACCCTGTCCAGCCCCGCGACGGTGAATTCGTCGTAGGCGTCTTTTCCGCGTCCGGCCTCGCGCGCCAGGACCGCTTCGGTGCGCGGCGCGAGTACGACGACATACAGCGGTCGGGTGACGATCAGATCCGCCGTCCAGGGCAGGAATTCACCGAGGAAGACATCCTGCAGCACAGCCGTGAACCCGGCATCGGCATAGGCGTCGGCCGTCGCCGCGGCCAGGCTGTGCCGTAGCCGCAACTGGGCCAGCGCCTCGGGCGAGGGGTCCGCGGTCATCTCGGCGCGCCCGTTCACCACGAACCGGCGGAAGGCGTCCCCGCGCACGTGCGCCGAGAGCGGCAGCCGCTCGGCCAGCGCCTGGGCAACGGTGGATTTGCCCGCGGCCTGGATACCGGTGATCAGATAGACAGCCGATGCCATGACGACGATCATGGCGCGCCCCGCCACGACCGGCTACGGCGACCCCGCCGCGCTCAGTTCGCCCGAGCCCCTGCCTTCTGCTCGACATAGCGATTCATCGCCCAATTCAACCCGCGCATCGCGGCGTTGTACGCGGGCGGGAAATACCGCTGCGCCCAGAACCCCACGCGAATGTCGGGCGAGGTGAACACGAGGTAGCGGTTGCGCTCGACGCCACGCACGATCGAGCGCGCCGCCGCCTCCGGGGTGACCGCGTGCCGCATGAACAGCGCCATGCCCCGCTGCACCGCTTCGGCCGTGCGATCGACGCCCGCGATGTCGACGCTGTCGACCATCGGCGTGGCCATGGCGCCCGGACACACCAAGCTCACGCCGATACGGTGGCGTGCCAAGTCGAAGCGCAGCACCTCCGACACCCCGCGCAAGCCGAACTTGCCCGCGCTGTACGGCGCGTGCCACGGCAGGCCGAACAGGCCGGCCGCCGAGGACACGTTCACGACGTGACCGCCGCGTCCGGCCGCGATCATCGGGGGGACGAACGCTTCGATCACGTGAATCGGGCCCATGAGGTCGATGTCGACGGTGCGCCGCCACTGGTCGTGCGTCAGCTGGTCCACGGTCCCCCACGTGGCGATACCGGCCACGTTCATGACGATGTCGACGCTGCCGACCACGTCGTGCACCTGGGCCGCCAGCGCGACGACCTGGTCGTAATCACTGACATCGGCCGCCTCGGCGACGTGGACGGTCGCGCCCGCGGCGCGTGCGTCGGCCGCGGTCCGCGCCAGGCCGTCAGCGGCGATATCGGTCAGCACGAGCGAAGCGCCTTCGGTTGCCGCCGCGAGCGCCGTACTGCGACCGAGACCGCTGGCCGCGCCGGTGATCAGACAGGTTTTGCCGGCGAACTTCGTCATAGTCGATGACCATACGCAACCATGAACATCACTGTCTATGGAACCGGCGAACGACTCTCCCACGGAACCGGCGCGAGCGCGACCGTGATGTTGTCGCCGCCACCGCAACGCAATGCGAACTCCGCGAGCGCGCGGGCCGCCTCCGCGGGTGCCTTCGCTGCCACCTGGTCGGCCAGCGTGGCGGGCGCGGGCGAGTAGTTCCACAGCCCGTCGGAGCACAGCAGCAGCACACCGGGCCCCGAAACGCGCACCGTCCGAACGCAATTGTCCGCCCACGGCTTCGGCGGACTGTCCGCGCCGAGCCAGCGGATCAGCGTGTGCGCCCGGGGATCGGCCATCGCCGCGCGCTCGTCCATCGCACCCGCGTCGACCAGTGCCTGCGCCCACGAGTCGTCGACGGTCAAGCGCTGGGCCTGCTCGTCGCGTTGGAGCGTCGGCAGCCAATAGGCGCGGCTGTCACCGACATTCGCCACGGTGATCTCGGTTTCCGCGCCGTGGTGGGCGACGATGGCGGACACGTACGTGCACGAGGGCGCGGGACCATCGGGAACGTCCACGTCGCGGACCGCCTGCACCGCGGCCGCCAACCCGGCCATGATCGCCTCCGTCGCGGGCTGTCCGGCCGCGAGCGCGGCGGCGGTCGCGCCGACACCGGCCCGGACCGCCGCACCGGAGGCCACCTGCGGCCGGGACGAAGTCGACACGCCGTCACTGACCGCGATCACGACCGACGCGTCCGTTTCCGGCACTACGCCTTCCAGCACCCCGGCCGCGACGGCGTCCTCGTTGCGCGCATGGACGATGCCGCGATCGGTGAGCACCGCCACCGCGCCCAGATCGGTGTCGAAGCGATCCGCCACCGGCCGCGACCGGCCGCACCGCGCACAGCGCCCGTCGGCGTAGAAGTGGTCGCCTCCGCAATCGGCGCACGACGTCGCGTCGGGACCGGGCAGCGCTATGTATCGATAACCGAGTTCCCGACCGCAGGACCCGCACCGCAGGCCGTCGAGTCCGACAGCCGAGCATCCGGCGCAGCGTAGGTCGGCACCTTCATCGGTCATCGGACGGCTCCCCGGCCGACAGTGCCGTGGCCCGCGGGCGCGCCATGCTCCGGAAGTCGTTGGCCCAACCGTAACCACAGTGGCGTATTGCTGGTGCGAACTTCCACACCCTCCTCCTTCATCTCCCCGGCAGGCCGACTCCGATCGCGATAGTACGGGAGTGTTCCGGGTCTCGATCCCGGTGCCGGATCTCCCTGCCCGCTGCCCGGCAGCACGATAGCCGACGGTCTGCCCGCACCCGCGAGAGGTGGCACCCCGCGCCGGATGATCCGCACGAGGGCAGCCGCTCGTCGCTCAGACCAGCTCGGGCGACCGATGCGAGCGCCGCCCCCGCGTGCGAAACGTTTGCGGAGGACAGCCCTGCCAACGACGGAAGGCCCGGATGAAGGACGCCGCCTCCGCATAGCCCAGCCGCGCGGCGACCTGTTCGGTGGTCATGTCGGTGTGCGCGAGCAGCACCTCCGACATGGTCTGGCGTACCTCGTCCAGCAGCGCCCGGAACGAGGTGCCCTCCTCGTTCAGCCGCCGCGACAGGGTGCGCGAGCTCATGAACAGCCCGAGAGCGACCGTCGCCTGATCGGGGATCTCGCCCGGAGTGCGAACGAGGCGGTCGCGCACCGACGCCGCGACGCCGGTGCGTGACCGGCGCCGGTCCAGCAGGTCGCGGCACAGTTGTCCGCAGTTGTCCCGCGCGGCGGCGTTCGCCGGTGGCAGCGGCCGGTCCAGCACACCGCGGTCGAAGACCACCGCGCTCGTCGGCGCACCGAAAACCGGCGCCACACCGAAGACGTCGCGGTACCGCTTGATGTCGCGCGGACCGGCGTGCCGGAAACCGACCCGCCGCACCGGTACGCCGACGGCGAACAATTCGCGATCGAAGGCGGGCAATCCGGCCAGGGACGCTTCGGCGAAGAATGCCCGCATCTCGGGTGGGATGTCGGCGTCGTCGAACACCAGCCGCGCTTCGCCGTCGGCTTCCTCGATAGCCAGTCGCCCGAACGGCACTGTGCGACCGATATAGCGCGACCCCACCTCGATCAGCTCACGCAGCGTCCGGCTGCCCAGCAGCGCGAGACCCCACGGCCAGCGCGACCGCAGATCGTGCCGGACCGCCGCCGCGAGACCGAGTCCCGGCTCGTCGCCGAACCGGCCGAGCACCGTCTGCACCACCAGCAGTTCGTCCTGCGCGGTGATCTCGGCTGCGGGGTCGCCCAGTTCGGCGGGCGTCAGCGTGGTACCGGCCAGGCACTCGGCGGGCGCCATGCCTCGCTCTGCGGCGATGCGTACGAGCGCACGCACGCCTGCGGTGCTGCGGAGGGGATCCGGATCGACCATGACTCGCGTCCTCGATGAAGCGGTACTGCGCGGTATCGGCGCAATGTATCAATCGGGTGTCGTGCGCATCGGCGGTTCGCCGAAATGTCGTCACGGCAGCCGCTGGCAGCCAGCTGTTTTCGTCGCCGGACCGGGAGCCGTGTCCGGTGTCGCGTGAGTTCGGCGCCATCAATCCCGCACGGTGATACCGATGGAACGCGCGAAGGCGGGCGCGAGATCCATCAGCTGCGGACTGCTGATCGTCGCCCCACGCAGGCTGTCGAGCCCGTCGGCGACATCGAGTGCCGTCGCGCCGCGCAGGTCCAAGGCGGTGAGATACCGCGCGTAGGGCAGGTCGTCGAGTTCGCGCGCCATGCACTCCTCCAGTTCGTCACGAAGATCGGTCGGCGACGAGTATTCCGGTGCGCAACGACGAGTTCGGCCGCCGATCGAGGTCAGTCGCCCCTCGACTCCAGCCGGGCGGCGCGGGACAGCAGGTAGCGCTGCTGCGGAATGCTCGTCGTCCGCTCCGCGGCGGCCAGATAGGCCCCGCGGGCGCCGGCGATGTCGCCGAGCATCTCCAGCAGGTGTCCGCGCACGGCGGGCAACCGGTGGTCGCCGGCGAGACGCTCGCCGAGATCGTCGGCCAGTTTCAGCCCCGCCGCGGGTCCCACCGCCATCGCCACCGCGACCGCGTGGTTCAGCGCGACCATCGGATTGTCGGCCGCCGTCAGCAGGCGTTCGTAGAGCAGGGCGATCTGCGGCCAGTCCGTCGCGGCGTAACTGGGCGCCTCGTCGTGTAGTGCGGCGATCGCGGCTTGCAACTGATAGGGCCCCGGAATCCCCCGTGGCAGTGCGGCGGTGACCAGTGCGATTCCCTCGGCGATCGCGCCCGCGTCCCATCGGCTCCGGTCCTGTTCCTCCATCGGAATCAGCTCGCCGCCGGAGCCGGTGCGTGCGGCCCGACGGGCGTCGGTGAGCAGCATCAGCGCCAGCAGTCCCGCCACTTCGTCGTCCTCGGGCAGCAGGCGGTGCACGAGGCGGGTGAGCCGGATCGCCTCGGCCGACAACTCGACCCGGTGCAGGTGGGGGCCGGAGGTGGCGGCGTAGCCCTCGGTGAAGATCAGATACAGCACGTGTAGCACGGCGGCCAGCCGGTCGGCGCGGTCGGCCGCGGACGGCGGGGCGAACGGCACGCCGCTGCGTGCGATGGTGCGCTTCGCCCGGCCGATGCGTTTCGCCATGGTGGGTTCCGGAACCAGGAAGCACCGGGCGATCTCCGCGGTGGTGAGGCCGCCGACCGCGCGCAGCGTCAGCGCGACCTGGGAGGACGGCGACAGCGCGGGGTGACAGCACAGGAACAGCAGGATCAGGGTGTCGTCGGCGTCGCTGGGCTGCCGGTCGGCGGGCGGCGTCAGCCAGTCCTCCGGCAGCGCCCAGCGGGCCACGGTCTGTTCGCGTTGCCTGCGGGCCTGCTCGGCCCGCAGCAGATCGGTGAGCCTGCGCGACGCGACGGTGATCAGCCAGGCCAGCGGTTTGGCCGGGACACCGTCGGCGGGCCACTGCGTCGCCGCGGCGAGCAACGCCTCCTGCACCGCGTCCTCCGCGGTGTCGAAGTGCCCGTACTTGCGCACGAGCGCGGCGAGGACCTGCGGCGCCAACGAGCGCAGCAGGTCCGTCGCCACCGGATCGGGCATGGTCGGCCGAATTCGGGAGCGGCTTCGGCGATCGGGCGCACGTCGGCGTAGACCGATTGGAGCACGTGCGCGGGAGCTGGGCACTTGTTGAGTTCGGACGCGATCTCGGTGGCGCGGTCGAAGCTCTCGCATTCCACGATCCAGAATCCCGCGAGCACTTCCTGGGTCTCGGCGTAGGGGCCGTCGGTGACGAACGGCTTTCCGTCCTTGATGCCAAGCCGCCTGGTGTGTACCGGCTCCGCCAGTCCCCGGGTCTCCACGAGTTCGCCCGATTCCTCGAGCTTCTTGTTGAACTCGGTCATGAACTGGGTCAGTGCCGCGAACTCCTCGGCCGTCCACGCGGGCTTGCCCGTGTCCTTGCCGACCATGCCGTCGTAGTCCCGCTGAGAGGCGTAGCTCAGGATCATGTATTTCATGGCGATTCCTCTGGGTCGTCGGCGCCCCGGTGGCGCCGCTCGTCTGGAACGTCGGAGCCGCTGACCATTCTCGGACATCGCGGTGGGAAAAACTTCTCGATGGTGGTCACCAGGCCGGATGCCCTGCTCGGCCGCGTCGTGACATGCTGTCCCGCATGATCATCGAGGGAACGGCCGCCGCCGGCTACGAGGCCGTGCGGGAGGCGTTCGCGGCCAATTTCACCGAGCAGGGCGACATCGGCGCCGCGGTCTGCGTGTACCTGGACGGGCGGCCGGTGGTCGATCTGTGGGGCGGAACGGCCGATCCCGATACCGGGCGACCGTGGCAGCGCGACACCTTGCAGCTGGTCTATTCGGCGACGAAAGGCGTCGTCGCCACCATCGCGCACCTGCTCGCGCAACGGGGCGAACTCGATCTCGACGCTCCGGTGGCGCGCTACTGGCCGGAATTCGCGGCGGCGGGTAAGGCCGACATCCCGGTGCGCTGGCTGCTGACGCACCAAGCGGGCCTTGCGGCGCTGGACAAGCCCGTCGAACTGGGAGACGCACTGGCCTGGACGCCGATGGTGGACGCGCTGGCCGCGCAAGCGCCGAATTGGCCCCCCGGCACCGCGTTCGGATATCACGGGCGCACCTACGGCTGGCTGGTCGGCGAAGTGATCCGCCGCGTGTCCGGTCGCACGCCCGGCCGGTTTCTCGCCGAGGAGATCGCGGGTCCGCTCGATATCGACTTCTTCATCGGCCTGCCACCGTCCGAGCAGACCCGGGTCAGCCGGTTGGTCTTCGCGCCCGCGCCCGACTTGACCGCGGTGCCCGAGGACGCCGTTCCCGAGTCGCTGCGTCCGCTGCTCGCGGCGATGCGTGATCCGCAGGCCCTGGTCAATCGCGCTTTCCAGATCACCGATCCGGCGGACATCGACTTCAATTCACCGGCCGTCCAAGCCGCGGAACTGCCCGCGAGCAACGGCATCGGCACCGCCCGCGGCCTGGCGCGTCTGTACGCGGCGCTCGTCGGCGAGGTCGAGGGCGCGCGCCTGCTCACCGCCGGCACTCTCGCCGCTGCCGGCCGGGAACAGGTCGCGGGCACCGATCATGTGCTGATGCTGCCCGGCCGTTATGCCTCGGGGTACATGCTGCCCACCGCGGAACTGCCACTGGGCGGAGCCGCCTCGTTCGGCCATCCGGGCCGCGGCGGCAGTCTCGCGTTCGCCGATCCCGAACGCCGTCTCGCCTTCGCCTACGTCACCAACCACATCGTCGAAGGCGCGCTCGATCTGCGCGCCCGCAACCTGGTCGACGCGCTGAACGGCGTGCACGCGAGCGTTCGCTGAGCGTTCGCTCCGACCCGACGCGCGCAGGCTCACCCGGTCACCGGGTGCGGCGGTTCAACGCACGGTCACGTGCACGTCGACGAGTCCGGCGAGCCGGTCGGCGATCCGCGTGGTCGTCGTGTCGTCACCGCCGAGTGCCACGCGCACCCGCGCCGTGCCGGTCGCTGGATCGGTGGTCACGGTCAACTCGTGCACGGTGCCGCCGAATCGGCGTGTCACCAGCGCCAGCCGTACCAAGGTGCCGGACGCGTCATCGACGAGCAGGTCGAGAATCGCGCACGCTGACGCCGGGCGATCAAGGAAGAAGCCGCGCCCGGAACGACACATCGGCTGGTTCCGGCAGGTCTCTCTGCCGTGGATGTGTCGCGGGCGTTGCCCGGCTCGCCGGTCCTCGATCCCGTGGTGAGGACGGACTGTCCTGGCACGGCGCCTGATGGGGCGCGCGTGCGGATCATGATCTCAACCCGGAGCGCGTGGCGGGTGGCGCCGGATCCCCGGCTGCCGTACGGTCAGCGCAGAGTACGGATCCAGCGGCGCGTATCGGCCGGATCGATGACGTCGTCGACTTCCAGAACGGTGGCGGCGGTGAGAGCCTTGCCGTTGGCGTAGGCGAGCTGGACCAGGTTGTCGAACGCCTGCTGCCGCTCGCCCGGATCCTCGATGGCGGCCAGCTCTTTCTCGAACCCGAGGCGGACCGCGCCCTCCAGGCCCATGCCGCCGATCTCGCCGGTCGGCCAGGCGATGACGAACCGGGGAGCGCGGAACGAGCCCGCCGCCATCGCCTGAGCGCCCAGACCGTAGCCCTTGCGCACGATCACGGTGCCCAGCGGCACCGACAGCGCAGCGGAGTCGATGAACAGGCGGCTGAACTTCGTCACCGTGGCGTCCTTCTCCGCGTCGGGGCCCACCATGAAGCCCGGTGTGTCGCAGAAGGAGACGATCGGCAAGCCGTGCTCGTCACACAGACGTAGGAACATGCTGAGCTTGTCGGCGGCCGGAGCATCGATCGCCCCGCCGTGATGGTGGCAATCGTTGGCGATCAAACCGAACGGCCGTCCTTCGACCCGGATCAGTGCGGTGATGATCCCGGCCGCCCAGTCGCGGCGCAGCTCCAGCACCGACCCGACATCCGCGACGGCCTCGATCGCGGCACGAATATCGAACGCACGCAGGCGATTCTCCGGAACAACGTGCCGCGCCAGCCGTGGGTCCGGCGCGGTCCATTCCTCGATGTCGCCTTGGAAGTAGGCGAGATAGCGCCGCGCGGTGGCGACCGCCTCCGCCTCGTCCGCGGCCACGATGTGTACGACGCCGTTGCGACGCTGCACCTCGACGGGGCCGATGTCCTCCGGCGCGTAGACGCCCAGGCCGCCGCCCTCGATCATGGCGGGGCCGCCCATGCCGATATTCGCGTCGGGAGTGGCGATCACGACATCGCACATGCCGAGCAGCGCCGCGTTGCCCGCGAAGCAGCGTCCGGACACGATGCCGATCAGCGGAACCCTGCCCGAGAGTGCGCCCATCGCGCGGAAGGTGGTGACGTCCAGACCGGAGATGCCGGGATAGTCGGTGTCGCCCGGTCTGCCGCCGCCGCCCTCGGTGAAGAAGATCACCGGAAGCCGTTGTTCGCGTGCGAGTTCCAGCATGCGGTCGGTCTTGACGTGGTTGCGCATCCCTTGGGTGCCCGCCAGCACCGTGTAGTCGTAGGACAGCACCACCGCGCGCGAGCGGCCGGGACCGAATCGCTCGGCGCCGACGGTGGCCACGCCCGCGATCAGGCCGTCCGCGGGCGTGTTCGCGATCAGGTCCTCCGGACTGCGACGCAGGCGCTGGGCGGCCACCGCGAGCGCGCCGTACTCCACGAAGCTGTCCGCGTCGACGAGGTCGGTGATGTTCTCCCTGGCGGTGCGCCGCCCGAGCCGATGCCGTTTGGCGACCGCCTCCGGCCGTGCTTCGTCGAGCACTCCCCGTCGGCGGGCGTGGACTTCGGCGAGGTCGGCGCGCACCGAGTCCAGGTCGACCGCGGTGTGATCCGCGACCGCGCCCTCGTGCTCGGCGGGGACAAAGGTCAGCAGCGGCGCGTGCGAATCGACGACCGCGCCGACCGCCGCCACGTGGCGGCACACGCGCAGGTCCTGCTCGGCGCGCACCACGTGCTGCATCTTCATCGCTTCCAGCACCGCGACCTCGCCGCCCGCCGCGACCACGACGCCGGGCTCGGTGAGCGCGACCACCGTGCCACCCATGGGCGACCGCACCGCCTCCTCGTCGTCGTCCAGCGTCACTTCGGCGGCCGCGATCTCTTCCCGGTCGGGCGCAGCGGGCACAACGACAGCGAAATCATCCGCCCGCCGGACCAATTCGTCGACGTTCCGCTCGAACCACGTGGTCGGCACGACGCGGCCCTCCGACAGATCCGTCAAGATCGCGCGCAGCACGGCGATATTGGTGTCGACCCCGGTCACGACGGTCTCGGCCAGCGCGTCGGCACACCGGCGCAGCGCGGCCGGATAGGACGGTCCGCAGGCGATGACCTTGGCCAGTAACGAGTCGAAGCGCGCGTCCTGCCGCATACCGGTGAACGCGGCGGTGTCGACCCGTACGCCGACTCCGGTCGGTGGCGCGAAGCGCGTCAACGTGCCGGTGCCGGGCAGCACGTCGCCGCCCGCGGTGACGGTTTCGGCGTTCAGGCGCGCCTGCACCGCGTAACCGCGCGCGGAACCGGGGTCGGGGAGCGCGAGATCGGCCAGCGTGGCGCCGCGGGCGAGATCGCATTGCACCGCCACCAGATCAATTCCCAGAACCGCTTCGGTGACGGTGTGCTCGACCTGCAGCCGCGGGTTGACCTCGAGAAACCACGCCTCGTCGCCGCGCGCCAGGAATTCGACGGTGAGGACACCGCGGCAGCCGACGGATTCGGCGAGCCGGACCGCCCAGCGATGCAACCGCTCGCGCAACCCGGCCGACAATTCGGGTGCGGGCGCGACCTCGAGCAGTTTCTGCTGCCTGCGCTGCACGCTGCAATCGCGGTCGCCGACCGCCGCCGCCACGGCTCCGTCGGTGACGATCTGGACCTCGATGTGCCGAGCGCCGGTGATCAGCGCCTCCGCGTAGACCGCGTCGTCACCGAATCCGGCCAGCGCCTCCGCGCGGCAGCGTTCGAACACCTCCGGGAGGCGGGCCGCGTCGCGCACCGCACGCATACCGCGCCCGCCACCGCCCGCCGCGGCCTTCACCATCACCCCGTCGGGATGCGCGGTGAGCAGTGCCCGCACCTCGGCGATGTCCGCGCCGCGGCGGCTCGCCGGGATCACCGGGACACCCGCGCGCTCGGCCGCCGCGCGTGCCGCGGTCTTGTCGCCGAAGATTTCGAGCGCTTCGGGCGACGGACCGACGAACACGAGTTCGGCCGCCGCACACGCCTTCGCGAATTCGGCGCTCTCGCTGAGGAATCCGTAGCCGGGGTGCACCAACGCGCCGGGCCCCGCCTTTCTCGCCGCCGTGACGACGGCCGTGACATCGAGGTAGGCGGAGGCTCCCACGCCGGGCAATGGCACGGCATCGTCGGCCAGCCGGACGTGCAGCGCGTCTCGTTCCTCGGCGGTGTGCACCGCGAGGGTTCGCCAACCCCGTTCCCGGGCGGTGCGCAACACGCGGACCGCTACTTCTCCCCTGTTCGCCACGAAGACCTGCATGCCGCCCAGTCTCGTTGACGTTGACGTCAACGTCAACATGGGTCATCATATCGGCGTGACCCAGTCCACCTGGTCGGTGCGCGCGGCGCGGGAGCGCTCACACACCTCCCGGCACCGTGATCTGCTCGACGCAGCGACCCGCGTGTTCGCCGAGCGCGGCTACGACAACACCACCGTCGCCGCCATCACCGCCGAGGCCGGCGTCTCCCGTGCGACGATGTACGTGTACTTCGCCTCCAAGGAGGAGATCTTCCTCGCACTGGCCGAGCGGGTGCGCGACGACTTCCTCGCCGCGCAGGAGCCGGGCATCGAAGACGACGATCCGCGAAATATGTTGCGCGCCACCATCGAATCCTTCGCCACCGCGGTCACCGCAGCGGGACCTCTGCTGCGCCTGATCGATGAGCGCGGGTCCGTGGATCCCAAAGTGGCGGCGCTGTCCGAGGAGATCACCGAACGGCCGATCCGCCGCTTCACCCGGTATCTCCAGCGTCAACTCGACGCGGGCCGCATCACCCCGGTGGCGACGCCGCGGGTGATCGCGGAAACGATCGGCTACACCCTCACCGCGGGCGTCCTCGCGCGTCGGACCGCCGACGAATCCAGCCGTGCGGAGTATCGCGAGGCTATGGGAAAGGTCGCGGAAACCCTGCTCGGCCTGTAGCCCGTCACCGCCTGACCTGCGTCATTCCTTCCCTGCTGAACAGGTCGTCGGTCCTGACTCTCCTTGATCAGGTCGGGGATACTCCATCACCAGCGACGCCGTGACTGCCGGAACTCACCGGTGCCGCCGTGCGCCGGGTCTCCTGGTCACGGGCTCGAGCCGAAACAAGCGAAGCTTTGTACCAGCTGGTTCAATCTAATATTCCGCTTGTACTAGACTGCGGGAGTGGTACCAGTGACATCGCAAGCCGGACAGGCGGCTTCGCGCGGGCGGATCGACAAACGGCAGGCGATCCTGGACGCGGCGTTCGTGGTCTTCGCACGCCGCGGTTACGCGCAGGCGTGCGTGCAGGAGATCGCCGAGGCGGCAGGCGTCGCCAAGCCGACCATCTACAACCACCTCAACGACAAGGAAACCCTGTTCCGGCACACGCTGGCGGCCGCGGGCGACGCGGTGCTGGCCGAGAACCTGTCGGTGGTGGAACGGTTGCGCAACCCCGGCCCCGACTTGCGCGCCACGCTGGAGGACCTGGCGTACCGGCTGATCCGGGTCTGCTGCTCCGAGCGATCCCGGTCGCTGCGGTGGCTGACCTACGGGCAGGTCGCCCAGTTCCCCGACCTGATCGACATCGTGGTCAGCCGCACGTCCGGCCAACTGGCCGAGGCGCTGGCAGATCGGCTGGCGCGCCTGTCGCTGTCCGGCCGCTTGCGCGCGTGCGACCCGGCCACCGCCGCGGAACAGTTCCTCGCGCTGATCACCGGCCCGATGGAGGGCCGCTCACGGCTGGGCACCCGCAAGGTCTCCACCACCGAGATGCACGCGGTCGCCACGACGGGGGTCGACACCTTCCTGCGCGCCTACGAAGCGCCGGAAAACCCGTGAGCCCGTAGCCTTTCCGCTTCGACACGGCATCCCCCTCCACCGTCGACGCGCAGGAGCGCACCGCACAGCCGCCGCACCTGGGCGAGAGCCGCAGCGCACCCGCGAAGTTCTGCTGCTGCCGAATTCGACACCCGTACGATTCGCCGCGCGATACCTTGTCGCCGGGCGAGAAAGGACCGACGTGACCGGCTCCCCCGAAGATCTGCTCGCGACCATCGAAGCCGAGCGGGCGATCTACCGCACGTTTTATCACTTCTTCCGACTCGCGGACACCGGGGAGAGCGAACGTTTCGTCGAATGTTTCACACCGGACGCGCTGATCGAGTACCGGATCATGCCCGGCCCGGTGGTGCGCTTCCACGGACGCGACGAGTTCACCGCGTACATGAGCCGCGCGCCGAAATCCCAGCGCGCCATGGTGGCGCATGTCGCCGGGCAGGCCACCATCGAGTGGACCGAGGACGGCCCGCTGCTCACCGCCTACGCCACGGTATGGCATTGGTTCACCACCAGGGAATTCGCCGCCACCAACCGCCCCGCGGACTGGACCACTATCGGCCTGGTGCGGGACAGATACGAGAAATTCGACGGCGAGTGGCTGATATCCCACCGCGACGTACGGCCGGTCGCGGGCCGGGTCGCCGCCGGACGCGGCCCGGCCTAAACTCGCCCCTTCTCGCTCATCTCCCGGCGCTTCGCCGCTTTCACGCGACGCATCACCGACTTCCGTGATCGCGAGCGCCCGTTCCTGGATGACTCGGCGGTCCTGGATGCCGTTCGCGCCCTCTGGCGGCTCGGCGCACGCCACCGAGTTCGCCCACCGGAGTGTCACAACCACCGACACCGGGAAATTCTCAACCGCGCAGGTCAGCAGGGTCGGCAAATCGGCCGCGCCACAACGTCATCCACCCGCCCTGACCGATCGCCGGGAGTTGGCCGAAGCCGAGACCCGGTCACCAGTACGGTAACTCTGGGTGAACGGTTCGTGCAGCGCGAGGGTCCGCCGTATCCTTGGATGCGTTGGGAAAGAGGGGTGATGACCGAACGACATATGTCATCGTCTCCTACCCCTGACGTCCACATTTTGCGCCGCGACCGCATAGCGCTGGCGAAATACTTCCTCCCCGCAACGGTTTCCATAGACGATGTGATGTCGGCCATCTTCGGCATCACACCTCATGCCCGGTGACGACAGTCCATCGGCAAGGTCCCCTGCGGGCATCTTGGCAACCCTTCAGTAACCCACGGACGGATAGACCGATGGTTGCCAAATAGCTTGTGACTATTGAGGTTTGGCTATCAATTGCTACAATCGAAC
This sequence comes from Nocardia sp. NPDC004718, assembly GCF_053601535.1. Classification (NCBI taxonomy): domain Bacteria; kingdom Bacillati; phylum Actinomycetota; class Actinomycetes; order Mycobacteriales; family Nocardiaceae; genus Nocardia; species Nocardia sp. NPDC004718. Next base: position 30,555 of record NZ_JBSGCA010000034.1, read on the forward strand.
CGTGCACCGTTAGTTTAGCTAATCAGTGGCAAAACTCGATCCGGACGCGTCGAAGACCGCGGCTCGCCCGGAGATTTTCCACCACTGAGGCGGGCACACGATCCGTTGTCGGCAGTTCCAGGGAGTTCGCTATGGACAATCCGCATGTTCTGGTCATCGGTGGCGGCCCAGCCGGGTCCACCACCGCAGCCCTGCTCGCGAAATCGGGGGTCCGGGTGACCCTCCTGGAACGAGATAAGTTCCCGCGCTACCACATCGGCGAGAGCCTGTTGGCTTCGGTCCTGTCGACCTTGCGCGTCTCCGGCGCCTACGACGCGGTGGCCGCCCACGGCTTCCAGATCAAACGAGGTGGCCACTTCCAGTGGCAGGACGACAACTGGTTGCTGGACTGGTCCAAGCTCGTGGACGCCGAGGCCTGGTCCTGGCAGGTCCAGCGCGACGTCTTCGACGAACTGCTGCTGCGCAACGCCGCCGAGCAGGGTGCGCAGGTGATCGAGCAGGCCACGGTCACCAACGTCCTGTTCGAGGGCGACCGGCCGACGGCCGTGGAATGGACCGTCGACGGTGACGACGAAGTGCACACCACCGAGATCGACTTCCTCGTCGACGCCTCCGGCCGCGCAGGCGTGCTGGCCAAACACCAGGTCGTCGATCGTCAGCAGCATCCCGCCTTCCGCAACGTCGCCGTGTGGTCGTATTGGGAAGGCGCACACCTACATCCGGACAGCCCGGAGGGCGCGATCAACGTCGTCTCCACGCCGGAGGGCGGCTGGTTCTGGAATATTCCGCTTTCGAACGGCCGCCACAGCGTCGGCTATGTCGTCTCGGCGCGCAAAGCGGCTCCGAAACTCCGCGAACTCGGCCGTGAGGCGTACTACGCACAGACCATCGCCGACAGCGCGGCGATGGGCAAGTTGCTCGTCGGCGCGCGGCAGGTCGCGGGGGTCAAGGCGGAGCAGGACTACTCCTACACCTCCGACCGGTTCAGCGGTCCGGGCTGGGTGGTCGTCGGCGACGCGGCCTGCTTCCTCGATCCGCTGTTGTCCAGCGGCGTGCATCTCGCGACATACTCCGGCCTGGTCGCCGCGGCGGCGATCGCGACGATCCTGCGCGGGGAACTGAGCGAGTCCGACGCGCTGGCCTTCTACGAGGACGCCTATCGCCGGGCCTACACGCGATTCCTTGTCCTGGTGTCGCGGATGTACGAGCAGTATGTGGGCTCGGAGGAGTATTTCGCGCACGCGGGCACCTTGACCACCGGGCACAGCGGCGACACGAAGCAGGCTCAGTTCACCGAGATCATGGCCGGCCTGACCGACATGGACGAGTCCTCGGGCGTGCAACAGCGCGCCGCGACCGCGACCATCATCTCCGCGGCCGAAGGTCTGCACGCCGAGTCGGCGAACCTCGAGTACATGGGCCACCTCGACATGTCCGTCGTGTGGGATCACTGGCGCGATCCGTTGGCGGACACGACGACGGGCCAGTTGCGCATCACGACCGAACCGGTGCTCGGCCTCACCGATCGGCCGCGGACCGAAGCGGAGATCGCCGCCGTGGCTCGTCCCGTTCTTCCACCGACGGCCGCCACCACCCTTTAGCGCCGGTACCGGCACGGATTTCTCGTGACAGGCACTGCACGGAGCCGGCCGTGACGATCACGCACACCGGCCCCGAACCACCGGATGATCACCCGCCCGGTGGTTCGGGATTGCGCACCCACGACGAGATCGGGCGATTCGACCACCCGCTGACCAGGATGCTGCTGGCGAGTAACGGATTCACCACCCCCGCGCTGGCGGCGATACTTCGCACCGACCTGCACGTGCGGGTATTGCGTCAGGACGACATCGCGGCCGGTCGGCTGCCTGCCACGGTCACCGACGCTTTGGACGTATCCGGTTCCGATCGCGTCATCGTCCGCCGCTCCTGCCTGGTCAACGCCGACTTGGTCACCGCATCCATCAATTACGTCGTCGCGCTGCGCGCGGGCGCGGCCGCTTCCGGTGTGGACGATGTGCGGGTGCCGATCGGGACCGGCCTCATCTCCCGGGGCGTATCCCAGCGGCGCCATCTCCTGCGGACCGGCGTGATGCGGTGGCCGGACGGTCGCCTCTGCGCGGCACGGGCATACGTCATGACGCTCGGGGATCGGCCGCTCTGCTACATCCGGGAGTCGTTCAATCCGGACGTCATCCCACCCGACCACACCGCCACGGCCGGTGCTGATCCGCCTTGGGCCGACGAACCGGAACCCGCGCGGCCGGGGTCGTTCCAGGTGGCGAGCCGACTGATCGAGCCGCACGAATTCCTGGGTGGCGCACACCGGGGTGCGGACTCCGCAGCGCCACCCATCCGCCTGCGGCGATCGCGGCCCGGTCCTGTCCAACCCCACGAATGCGAGGTCCTCACCGCGGATTTGGCGAAGGCAGCACGGGGAGATGGTTTCGTCCTGCATCTCGGTGGCCGCGACGACGCCTCTGCTGGAGACGACACCAGAACGGTCGCCGCGCGCAGGGCACTGACGTACGCGGCGGCCGCGGTCATGACGCATGGGCTGGGAGCGGCGACCGTCACCATCGAACGAGCGCCCGGACGACACCGCGGCGACCTCCGCGCCGCCGCGGCGCTCGACGAGTGGCCCGCCGACCGCCTGCCGATCACGCTGTGCGTGAACATTTTGCGCCGCGCCGCCGATCGGTCGCACGATCCGGTGCGACGCGACCTGCTCCGCGCGGTGAGCGGGCTGTTGCCCGTCGCCGCCATCGCACCGCCGGGCGCCAGTGAACTGCACAATTGGCTACCGCTGCTGCGCATCTCCCGCGAACCGGCATTCCCACCCGGCCCGGGTCCCGCCGAACGATGGTGGGATCGCTCGGCACACCTATTGTGGCTCTGCGATCGGACGGGAACCCTGGCCCGCGACCGAATGCGGGTCGCCATCCATGCCGGTAACCCTGTCGCGGTAGCACTCGGCCCCGCAACCACCCCGGACGACATCGAGTTCCTCTGTCGCACATTGAATCCGCGAAAAGAGCCGGGGCGGCTCACACTGGTCCCCCGTCTCGGTGTCGCCCGTACCCTCGATACGCTTCCGTCCTTGTTCGCCGCGGCCGCCGCGTGTGAGACACCGATCTGCTGGGTGTGCGATCCGATGCCGCCCACGCGCATGTCGCACGGCGGCGGCGACTTCGGTGCCGACGATGTCGTCGACGTGATTCGCGCGTTCTTCCACACGTGCCGGACGACCGGCACCGTTCCCGGCGGCCTGCATCTCGAATGCGGCCCCGATCCCGTCGAAACGCTTCATCGCGTCATCGCCGCGCTCGAACTGCGGGCCGCCTGGTCACCGCGATGACACGAACTTCCGCGCGGCGCCGACGGTACGGTAACGAGAGCCACGCCACCGCTGGAATGTTCGCCGGGCACCCGGCGGCGCTCCGGGACTTCGCACGAACAGCGCGGGTCGCGGCGCCGAGCGTTGGTGTGGCGATCGAGCGACGAATTTATTGCCAGCAGCGGGAATCGGATATCGAAGTCGGCGCTATATCATCACCCGGTTCCGTGGACATTGGGCTGCGTTCTCGGTGTCGGGTTCGATGCCACGGAGCCGATCACCCATATCGCACAGGAGGACAGCTGAGGAGTCGAGCGCGCTGTCCATATACGACCAGAACCATCGGTAAGTTAGCGATAGATGTTCGCTCTGGTTCTCGCAGCTGCGGATCGGCTACGCCATACCGCCGAGTAGCACGAGTAGTAGTCCATACGAGCACGTTTACGGTCGACGATCACGCGCGGTGCCCGTTGCACCCTTAGCTCGAGCGCTCGAATTTCGGAATAATTGCGGTTCACTTATTGGCCGCAGCGAATCCGTGTGATTCGCGATCGAACCGCTACACTTTCGTTATTCTTCGGAACGGGTACAGGTGAGGTGCCGCCCGGGTCGGGCGGGGCCGTGTCAGAGGGTAGGCATTTTCCAGCCGTGAGCAAGTGGTCAGAGCTGCGCGAATCCGCTGTGGGAGTGGTTCGGTCGAGCCGGCGTGACGTCCGTGGTCGAGTGAGTGTCCGGGTACGCCTGCTGGCGATCGTGCTCATATCGAGCGTCACGCTACTCGTCATCGGCGTGGGCGCGGCCGGCTATCTGGTGCGATCCGCCCAGGCGGCCAAGGAATGGGCGGAGCTGGCCAGCAGCACGACGGCGCCGGCCATCCTCATGGTCCAGGCGTTCCAGGAGGAGCGCCGCTTGTCGCTGTTGTCCCTGGCCGGTGACGCCGAAGTCGCTCGCGGGCTCGCCGCCGCACGCCAGCGTTCGGACGCGGCGCTGGCGGGGGTGATGGCGAAAGGCGATGCCGCCCGCAAACTGAATCCCGGCGGGTCCGCCTCCGATATCGAAGGCTACAACAAGCTGTTCGCGATGGTTCCGACGGTGCGCGGCGGGGTCGATACCCGGCAGGCCGCGCCGAACGAGGTTTTCGAAGTCTTCAGCGGGGTCATCGGCACGATCATCGCCGCGTCGACCCTCGCCGCCCGGGTGGCGCCGGAAGCCGACATCGCCATGGAACTGAACTACGGCGTCGAGCCCCTACGCGCGGCCGAAGCCTTGTCGATGGCGGACACCTTGGGCGCGGTGGCGCTGACCGTCGGCGAGAACACTCCCGCGCAATTGACCGAATTCAGCCGGTTGGTCGGTGAATTCCGCGGTGAGGTCGCCTACTCCGGCCGCGTGCTGAAGGACGCGCGACTCGCCCAGCTGCGGGAGATCACCGCCGGACCGGCCTATCAGAAGCTGATCGCGATGCAGGACGCGGTGCTGGTGCGTGGGCCGGTGGAGGCGGGCTCCGACTCCGACGAGTCCACCGGCACCGGTAGGAGCCAGAGCGGCCGCTCGGCCGCCAGGACCATGTCGTCGTTGCCCATGGGTGTCGCGGCCTGGCAAGAGGCCTCCGGCCAGGTCTCGGCGGCCCTGCTGAAGCTTTGGGACGACCAGAGCCGCGACGCGCACCAGATCGCGCGCGAGCGAGGCGATGAAACCGCGCGGCAGTCCATGCTCGGTGGGGCGGGGGTGCTGTTGGTCGCGACCATCGCCTTCCTCGCGGCGTTGATCATGGCCAATCGCTTCATCGGGCGAATGCGGCGATTGCGGCGCGACACACTGGAACTGGCGGACCAGCAGCTGCCCGATCTCATGGGCAGGCTCGGCCGAGGCGAAAGCATCGATTCCGAGTCCGAGCTGGCGCGACTGGATTTCGGTTCCGACGAATTGGGCCAGGTGGCCGACGCCTTCAATCGCGCCCATGTCGCGGCCGTGTCCGCCGCGGTCGCGGAGGCGAAGACCCGAACGGGCGTCAACGCGGTGTTCCTCAACATCGCCCATCGCAGCCAGGTCGTGGTGCACCGCCAGTTGGCGCTGCTCGACCAGGCCGAGCGCAAGGAGGAGAACGCCGACCAGCTCGAGCTGCTGTTCCAGCTCGACCACCTGGCGACGCGGGCCCGGCGCAACGCCGAGAACCTCATCATCCTCGGTGGCGAGAAACCGGGTAGACGGTGGCGCAAGCCGGTTCCACTGATCGATCTGGTCCGCGCCGCCGTCGCCGAAAGTCTCGACTACGCCAGGATCCAGACCGGCCGGCTGCCGGAACTCCAGGTGTCGAGCAACGCCGTCGCCGACCTGATCCACCTGATGGCCGAGCTGATGGACAACGCGACAGCCTTCTCACCCCCGCAGGCGCGGGTCGAGGTGTCCGGCGTCGTAGTCGGACGCGGCGTCGCGGTCGAGATCATCGACCAGGGCCTGGGCATGTCGGAGGCCGACTTCGCCGCGCGCAACGAACTGCTGTCCAACCCTCCGGATTTCAGTGTGGTGACCTTGTCCGGCGACACCAGGCTCGGATTGTTCGTCGTCGCGAAACTGGCTCACCGGCACGGTGTCTCGGTACGTCTGGGCGAGTCGGTCTACGGCGGTGTGCGTGCGGTGGTGCTCATTCCGAGCGCACTCCTGCGGTCGGATACGTCGCCGCGCGAGCAGAGTGACGGCGACTCCATCGAGCCCGTGCGGCCGACGGCGCCGGACGACCTCCCGCCCCGGCCGGCGCCTGCACCGGGCCGATCGGCATGGTTCACCCCCGCCTCCGAGCAACAGGCCCAGGCACCGATCCCGCACAGCGACGACCGTGGCTTCGACACCGCCGCCACACCACATCCCGGTCCGCCCGCGGACGCCAGGCCGCCGCTCCCACGCCGCCGCCGTCAATCTCCCAAGGAGCAGGAGCAGACGGCGCCCGCCGCCCCGATCCGACAGCGGACCGCCGATGAAGCACGCAATCTGATGAGTGCCATCGAGAACGGCACCCGCCAGGGACGCCGGAAGCGTCCCGACTTCGATTAGTCCGCAATCCCCCCTCCGCAGAAGGCGACGATGACTACTTCCCAGGGAACCGGCCTCGGTTGGCTGCTCGACGAGCTGGTCACCGGATTGGTCGGAGCGAAATCCGCGGTGCTGCTGTCTTCCGACGGGCTGCTGATCGGCCATTCGGCCCAACTGGACAAGGCCGACGCCGAGCGGTTCTGCGCGATGGCATCGGCACTGCACAGCCTATCCCGCAGCGTCGGCCACCATTTCGACGCCGGCGGCGTCTGCCAGACCGTGGTGGAACTCGACCACGCCGTGCTGTTCGTCACCACGGCCGGAACCAACGCCTGCCTGGCACTGCTGGCGTCCGAGACCGCCGATATGGGTATGGTGGCCTACGAAATGAATCAGACGGTGCAGCGAGTCGGAACACATCTGTCGGTCGACACGCGCCCGCACCCGCCCGCTTCGACACAGCCATGAGTTATCAGCACGATCCCTGGTACGAGGAAGACGCCGGTCCGATGGTCCGGCTCTTCGCCATCACCCGCGGCCGGGGTCGTGCCGTGCGCCGGGAACTCAACTTGGTCACCCTGGTGGTCGATGGCGCGCCGGGCACCGCACTGCGGCGCACCGAACCGGAATATGACGCCATCGTGCAGCTTTGCCGCACCCCGCAGTCGGTAGCGGAGGTGTCCGCGCGACTGAACCTGCCGCTGACGATGACGAAGGTCCTCATCGGCGACCTGCTCGACGACGGCAGGCTGATCTACCGGTCGGCGGAGCCCACGGCCGGGTCGGAATCGGATCTCGGCCTCCTGCGCGCGGTGCTCGACGGCATCCGCGCGCTCTGACCCGGCCCGGCCGGTATTCAGCTCAACCGCGCGACAAGCCTTTTCGCGTTCATGTAGGCGATCGCCTCGATCGAGACCATGGGGTTGACGCCCGACGCGGTGGGGAAGCTGGAGGCGTCGGCGACGACGATGTTCGCAACCTCCCACGTGGCGCCGTCCGGGTTGGTGGCCGAGGTTTCCGCTGAGCCGCCCATCCGCGCCGAACCCATGATGTGCAGTGCGCCCAGGGAGCATTGCCCCGGTCCGTACCCGGCCGCCCGGCACGCGGCGGCGAAATCGGCGTGCGAGCCGCGGCGGCCCGGTTCGTAGGAGACGCCCGCTTGGTGCCCGGAGAAGATGCGCTGCGCACCCGCTGCTTCCAGAATGCTCGCCGCCCCCTCGAACCCGGTGTGCAAATGGGCGGCATCGTAGTCCGACAACCGGTAGTTCACGATCGGCTCACCGCCGCGGTCGACGGACACCGTGCCCGAATCGCGGTCGCGTGTGATGATGCCGATCGCGTTCGAACGCGCGAAATCGAGCATGGTGGTCCGATGGTTCTCGGCGCCGCGCCAGCTCATGAACCCGGTGGCGAGACCGGGGTGGATCGGGCCGGTTTCGTAGATCACGCCGTAGCCGTTGCCGTCCAAGTCGCTGTGTTCGCGGCAGATCCGGGTCTGCAAGCCGCCCTCCCACGGCCGGATCTCTTCCTCGAACACCCCGAACACCGCGGCCGCCGGGTGCAGGCGCAGATGGCGGCCGATGTTCTGGTTGCGCAGCCCGGAGCGCCGCAGCAACGCCGGAGTCTGGATCGCACCGGCCGCCACCACCACCGCACGAGCGCGCACCTCGATCGCCACGCCGTCGGAAGTGATCGCCGAAACGCCTTCCGCGCGACCATTTCGCACACTGATCCGCCGCACGTCGGCGTCCACGACCAGTCGCGCGCCCCGATCCGCCGCATCGGCGAGCCAGGTCTTGGTCACCGACTGCTTGGCGCCCAAGCGGCAGCCGTAACCGCATCGGCCGCACTCCACACCGGCATCGCAGGCATCGGTCACGTTGCGCGGCAACGTGTCCACCTCCCAGCCCAGCGCGCGGGCGCCGCGCTCGAGAACGCCGTCGCGAGCCGACAGCACCGACCGCCGATCGGTGACACCGAGCCGCCGCCGCACCACGTCGAGCGCGTCGCCGAATTCGTCCTCGGCGAACTGGGCGGCGCCCAGCGCGGCCCACTCCGCCCGAACATCCTCCGGCGTAGCCAAAGACGTACTCCAGTTGACGACCGTCCCACCCCCCAGGCACGTGCCCGCGACGAGGGTGATCTGACCGTCGGCGGTGCCCGGCGGCCCCGGTGCGTACAGGTGTTGTAACCCGTCCAGCTCGCCCGTGCCGAAATCGCGGTCGTCGTAGTAGTTTCCGCGTTCCAGCACCACGACGTCCAGGCCCGCTTCGGCCAGTACCGCGGCGGCCACCCCACCTCCGGCGCCGGAACCGACGATCACTACATCACAGTCGAATTCGGTCGTTTCGGTGCAGCGCAGCGGTGTCAACACGGGCGCGGGCGCCGTGGTCAGCGGACCGGCCGGGGCCGGATACCCGATCTCTTTCCACAGCGGATTGACTCCCGCCGGGCCGGGAGTGATGTTGTAGGACAGCAGCGACGCTTGTTTGAGCGCCCCGAAGATCACCCGCACGGATTCGAAGCGCGAATCGGCCAGCCGCAGCAGTGCCCGTTCCCGTTCCTCCTGCGACAGGCGGGAGAAGCGCCGGAGACCGCTGCCGGTGAGCAGGCCGGTCAGCCGGGAATCCCACAGGTTCAGCAGCGTGGCCAGTTGCTTCTTCTCCGCCTCGCGCGGATTGCGCCCCAGCAGTTGGAAGACGGTGTCAACGGCTCCGAGCGCGCTCGCCGACGGCAGCGTCAACCCGTCGCCGGGGTTGAACGTGTCGCAGATGACGTTCATCGCCGCGCGTTGCCTTGCTGTTGGTTCCATGTCGAAAAGTCCCCTTCGTTTCGCCAGTGAGTTCTATCACACGACATGAACAACCACTAACTAAAGACTCGTTTGCCCTGGTGATCCGGATCTGTCGGAAAGAATGAATGGCCACATAGCGTTCACGCCCTGAGCACGCCCGCGGCCGCGTATCCGACCGCCAGGAACGCGTGCACGACCGAGACGAGCGCCTTGCCGAGTTCCGCCGTCGGGTTCGCGCCGCTCCGTGGCCGCGACAGCGACCACTTGTCGGATCAGCTACGACCAAGCGCCGGACCCGCGGGATGCGGACAATCGGAGCGGCTTCCCTCCGCTCGCCGCGAACTCCGAGCCTTACACGAGACCCGAAACCACCCTCCCATCCCGGCGGCCCGGCCGCACCGCCCCGACGACCCGTAGGCGCACGCGCGATGATGGAACGGAGCCGATGACCATCGAGAGGACCGACGGATGTACCGTCTGAGGCGCTGCCTGGTCGCGGTGGTCGTTCTGTTGGGAGCCGCCGGATGCGGGAACACCGAACACGAACGGCCGCCCGCCCGCGGTGAAATCGTTACCACGACGCCCCTGCTGAGTCTGCCGCCCGAGCAGACCGCCGCGCTGTTGACCAACGGCGGAATCTCCACTCCGGTCCGCAACGGCGTCGACGCCTTCCGCATCGAGTACCGGACGATCACCCCGCACGGCGACCCGACCACCGCCAGCGGGCTGGTGGCGCTGCCGCGCACGGACTCCCGGCGGCTACGGGCGGTCAGTTACGAGCACGGAACCATGACGCTGAAGAGCGACGCGCCGTCGGTCGACACCCGCAACCTCCCCGATCGGCTGCGTACGGTGGCCTTCGCCGCCGCGGGCTACGCGGCGACCGCACCGGACTACTTGGGCCTCGGGAACGGTCCGGGGACGCATCCCTACACCCATGCGCCCTCGGAGGTCAGCGCTTCGGCCGACCTGTTGCGCGCTACCGCTTCCCTCGTGGCCCAACAGCGCCGAGAGCTCGATCCGGACGTGCTCGTGACCGGCTTCTCCCAGGGCGGCCACGCCGCGATGGCGCTCGGCAAGGCACTGGCCGCCGGTGCGATCCCGGGCTTCGGGGTCGCCGCCTTGGCCCCGATCAGCGGACCCTACGACTTACGGCACGTCCAGGCGCCCGCCGCTTTGGACGGGCGGGTCCTACCGGGCGCGGCGGTGCTCTTCCTCTCCTACTGGATCACTTCCATGAACCGGATCCACCACCTCTACGACGATCCGACCGACGCCTTTCAGCAGCCCTACGCCGACAAAGTCGAAGAACTCTTCGACGGCTTCCACACCGAGATCACCGTCGTGACCTCGCTGGCGCCCACCCCCGGACAATTGCTGGCCCCCGGGTTCATCCAGTCCGCCGCCGAGCCGACCGGCGCCACCGCGTCGGCTATCGCGGATAGCGACGGCACCTGCGACTGGACGCCGCGGGTGCCCGTCCACCTCTACGCTGCCCGCGGCGACCGCGCCGTGCCGTATCCGAATGCCGAGCACTGCCTGCAAGCTCTCGGCAGCGGCAACGCCACGCTGCGGGACCTGGGCGACGTGGACCACGCCGGAACGGCCCGGGTGGCCGTCCCCGAGATCCTCGGCTGGTTCGAGCAACAGTTCCCGCCGAGCTGACCGGGCGGATCACGCCGGTTGGGGCTGCGATTCGCAGGGCGCGTCGATCCCGTCCATGACGATCCGGATATCGAGGTTCGCGATCCGGCCCGAAGCGTCGAACTCGACCTCGCCGGCGAGACCGTCGTCGCCGAATTCCAGCAACCGGTAGTCGTCGAGGAATTCGGTGTTCAGTCCCCGCCGGGTGAGGTAGCTGTACACGGCACGCCGGTGATCCGTCAGTGGCAGTGCACCGAAGCCGTGCGCCAGCACGCGAGCCAGGCTGGAGGGGGTGGGCGCGGGCAATTCGAAGGCCGGGTGGTCGACGAGGAACGCCACGCAGGCGCCATCGATGACACCGCAGTAGGAGTGCCAGCGCCCACAGACGATCTTCGCGGCATCCGCCATCAAACCGGCCACCTGATAAGGCTCCGGCGCCGCGCCCCCGACGGCCACGGGCAGTTCGGCCGAACACAATTCGGCGACGCGGTAGCGGGACCCGAACTCGCGCACCGTCTCCGCCGCGCGCAGCAGCGACGGCGGGTAGCCCCACGGGTTGACCCATCCCCACAACCACGTGTCGGCATCCGCCGTTCCGAGCAGGTGAACATCGGTGCACACGAAGGAGCCTTCGTCGCCGAGGAATTCGAGCCGACGTCCGTCCAGGTCGGCCTCCAACACGTGTGCGCCGAGCACCTCCTCGAGGTGCATGCGGTGCTCGAGCGACAGCAAGCCCGCGTCATCGAGAAGTCTCGTCAGTGGCACGGATTGGAACACCGCGTCAGCGTAGTCAACGCGAAGCCGTCGCTCCGCTTCCGGACCGGCTGTGGTGCCGTGCTCAGCCCCGACCGGCCGTGCGTCCCGGCAGCGGGTGCGGCAGGAAACCGTCTGCGAAGAACATCATGCAGCCGCATTGGTCGCACCGGTAGGCATGCTGCTGGACCACCTCTTGGCCCAGTTCGCTGGGATCGATCCGGCGCCCGGCGGGCAAATCGCTGATTCGGCTCTGATATGGAAATTTCGACGTCACGGCTGGGACACGATACGGCCGGTCGCGCTTCACACCGGGCGGTCGTGCAGCTCGGCCATCGTCGCCTCGACCCGATCGAGCTCGCGCTCGATGACGCTGCGGTGGGCCGATGGCAACCAGAACAGCACGCGGTCGACTCCCGCTTGCTCGTAGGCTTCGAGAACCTGGAGGTCATCGGCGGGTGCGCCCATCACAACGACGTCGATCGGGCGATCGGCCCGCGTCCGCAACTCGGTGATCCGCTCGATGATCCCGGGGCCGTGATTGGGCATCCATGCGTCGCCGTACTCGAGCACGCGATCCAGCACCGTCGGGCCATTGCCGCCGACGAGGATCGGCGGGTGCGGCCGCTGGATCGGCTTGGGATCACTCCAGATCCGGTCGAACGAGATGTACTCGCCGTGGAACGAGGCCTCGTGCTGCGTCCAGATCGCCTGCATGGCCCGGACGTACTCGCCCATGCGCCGCATCCGGGTCCGCGGATCGGTGCCGTGATTCGCCATCTCCTCGCGGTTCCAGCCTGCGCCGATGCCGAAGTCGAACCGGCCGCCGGACAGCTGGTCGAGCGACGCGACCTCTTTGGCGGTGATGATCGGGTCACGCTGGGCTACGAGCGCGATACCGGTCCCGACCCGCAGCGCTTTCGTCGCGCCCAACGCGTAGGCACTCGCCACGAAGGGGTCGTAAGTGTGCGCGTATTTTCGCGGCAGCGGCGGCGCGCCCTTCTCGCCGTTCCATGGCGTGTCCCGCGCCGCCGGGATGTGCGTATGCTCGGCCCACATCAGCCACCGATGGCCGCGCTCCTCGACGGTTCGAGCGAGCTCCGCGGGCCCGAGGCCGTCGTGGGTCGGGAAGTAGGCTACGCCAGCATCCATTTGCTGCAAGTTACCCGCCGCACTCGGGACCGCCAAGGCGACTTGCCGCGGCCGTGATGCCCGGCTTCACTACCCGGGAATGACGTACTGCACCTGAACCGAATCGGGCGAGTGGAAGATTTCCTTTGTGGTGACGGACAACTCGACGTGGCCGGGGCCGGAGGGGATGGTGGCGGAGTTGTACCAGGAGCCGACCAGCTTGATCGTGGTGTTCCCCCGCGCGCCGGTGTCGATGTTGTGCCAGGAGACGTAGGCGGTGGTCGCGCAGGTGCCGATGCCCTCGAAGGCGCTGGTGAGGTGAAGTCCCTGGGAGGAGTCCTGGTCCACGTTCCCGCGAATCGTGCCGTAGCACAGACCCGCTTCCGTCGCCGTGGTATAGAGGACCGGGAGGTTGACGGCCTCGGCCGAGGCGGTACCGGCGAAGACGACCGCCGGGGCGCAGGCCACTACGGCGGCAGCGGCGGTCGTGGCCAATTTGGTGACTGAGCGCATGAACTTTCCCCTCTGAGTCTGCACACTGATCGACATGCCCGGATGCCCGGCTGCCGGGCCTCGGTACCGAGAGTTCGAGAACACCGGCCCGGCTGCACGTCTTATCCGTGATCAACCTCTAGTCGTTACGCCGCACAGCATGTACCGCAGATACAGCATCGACCCCGAAGGGATTACGAGCCGAAGCTCGAGCGCATCACTGATATCACAGCGGCGAGACAAGCGATAGATAGTAGCTTTTCGAACCCTGCGCAGGTCGTCACCGTCTCCTGAGCGTTGGGGCACGCGCACGATCAGCGATGGGTAGCGATGAGGCGTCGTAGTGCGGCCTGGGCGGGTGGACCCCTTATTGCTGGCCGCAGAAGCGTACCTACTGCGGTCCTCGATGAACACCGGCGATCGAGCAGGCGGAGCTCAAGATCGGTCGAACTCGCCGTCCCGCGCGACCGACAGAAACGCATCCCACTCCGAGGGCGTGAACACCAACGCCCCACCGTGAGGATTCTTCGAGTCACGAACCCCCACGCGCCCGCCGTGCAGATGCGCGATCTCGACGCAGTCACTACCGGCGGAACTACGAGTGCTCTTGAACCAGCGCGCTCCGGATAGATCAACGGACACAGTCGAACTCCTTCGCTGCCCGCCGCAACAGGCGTTTGCTACTCGGCACGTCCAACGCTACCCGCTGCATGACCTCGATTGCAGCCCGATAGCGGCGAACAGTGCCTGGTCGCTCCAGATAGATATCACCGGTGTAGCTCTGGACGTAGACCACCGATGGCTCCAGCACCCGCCCGTCGTTATCTGCCGCAAAGTCCAGAATCGTGAACGGTCCGGTGGAAGTCCCCAGCGGATATCCTGCCCCGAATGGAAGCACCTGCACGCGAACATTCGGCGGCAGGTCCGCCAGGTGCCGCAACTGCACCGACATGACGCGAGGGCTGCCGACCACTCGCCTGGTCATTGCTTGGTCCAGCAACAGCATCGCGTTCAGCGGGGCGATATCGCGGGTGATCAACCCTTGCCGGTTGCGACGAACCCTCACCCTCCGCTCGATCTCCTCGGCGGTATCCATCGGGAAGTACACCCGGTCGAGCGCACGCGCGTACTCGGGGATCTGAAAGATGCCGGGCAGCAGATCAGTACGGTAGCTCGTGAGATGGGAGGCCGCCGCCTCCATCTGGATGTAGGCGTTGAATGTCGGATTCACTTGATCGGGAAACTCGTCCAACCACGACGGCGTCCTCCCCTGTGCAGCGAGCGATTTCAACACCGGCAGCATGTCCACCCGCTGATACAGCCTGCACAGCCGCCGCAGATCTTCCTCCCGGACGACCACGTTCGGCGCACCGGTTTCCAAACGGTGCAGCGTCCCCGCCCCGCGCCCGATGGCCCGCGCCGCCACTTCGATGGACAATCCCGCCTCCTGCCTCATGCCGCGCAGGCAGCGGCCGAGGCTGCGGTGTGGAACGCCTCCCGTCCCGCGAATGTCGGCTTTGAGCTGCCGAATACCGGCGCCCGCATCGCTCTCCCCCATGCTGTTTGCTCCCTTCCGTGGAATATTCACACCCACTGACTGGAATGTTCCGAAAGTCATTGTGGAAGGCGGTCTTTCGCCCCACCGGAGGCTATTGTGCAGAGTCGCTGGAAGGTGTCCAGGGCTTTCGCCACTTTCTGTCGCGAATTTGCGCGGGAATATCCATACGACCCGCATCCGGTGCTCCACTGACCGCGAGATCGGCGCGGCGTGACTCCCCGTTCGCCGCCACTCGGACAGTGGGAGGACACATGACCAACGCACTACCGCAACGCGTCCCGTTCCCACGGGCTCGCGCCCCCTACAAGGGCGTGCCGCTGCCCGTGCTCGAGCGCTACGCCGATGCGCTGCGGCATTGGGCCGACACACCCGAACGTCCCGGAGGCGGGGTGCCGACCCCTCCCCCGCCTCCGGTGACCGTCACCGAAGCCCTGTCATGGACCGAGTGACCCGCCACCAGGCCGTCCGCGGGCGAAGGCCGTGACCGTGCGCCACTACCGCGTCACAGTGCACTGCTGCGGCCCACACTGGCTCATCCACGTGCCTGCCGTGAACCGCTGGACAGTGACCGGCGACAAGTCGGCGATCCCGTCCACCGCCAGCCAGATGATCACGGCGACAACCGGATACGGCGACCACCCGCTCGAACTGGACCTCATCGCAGGCAGAGCGCTGCGCGACGCCGAAGAGTTCGCGGTGGGATGCCAGTTGTCGACGCGATGGCACGCACCGACGGGATAGGTGAGCTACTCGGCGTTACGCTCGCGTCGGAGCGCAGGCCGGGCCCCACATGTACGCATCCTGTTCTGCTCGGCATCACCAGGCGACGCCTCGAGTTCGACACTCCATTCGACGAGGAGCCACCCGAAATTCATCGGTGCAGTGGAGGTCGTGTACACGCTCCTGCGGACGCCCTGTACTCGGCATGATGGTGCGATCGGCCGGCGTCGGACGCGCACTACTGCTCGTCGATCTTCCGAGGTGCCGCGCCGGGCCGGTTCGGTCAGCGCGATCAGCGGCATTATGGTGCGTGCCGCTGGCTCAGGATGCCTCCCGGCCGGGCGGTTACAGGGCGAGCATGGCGGCAGCGACCTGGTCGGCCGCCGCTGGGCGCAGAGCGGTACCCATGTCGTCGAGGACGTGCAGTCGCGCCCCCGGGATTTCGGCGGCGAGGACCTCACCGTTGCCGACCGGGAAGAACGGGTCTGCGCGACCGTGCACCACGAGCGTGGGCACGTCGAGTTCCCCGAGCCGCTCCCGCCAGCGCGGGGCGCAGTCGATCCGGGAGAACACCATCCCGAGCTGGTTCGCCTGGTGCACCGCGGGATCGCTCGAGGGTGTCCGATCCCAGATTCGGGCCGCCGTCTCCAGCGCCTGCTGCGGATCGTTGCCCATCAGCGCGGCGCCCTCGGCGGCGAACGCCGCGACAGCATCTCGGTCGGTCCAGTCCGGCCGTGGGCGGGAGAACAGCGCGCCCATGACCGCGCGGTCGTGGTCGGGCAGGTCCTCGTCGACCGGGCCCGGCGCCACCGGCCGGGTGCCGACGAGAGTCAGTGCGCAGAACACGTCCGGGTGGTCCAACGCGGCGACCTGAGCGACCATCCCACCGACGCCGACACCACCGAGATGGGCGGTCCCGGCACCGAGCACACCGGCCAGCGCGGCCGCGTCGGCCGCGAGATCCCGCAGGTCGTATGCCGGATTCTCCGGGTCGAGGGTCGTCGACGCGCCGGAGTCACGCAGGTCGTAGCGGACCACGCGCCGCCCGCCCGAGGCGAGCCGCTCGCACAGCACGTCGGGCCAGGACAACATCGTCGTGCCGCCGACAAGCAGGACCAGCGGATCGTCCTCGCGACCGAAGCTCTCGATGCCCAGATCCACACCGTTCGCCCGTACCGAGGTCATACACGGTCTCGTCATGCCTGGACTCCTGTCTGTCGGTATACCCAACGGTATTGACGACAGATTCACCCGAAAATGATCGGTGCAGCCGAGATCGCGTCCACACTCCCCCGATCACCCGGAATCGGAATTACCGTGCGTTCAAAATATGATCGGCCGACCGCCGTCACCGCATCTGGAACGACGTTCAGCGGTTGGTCGCTGTGATCCGCGGACGCAGCTGTGCGGCGTGCCGTGTACGTCAGCGCACCCCCACCGCTGTCTTCAGCCTGCGGATACCCCGGATCAGCAACGGGTTGTCCCGCAGGCGCGGTGGCGTGCGTTCGGGATCCATCAATCCGTTGTCCGCCAGCGGGCTGTCTTCGTCCTCGACGGTCTCCGCCTCGAACCGCACCAGGGTCCGGCCGCTGCCGCGCAGGGCCTCGACCGTGCGCAGCAGCGACGACGTCTCGGCGAGTGTGGCGTCGAACTTCGCGGGTTCGGCATCGAGATGTTCGCAGATCAGCTGGCGCCGGATACCGAGAATGGTGTCCCGCAGCAGGTCACCTTCCTCGGTGGCGGGGGTGACCTCGACGGCCAGGTCGCATTCGGTGTCGAAGCCCATCGAGCGGTTGTTGAGGTTCGACGATCCCACCCGCAGCAGCCGATCGTCCACCACCAGCACCTTGGCGTGGACGTAGATCGGCGCGCCCGCCTCGGTGACGGGGTAGTAGACACCGAACCGGTTTTCGGTATCGGCCTTCCATAACAGATGGAGTAAGCGGCGGCGAGCCCCATCCATCGCCTGTCGCTCGAGCCAGCCATCGGCGTGACGCGGCAGTACCAGCACGACCTCCGGACCATTCGGCTCACGTAGCCGCGCGGCGATCGCCTCGGCGAGAGTGCGCGAGGCCAGGTACTGGCTCTCGATGTACAACGACCGCGTGGCGCCCGCGATCGCCGCCAGATACAGCGCCTCGACCTCCCTGACTTCGGCGCGGTCGGCGAGCTCTGGGAAGGTCCGCACGATACCAACATCCACAGACCGCATCGTCGGCTCCAACCCCTCCGGCCACGGCGTGTCACCGGCGATCTCGTCGACCGCGGCCAACTGCTGTCCCGTCGCAGCCTTCCACCGGGCCCGGGCCAATTCGCCGATCGCCTTCGCCGCGTCGCCGTCGACGGCGGTGGTCGCGTCGTGCCATGGTCCGTACCGGTTGCCGTTCGGCTCGGTGCGGTAGTGGTTGTCGTCCCGATGGTCGCTGGTGTCCCAGCGATCGACGGTCATGTCGATACCACCGCAGAAGGCGAGCGCGTCGTCGATCACCACGATTTTCTGATGGTGCGCTGAACCGATCGGGTGCGCGCCATCGATTTCCAAGTGCAACCGCCGATCGGTCATCCAATTGACAACGAAGATCGGTGTCATCCCCCGGCCGATCGCCGCGAACGCGCCGACATTCCACTTCAGCAGGTAGATGTCGAGATCCGGTCGTTGTTTCGGCAGCCAGGACAGGAATTTACCCAGCCGATTCGGCCCTTCGAGAGTCTTCTCCTGCGGCTCGAACTTGATCCGGGTATCGAAGTCCCAGCCGATCAGCACAATGCGTTTACGGGCCTGCAACATGGCGGACTTGGCATAGCGGAAATAGTCCGCCGCGTCGACAATGCATGCCAGCCGGTCGGCCCGTGCGATCTGCCAGCAGGTTTCGCCGGGTATGAGGATTTGTCGCTCGTCGCTCATGGGTAGTCAGTTCTCTCGTCCAGCCGGACACCCGCATCGCAGGTGACCGATTCACAGTACTGCGCGGTCGCTCACCTTCTCGGTGAGCATCGTCACCGCGATCCCGTTCCGCCCTGCTGGTCCGCGACTTCACGGAATCGGTGTGACGATGCAACCTGCACACGCCCAGCAGAGGACGACCTCACCTCCTCATTCCCTTGGGCTGGGATGCCGGGGGCCAGGACTGCCTGCGGCGACTCGTCCGTTCCGTGCCCCGCCAACTGGACCCGGATACGCGAGTGGTAGTGATCGCCTCCGAGGGCGAGGGCGACGAGACGGCCGACTCGACCGGTGACTTCGTGCGGCACCTGCCGACGTCCATCGCCGACGTGTGGCCTCGATTATTGGATCTCACCTTTTGAGTTTCTGGGCAGCCGGGAAGCGCTACCGAGCGGGCTTTTTCGAAGACGAGATCAACGACGCGCTGGCGGCGATTCGAAAAATCGCAGGATGAGAGCTTTCTGTCCCGATCACGCAACGCCTGGCGGAGTGGAATCGGTTCGAGCAAGACGAGCAGTCTCCGAAGCGCCGCCAGGGCGCACACGACTCCGGATGTACCGTCGGCGCGGCGACGCACCTATGCTGCGCGAAGCGTCGCCCTGCCGGGACCAGACCCCGACGCAGCGATGAAAACGGTGATCACGCGGACGGCGGCGAAGTCCACCGCCGCTATGCGGGCACGGGTGAACCGGCTGTTGAACGTGACCACGCGCGGGCCGCGTTCGCGTTTCAAGACAGCCGGTCGAGGAACCTGCTGACCTCGGCGGCTTCGCCGCTCCCGGTCGTGGGCAGGCGCAGCAGCTCGAAGTTGTAGCGTCGGCAGGTTTCGTTCTTCAACGCGTCGCTGAAACTTTGAAGGCGGGTTGTGGGAAATCGTCGCGATGTACCGGAGATACAACGTCGACCTGAGGCAATTACGCACCCTCGGCGCGGGCCGGGTCAGCCCCTGGTTCAGCGACCCCGATCGCTGGTGGCACGAAGAAGTCTTCGGGTAGGACTCCATCCGGCCAACTGATCCGGTTCACGTCGACCATGTCGTCGGGGGCTCGCGGTCCGGGTTGGCGGGCGGCGTGTAGACGACGTGACCGCATTTGGTACAGATGTGGAGGCGGCGCCGGGCCGTCGGCCTATAAACAGGCCAGCGACCCGACGCGTCTACGCCCCGAACCGGGTTCGCGGGATCACCCCCAGTACTCGCCGCGCTTCTTCCGCTCCTCCACTTCGGCCAGGTATGCGGCTTCCTCGTCAGTGCCCAGTTTGTCCTCGTCGCCGAACCGGTCGCGCAGATGCTTGCGCTTCTCGGGTGGCACGGCGTCGCGACGGGCGTTCCATGCCGCGAATCCCGCTTTGATCTTCTCCAGCTCTTCGGGAGAGATATCGTCGTCGCCAGGGTATTCACCCGGTGCGTAAAAAATCTTTCCTCCGATTCTTTCGGGCATTGCCAGGATCCTCTCTATTTGGGCAATTCTCGCATTTGAATGACGGTACGACCATCTGGTCCAGGAAATTTGTCGACCACGCGGAACGGAGTGTCGGTTTTGAACACGACTTCCAGCTCTTCTGGAACGCTGGAATAATGGCCGATGTAGCGGCCGTCTACCGACCAGATCTGCATCTGGACGTGAACGGCGTTTCGACAACCGTGGAGCCCGGCTCGTACCGTGCCAGCTGCTCTGGTGTGAGATCGACTCGCCGGGTAACTTGTCCCTCGTAAGCGGGACATTTGTCCAATGCGGCGTTCATCGCGTCGCGCTCGGCTATCTGTGCGGGGGTCAGCGGCTCGCCGGATCGGATGGCGTTGTTCAGTGGTGCGCTGTCTCCGGTATAGCGGCCGATCGTGTCGATATCAGCCCGCGGCAGATCCGGTTTCGGGATGCCTTCGGGGTGTTCGATCTTGGGTAGTTCGATCGGGTCCTTTTTCGGCGGCCCGACCGGATCGGGTTTGACCGGCAGGCGCCCGCCCGGCAGAGCTTCCAGGTCCCGCACGTGCCGAGCGATATCCTCGTCCAGCTTCACCCCGGCCGCGATCCTGCGTTCGGTCTGCCATTGCTCGATCATGAGCCGGATCGGCCGGGCATACCGCGCACAGATCGCAGCGGCGCCGGCCACACCGACAGCCGCGGAGACGCCGAAGGTGATCCAGCTCGAGGCAATCGAGATGGCCGCGTTGATGGCCAGCTCGGTCAGCAGCGCATCCCGAATCGCCTCGAGTTGGGTTTTGAGGTTGGCGCGTAACTCATCCAGCGCGAAACGGTGGTCGCGGCAGGATTGCGCCAGATCGTTCATCGCGGCGATCACCGATTCGGCGGAAGCCTTGACCGTGCGCAGGTCTTCATCGATGAACGCCACTTCGGGTGCGGTGAGCGAATCGAACGCAACCGCCGCGGCTTCGAGCGCGGCCGGGAACGATGCCACCGCTTCGGCCGCGGCGGTCCGCGCCCACGTATCGCCCGCGTTGGAGATGGTCGTGGCGTTGCCGTCCGGCACGATGATGCCGATCATCTCGGCAAGCCCGATTCCCTCATCGACCAACCCGTTTCCGGGACCGCCGGCCGAGGGCAACGGGATCCGGCACACCACCACCGGAGGCAGGAACGGCGCGGGCTGGGCGGGTGGCGGCGCTGTCTCACCGATGGTTGCTTTGTGTTCGGCCAACTCGTGGTTGTAGCCGATGGTCTGCAATATCGTGGCGTAGTCGTGCGCGGCGGTAGCGATTTTCGATACCATGCTCAGAATGGCAGCGGCCCGATTGTCGTAGGACTCGCCCCACTTCTTCGCATCCGAATACGAGCCCGCCATATTCGTAGCCATGGCCATGTTCGGCCACTCGTCATCGATGGACATCCAGAATCGCGACGCGGCATCGGCTAATTTCTGCGCGGTGTCGTAGTAGACCGGCACCGACACGTCGAGCACGGTCACCGCGGGATCCCGTCACCACCGCTACCGCCACGCCCGAGGACGGCCAGATTGGCCGCCACGGCAGCTTCGTACTCTTTGCGAGCGGAGGCGGCGGCGGACTTCATCCTCGCGAGCCCGTCACGGATCTTCGCAGCGGCAGTGGTCCACTCGGCGTGAGCCAGGGCGTGAGCTTCGGCGGCTTCACCGTTCCATGTTCCTTTCAGAGCGGCTATGCGTTCGTCTATCTCGACCAGGGAATCGGCCACAAATCCGTTCAGGCCCTCTATTCGGGCGGTTACGGATTCCAGGTGCGCGAGATCGACGCGATACTCGGTCACGGGTTCTCCCAGCGGTTTCGGTTGGATCGCGGTCAGATCGGGGGCAAGCTCAACGAGCTGTACTGGTTCGCGGCCTCCGTATCGGCGGCCGCGCTGCGGTCGACCACCACGCCCAGCAAGTCGGCCATGTCGGCCAGCGCTTCGAATACCTCGAGTGCGGCACCATGGGTCTCGTCCCACGCGCCCGCGTATGCGCTGGCCGCCGCGCCGCGCCAGCTCGACATGAGCCCGTCGACTTCGGCACTGGCCGAACGCAACCCGCTGATGAGGGCCTGCGCGGTCTGTTGCACATAGCGCCCCGCATCGGAGACGGTTTCAGGAACCACGGTGAACGTGGTTGTGGCGGACGGGTCGTACGTCAACTGCTATGCCCTCTCATCCCCCCCACAGGATGGTTTCGAATGGTTGGACGCACCGGACAGTCATTCGGTTCCATCCGAAACTCAAACTCTCACACCGGGTCTTCCGGCCCAAAACCGAGTGTGATGTACGAGCCTCGCCCGACGGGCGGATCGCCGCGAGGGCGGCTCCGGGATCCGCAGGTCGAAGCAAGTGCCGACGGGCGAGTGCCCGAGAACATCCCGATTTCGTAACACTCCATGGGCTCATCGACGGCTTCAGGTCGGTCAGCGGCGACCTGTGCGATGTCGGGACGGGGCGCGGATCTCGGCGTCAGCGGCCTTGTCGGCGCGCACGGTGTAGATCTGAGTGTTCGATGTGGTCGACACCGCGGCAGGCTCCTCAGTCCGAGTGGTGGCCCAAGCCCTCCAACCGAGGGAAGGCGCCGGGGCGATGGTCGGCCTTTATAGTTCACACCGCAGCCGGCCATCAAGGGCGATGACGGTTGGCTGGTTATCAGATGGTTTCCAGGTAAGGACTCGGCGTGAACATATTGAGTCAACGTTGTCGAACACTCAACTATGCCGTAACCACTCCCAGTTCCGCCGCGATGCCGCTCGAGCCCGACATACCCGGGGTGACGCACGAATTCGGCGAGTGCCTGCTTCTTCTCGTCGGTGTCGAGCGCGGAGACTCGACGTTCGCCCGCGCCGCAGCCAAGGCGATCCGCCGTATCGCGCGCAAGACCGACACTACCTGGATCGTCATCAATGGCTTCTCGCATCTGACCCGGCCCGGTCACGAATGCGACACCACGACGGCCAGAACCGTGCTCGCCCAGATCGCCGAACACCTGCGCGATCACGACTTCGCGGTGCACATGATGCCATTCGGCTGGAACAAGACCTGGCGCATGGAAGTACGCGACGGCGAGTGGGAGCAGCGTATGACCCGCTTCCCGCCGATTCATGCCGACCGCAACGATCTCGCCCGGCTCGAAGGCGTGAGAGCTGAACACTCGAGATCCGAGTCCCGCGCGTTGACGAGCCCGTGACCGCCGGGAAGTAGCGGGCGCGAAGCGCACCTCCCTCGCGGCCGCGCCGGTGCAGGAAGCGAATGTACGAATCGAGCTCCTCGAGTCCGAAACGGCCGAGTTCGTGCCCGGCGACGACGGCGCACCGAAGGGCGGCCCGAGCGGTCCGAACGGACCACCGCGGTCCGCCTCCTCCCCGCGCCGTTGCGTGACTGGTGCGGAATGTCATTCTCGTCATAGGAAATTGTAGTCTCTCAACTGGGCGGACACGGCGGCCCGAGAACCCCGACGCCACACCGTTCTCCGCTACAGTGCATTCATGTTCTCTCCACATGACCGAGGACCGAGGCGCCCGTGACCAGCCCGAGCGAGATACCGGCCTGGAAGCAGCGCGCCGTCGAGCGCTCCCTACGCACCGCGAAGTTGCGCGCCGAGGAGCGCGTGCAGCGGTTCCTGGACGCCGCCCAGGCGATCATCACCGAGAAGGGCAGCACGGACTTCACCGTGCAGGAGGTGGTGGACCGCTCACGGCAGTCCCTGCGCAGCTTCTACCTGCAGTTCGACGGCAAACACGAACTGCTGCTCGCCCTCTTCGAGGATGCCCTGAGCCGCACGTCCGACCAACTGCGCGCCGCCGCCGACGGCCACACCGACCCGCTGGACAAACTCCAGGTGGCCGTCGAGCTGCTGTTCGAGCTGTGCCGGCCGGATCCGTCGGCACAACGCCCGCTGTTCACGGATTTCGCACCGCAGCTGCTGATCTCGCTTCCCGATCACGTGAAGGTCGCGCACGCGCCGATACTGGCGCTGTTCACCGAACTGATGGACCTGGCCAAGGACGCGGGCCAACTGCGCCCGGAGGTCGATTCCCGCCGGACGGCGACCATGGTCATGCAGACCGTCATGTTCACCGCGCAATCCGCGGAAGCGTCCGACGACGAGACTCAGCATCCGATTACCGCATCCGAAGTATGGAACTTCTGCGCGCACGGTTTCGCTCGCGGCTGAGAACTCTATTCTCTCAGTGAAGAGTTGAACTTACACTGGGGTGCATGCCCGATCTGTGGAGTGATCTCGTCTCCTGCCTCGACTTGTCCGTGACGCCCTCCGGCGACGAGGCCTGCTTCGAGGGCCGCAATCTGCGGTTGCTCTACAGCCGGGTGTTCGGTGGTCGGCTGCTCGGCCAATTCGTCCGGGCGGCCACCGCGGGCGTCCCGGACAAGTCGATCAAGTCCCTGCACACGGTGCTCGCGCGCGAGGGCCGCGTCGACGAGCCGATCCGCCACCGCGTACACCGCCATCACGGGGGCCGCTCCTTCGCCACGCTGTCGCTGATCGCCGAGCGGTCCGGCGGCGTCGTTGCGACCGCCTCGGTCTCCCTGCACGCCGAGGAACAGTGCCCGCACCGGCAGTCCATCGCCGCGCCGCCGGAGCTGCGCCGGGGAACGATTCCGCTGGTTCTACACTGACCCCGCTCGGTGAGTGACGTTTAAGCTGGAATCGGACGGCCTATGCCCTGGCAGTAGGGAGCGGATGAACATCGCCAAAGCGCCTCAGCCGGAATACCGGCGGGCCTGCTTCGCCGATCTCGAAGACATCGCGGCCATCGAGGCCGAGGTGTTCGCCGAGCCGTACCTGTATCTGATGCTGCGCCAGCTGTTCGACCTGCACGGATCCGAATGGCTGGTCGTGGAGGTGGACGGCACGGTGATCGGTTACGCGCTGACCCTGGAGAAGAAGGGCCGGGCGTTGCTGTTCACCTTCGCGGTGGCCAAGAGGCACCAGGGCGGAGGGTACGGGCGCGGCCTGCTGAGCCGCACACTGCAGACGTGCCGGCAAGTGGGAGCCGAAGTGGTGTACCTGACCGTGCGGCCGGACAATCAGCACGCGAGCAACCTGTTCAAACGAGCGGGCTTCGAGTTCGTCGAGCACGACGACCGGTATTTCGGCCCCGGCGAGCCCCGCGACGTTTTCGAATACCGGCTGAAGGGCCGACCGCTAGACTCGTGACATGGGGGAGATCTCGCCCTTCGTCGCATCCGTCTCGACTCGGATCACAAGGCGCGCCGACGAATACACCGCCGAACTCGATCGGGGTGAGCGCTCCGAGCAGACCGAACTGGAGCAGTTCGCCGCGCACGCCGAGGCTATTCTGGCCGACTACGACCCGCCCAGCGCGCGGCGGCACTCCGATTCCCTGGTGTTCCGGCACCTGTACGCCGCCGCACGGCAACCGATACCCGACGAGGCCGGCTGGCGGGTGCCGAGCGCGATCCCGGCGGCGCTGCTGGCCGCGGAACTCGAATTCCGCGGCCCATTGCGGCTGAGCAGTCGGCAGAACACCATGCTGGCCGAGGTGTACGAGCAGTTGGGCGCTCAGCTCTCCGCGGCGCGTCTGCCCGGTCACGCCGCTCTCGCCTATCGCAGAGGCGCCGCGCTGTACCGGATGAACGAGGACGACGAAGCCCAGGACCGCTGTGGTCTGCGCTTGGCGCGGGCGCGCACGCTCGCGCTGCCGCCGGGCCGGCGACGGTGGACCGGACAGCTGTCGTATGTGCTGTGCGGCTACGGATACCGGCCGTTCTGGCTGCTCGGCTGGGTTGCGGTGCAGCTGGTGCTGTTCACCGTCGCCGCTTTGGCCCTGAACGGCAATCCCTCGCCCGCCGCCACCGTCTATACCTGCGTGACCAGCTTCATCAATCCCTTGGGCCCCGGTGACACCGAGGATCTGCGCCCGATCGCCCGGCCGTTGTTCGCCGTGGAAGCGTGGATGGGCACGGTTTCGATGTCGGTGTTCTTCGCGCTGCTGGTGCGCAAGTGGTTCCGGATGTAGCGCGACGCGGCGCTACCATTCGGCGTCGAAAGCCTTGTGCCGCAGCGCGTCCAGCGTCGCGATGGCGATGCGGTTCTGCAACCGTGCGACGAGGGCGTTCCACTGGCGGGACAACCCGGGATCCGTCTGCAACTTCTGCCACAACGTCCGCATCGATGCCGGAGTGTGCGCTCCCGGCATCCACAGTCCGGTGAGATCCTCCAGCACGGGGGCGAGGATGTCGGTGCGTTCGCGACTGTGCGAGGGGAAGCGGTCGGCTTCGGCAAGCGCGTCGGTGACGACGGTCAGCAGCCAGTCGTGCGCGGCCAGGTCCTCGCAGAACCGCTGCGCCTCATGCAGATCGGCCTCGTTGCGTACCCGCATCCGGACGGTGCGCACGGTGGCGTCGTCCAGGTGCAGCTTGGCGGTGGGGCCCGCGCCACCCCCGATCCAGGCAACCCAGCGCAACCGGGTGGCGCCTGTCCGCACCGGCGGCTTCTGGTCCAGCCTGGTGTCGGCGCGCAGGCGAGCCAGCAGCCGCTCGCTGATGGAGGCCAGGTCCAGCGTCTCGGCGCCGACCGGACCGGTGAGATAGCCCTCGGCCAAAGCCTCGGAGCTGCCGCTTCTTTCGGGCAGGCGGCTGATGACCTCGGTCACGCCCTTGCGGCTGAGGTAGTGCGACCACGTCTGCCTGCGCCGGTTGGCCGCGCGGACCACCTGGGTGCGCGCACTGGACTGCAGCACGCGGCCGCCGGACAGGACCGCGCTGGTCGCCACGGTCCCGACGATGTGGGCGGTCTGCTCGCCCACGGCCAGATCGCAATCGACGCCGACCGCGGTGGTCGGCGACACCGCCAGCGTGCCCGGCCGCTCCCGCCATCGCACCGTGCAGCCCGGCATGAGCGCCAGCAGATCGCAGGCCTCGGGTCCGGTCAGCGCGGTCGCCGACGGAAGCAGGCAGGTGCGTACTTCACCGAGCACGACCAAAGGCGTGGTCGAGGCCATATCAGGCTCCGTCGAGCAGCAGGTGCGAGAGCCGCTCGCTCACCGCGCGCGGCACCGGCACCGGTGGCACCTCGTCGCCGCCACGGGCGATGGTCTGTTCGACCACGTCGTCGTCGAGATCGAGATGGTCGAGCACCAGCCGCACCGCGTGCTCGATCCCGATGTACCGCTTGGGCAGCATCGACAAGGTCTTGTAGGCGGCGAACGGCGCGGCGGACGGATTGAGCCGCACCACCGGCGGAATGTCGTGCCAGCGGCGCGGCGTGAGATCCTCGCGACGCCATGGTTGCGGATCCACCACGGCGGCACCGTGGTAGCGCAGCATACCCAGCCGCAGCAGATGCCAGACCGCGGCCAGGAACGGGCACGACCAGCGCGTCACCGCCACCCCGTCGACGACGTGCTTGCTCCACAGTTCCACGTCGAGGAAGATCGAATGCTCCCGGCGGCCGAATTCCTCGGGCGGCTGATAGATCCGTTGCCGCATGGCCTGGCCGCGTTCATCCTCGGAGGACCGCCGTCCGTTGCACAGCCAGCCCGACTCCGCGGTCGGCGGCCTGCGGCCGGTGCTCGGCGGCGCGGGCTCGGCGACGATGCGCGCGGCCACCATCTCCGCCACGGGAATCGGCTCACCGAACGCCACACCGTCGACGAACCGCGAGGCCCGCCAGCAGGCGGACTCCCGGGCCAGATAGTCGATGACCAACCCGGCTTCGTCCGCGGCGCCCAGCAGCTTGGTGAGGATAGCGGCGGGGTCGGTGTCGGGCTGGAAGTAGTCGTCGATCAGGTAGCAGGTGCTGACCCGGGCGTTGGGCCCGAACTGCACCTTGGCCGACTCGGTGAAGGCGGATACCAGCGGGACGATGCGGCGGAACTCCGCGCCGACCCGTTCGATGTCGGAGCTGATGTCGTTGAGATAGAAATGCCCGACCTCGATCGACAAGTGCGACAACGGGACCGGAGCGATTCGCGGCTGTTCGGTGGCCTCGCTGTAGCCCTGTGTTTCCCCCATCTACAGCCTCTCCCAGGTCGCGTTGTCGACCAGTCGTCGAGCGAGCTCGGCATAGGCCTGCGCGGTCTGCTCGTTGGCGATCTGGGCGTTGACGTCGGCGTCGAGAATGAGCTGTTCGCGCCGTTGCAGCACGGGCTCGATCGGGGTCGAGCCGAGCACCGCCGTCGTGCCCAGCCGTTTGGCGGTGGCCAGCCGCCGCAACGCGGTGTCCTGCTCTTGCAGCCACGCCGCCTGCGCCGGGCGCTGGGCGACACCGTCCCAGTTGGCGTCGGGCACCGCGGTGCGCACGTAACGCACCGACCCGAGCAACTCCTCCGGGTCGTGGCCGCACTCGGCTCCGGTCTTCAGCAATCCGTGCGAGCCGTACACCAGGCCGGCGGCGGCCAGGATGTGCTGGCGCGTCCAGCGGTGGAAGATCAACCATCGAGCGGTCAGCCCGCGCAGTTGCGGCAAGGCGGTCGCCTGCAACACGATCTGCAGCGCCGCGGAACGGCCCGCGCTCAGATCCACGAACACCACCCGGAACTCGTGATCCAGCGCGACCAGCAGTTCCGCGCAGCGCTCGACCACCGCGTCGTCGTCGGTGAGGAATTCGGCGCCGCCCTCGTCCCCCGGCAGTAGCACCAGCCGTCCCGAGTTGGGGCCGATCCGGCGCAGTTCCGGCCGATCGGTCGCCGCGCCCACGTCGACGCGGGCGACGGTTCCGCTCTCGCCGAGCAAGTAGGAATGCACGCCACCGCTGGGCACGCCGCGTTCGGCCGCGCCGATCTCGAACAGCGCACCGGCCGTGGGTGAGCCGAGGTCGAAGTCGGCGTAGACGACGTTGAGGCCGGAACGGCACAGCCGGTAGGCGATATTGCAACTGGTCACCGACCGTCCGGTGCCGCCCTTGTCGGAGGTGGAGAACACCAGCACGATGCCACCCCTACCGTGTCGCGTCCCGGCGGGCGTAGGCCAGTTCGTCGAGCTGGACCAACGCCTGGGTGGCCAGGCTGTAGGCGGTGCCGGGTCGTTCGCGCAGCACGCGGCGGGCCCGGTCGAGCGACTGCCGGATCCGGTTGATCGACGCCTGTTTCGGCGAGCGATCCTGGCCCTCGACCTCCAGTTCCTCCTGATTGAGCAGATGCTCGGCCTCGCTGAGCAGGTCCACCGCGCGGGCGACCATCGCCTGCGGAGCCAGCGGCGGTTGCTCGAAGGTGCTGTACGCGATGACCAGGCACTCCATCATTCGCTCCGTGACGAACCAGGACGGCCCTTCCGTCCGTACCTCGCCCGCGCCGACCAGCCTGCCGATGTCGTCCCACAGACCGACCACCGAGCCGTTCCGCAGCACCCGCCGGTCGAGGTGATCCATCGCCGCCTCGGCGAGTTCCATCAACCGGTCTCGGGTGTCCACGTCGGTGCGCAGGCGCGCGGCATCGAGGCAGCGTTTGAGCAGCAAGGTCGCGAAATCCGGCACATACCAGATCAATCGGGATCCGTCGGCGACGTCCTCGCTGCCGGCCAGGTTCAGTCGCACACCCGGGAAGTGCAGCGGCGCGGCCGGATCATCGACCGTGAACCGGCTGGTGATGCGCCCCCGGCGGGCCAGCTGGTCGAGCACCGACACCGTGCGCGCCAGATCCTCGGTGCTCTCCCGGTAGACCAGGTCCTGGATGAGCACGGCGGCGACCACGAGACTGAAGTACTCCGATTCCTCGCCGTCGGAGGTACGCCACGGGATGTCCTCCAGCGGCCAGCGGCCACTGTCGAAGCGAGCGACCCTCGACCAGTAGTTGCGGGTCAGCTCGAAGCGCAACTGCAGCGCGTCGGCGAGCGTGCGCTGCTCGTCGGTCAGCAGATCGAGTTCCCGGATGCGCTGCGACGACAGGTCGCTGATGCCGTCCAGGGCAACGGCCGTGAAGTACAGGTACGGACGGG
The DNA here is from genome assembly GCF_053601535.1 of Nocardia sp. NPDC004718. NCBI lineage: Bacteria > Bacillati > Actinomycetota > Actinomycetes > Mycobacteriales > Nocardiaceae > Nocardia > Nocardia sp. NPDC004718. The sequence goes on from NZ_JBSGCA010000034.1 coordinate 60,318, forward strand.
ATTCGGCGTGCCCGGGCGTGCTGCTGACCCGGCCGGGCACGAGGTCGATGGGTTCGGCGCTGCGCACGATGCCCCAGCTCCATCCGCATTCGAACAGCCGCCCGTCGTCGGCGATATCGATCTCGGTGGTCTGGCTGAGCCTGACCTCGTTGGCCGCCTGCACCCGCAGGCGTTCCAGCTGTGTCGACAGCCGTTCGATGACCTCGTCGGACGGCGTGCGGGACTGATTGAGCATGTAGACGATCGACTGGCCGTATTCGGTCTTCGGCTCCGGTGTGTGGATGACGAAACTGCGGACCAGGCCCGCCATCGCCGCGGTGAGCCGCGCGCTGACCTGTTCGATCACCATGGGGATCCGCTCGCGCAGCTGGCGAGCCTCCAGCCGGACCTCGCCGCTGACGAAGCGCATGAATCCGCGCAGGAACCGCAGCGCCGCGATGCACAGACTCAACGACATCGAGTACGAGTCGACGACCTCCACCGCCTGTTGACCCGGGGTGAGCGGAGTGTCGTCGCCCGAGCGCAAGTAGGAGCCGCTGGCGAAGATCGGTTCTCCGTCGGGTCCGGTGTAGCGGCGCAGATAGTCCTCCACCAAGTCGACCAGGACGCTGCCGATGCGGGTCTCCTCGCCGAACGGGGCGAGCGCGGACCGGACGTCGGGACTCATGTCGTTCGGCTGGTCCAGCGCGAACGCCGCGATCTCGGTAGCCGGATACAGCAGGCAGAGCAGTTGTTCGGCGTCGCTGATCGAGTTGGCGCCGTCGCGCCCGCCCCACGTCCACGTTCCGTTCCGATAGGAGTAGGCCAGCACCGCTCGCCACAGCTCGAGCAACTGCTGCCTCGGCCGAATCCTCATCTTTCTCGGACCTCGCCCCCGCATTCGACCGGCGGCGCCGGACGTCGTTACCTAGAGTGTGCCCCGCGAATGTTCACTTAGCCAAGCACCCTTTGCAGGACCGCCGGTTGCCGCGAGACATCCTGCGCTGCACGTTGTTCCGCGCAATCTTCGCGCGTCCGACGGGCTATTGCACGGCTACTGTTCCGGCGGCGCTGCCCGCGACCGGCGACGCGGCGTCAGCCCCGGCCCGCGGTGAGTTCGCTGATCACCGCGTAGAAGTCCGCGGTCTGGAAGGAGAGACCCTCCGCGGTCGTCGCGTAATCCAGGGTGGCCAGCACCGCCCGTTCCCGAGCATGTCCGAGCAGTACTCGAGACTGGAACCCGGTTCGACCCACTCGGACCGCCGCCCCCGCTTCCCCTCCAACGGCGAACTCGAATTGTGGGAGTGGTTCCTGACCGATCAACCCACCCCGGCCATCGTCGCGGTGTCGGTATTCGACCCGCCCGCGACAGCTGGTTGCGCCACCGGACGTAGTCACCGATCGGCGCGTCCTGCTCGGCATGGCTGCGATGGTCGGCACGAACACCGACTCGACCTCGTTGTCCGAACACCACGCCCGGCCCTCAGCACGCTTGCGGACCGAGTAGTTGTCGCAGATCAGATACAGTTTCTCGAGATCATTTCCATCGCCGCTGCCGACACCGCGGTTGCGGCGGAATGAGTTTCGTCCAGAAGTCATGGCGTACCGCGTCCCATAACTTGGTCATTTCCGGAAGGAGTTCTCGCGCTTGTGCGAGATCCGGAAAGTTCTCGGGGCCGAAGGATACGATCGGCGTGGCGCCGGATGCCTCGTGGACGGCGACAATGGAGATCAAGTGGTCTTGGAACATCCGCCATGTCACGCGTAACCCTTCGACCTCGGTTCTTCGCATATCATTCATGTTTCATTTCCAACTCGTAGACTCTGTTCCACTGCATTTCGATCTTTATCAATGTCGACCTCTTACTGATTTCGGTTTCACGAATACCATCGGCCGGGTCACGTCCGGGCATGGATGAGAAACCCGAACATGACACCTATATCGCACCTACTGACGCTCGCCGCGTGAGGAGTAATTCGGCGCCCGCCCGACCGCACTCGGATCAGCTGCGGTAGGTGCGGGCAACCAACGCCGAACGCAGGCGCCACAGCCCGCTCGGCTGGGCGGGATCGAAACCTGTGAGCTGACCGATCCGCTTGAGCCGGTAGTCCACGGTGTTGGTGTGCACGTGCAGTAGCCGCGCAGTGCGCTGGCGGTTCAGGTTGTGCGCTATATGGACCTGCAGAGTCTCCAGCAGTTCCGGATATTCATCCAGTGGATCGAGCAGCGACCCGAGCTGTTCCCGGGCGGGGCCGGGGCGGGTGAGCTGGTATTCCAGAGCCAGCTCGTCGAAGTGATACAGGCCGGGCACCGACCCGAGCCGGGTGACCATGTCGAGCAGTTCGTGGGCTTGATCCGCGGCGGTGGGCACGGTGTCGGTAGAGGCGGTGACCGCGGTCGCGGTGATGTGCACGCGGGCCGCCCGCGACAGATGCCCGATCAGTTCCTTCAGGTCGTCCTTGGTGATGTGATCAGCGGGGATGAGCAGAGTGCCGCCGTCGACCGAAAGCAGCGAAAGGACGCTGTCGTCGCAGCGGGTGGCCAATTCCGCCTGCACACGCCGGAGTTTGCGGCGGGCAACGACTTTCGCATCCAGCAATGGGTTGGACTCGTCCGGGTGAGAAGGAATGGCGAGGGCTATGACGCGATATCCGTCGGAGATGTCGATGCCACACTCGCGTGCCATGGTGGAGGTGGGGTGCCCCCCGAGCAGCGCCGAGGTGAGCGTGTGCACCGCGGTGTGGTGCTCCGACACGACCGCGCGCAGTTCACGCACATAGGCCGCCGAGACCGCCGTGGTCATGGTGTCGAGCATTTCTACGACGAGTTTGGCGCCGTCGAGGATGCTTTGATAGTCGTCCGTGCTGACTGTGAGCATCGGCTCGGTGTCCGCTGGGCCGGAGGCACGCTGCTCGGCCAAAGCTGCGGACACCACCAGGTCGAAGCCGATCTTGAAGCCCTCATGGATAGCGTGGTGAATGGTACCGATGGGCACGCCTTCGCGAGCCCATTGTGCTGCGGCCTCCTCGAGTTGCCCGGTCTTCTCCGAAATATTGCTGCCGTCCAGCATGCTGACCGCCAGCTCCAGGCACACGCGGGTGATGATGGTGATGTCGCCATGGATCGCGTCACCGGGCAAGGTGCCGCAGGGGGCGACGGTTTCCACGAAATGCCCGACCATCTGCCGTGACAAGGCGCGCACGTCTTTCAGCGGCAGCGACATGGGCCGACCGGATACAGTGAGACCTTGCCGTCCAGCGAAGGTGAGAGACATCGTCGAGCTTCCTTCCACCCCCGTTAACTGCGCTATTGCACCAGCGTAACTAGCGCAAGAACGCAGAGAACGGTTTACTCCGAGTAACGTGATATTCGGCAAGCGCGGTCGGCAAGCGATAGTGAGAGTTCACAATGGCGGTCGGCTGCACTGCGACCGGACGTCCGAGATACCGCGGAGCGGCGATTTGAGCATACCCGGGGGCAAATGGTCGAAAAAGAGGGCAACCGGCGAGTGCAACGGCGCGAACCCACACCTCTCGCGCATGCATGCCCTCCGTCTCCGCAGCAGACACCGTGCGGCGGCCTGGGCCGCGTGAAGCTTGGCCGAGCATGCGAGCAATGGAATGTTCGTTTCCCTAACCAAGGTCCAGCGCGCCAGCTGCTTTGCATTGATACAGGCGGATCGAGCCGACGCTGCCCAACTCCTCCCGGACGGGCGGCCCACAAACCTACTGGACGCTGGACCGGTATAGCACATCTCCCAATATGCTCCCAGCCTGGCGAGTCGCCAGTGAACCGATACTTATGGCAACAATAAGCGACATCAATACCAGAGGGAATGAACGGTTGAGGAGCGCCGCCCTTTGGAGTGATCCACGCGAGGAGAAATAGAAGAGTTCTGACCGAGTTGCCTGACAGCCGTTTCGTTGCCGACCGGATCTTGCGTTCCCAAGGCGTCGGCTTCACGAATCGCCATAAGCGAGCGCATTTCGGGCCACCATGACTCATCGCTGCCCGCGAAGCAGTCTGGGCGTTCTGCACCGCTTGCCGCGTTCCCGCGGGTGTGCCGCCGTTCAGCTCGATAAGTAGCGAGCTGGCGTTACCCAACGCATGCGCAACTGCGATTCCATCACCGGCTGCGGTGGCGGCTTGGGCGGCGTCGGCGTCGCACGTCCTCCAATCGTCCCGTGTCGTAGTGGACCCTCGACGACGACGTACGCCCCGGCCTGCCGCCCCTGCCGTGCGGCGGACTCTGGATCGACGCGAGAGGTGGAGTGCCCCTGACCCGCCCTCGTCGTCACGGATCTGCACATGGTGGTGTGCTGTGTGCTGTGCACTGTCTCGTGTGCGCGGTGCTGGGCTGCGGTGTGAGACGGGGAATCGAACCCCTCGCACTGCCCATCGTGCGCCGAGAAAGTGGGCCGAATATCCCGTCGGCCCGTCGGTTCGTGCACGCCTCCGTGACGGCTACCCGCTCCACCTCTCGCATCAATCCAGCAGGTCGACCTCCCAGTTGGAGCGCTGGATGCGCACGTCGAGTTCGCGCAGTTCCTTGGCGAGGTCATCGGCCTGTCCGCGAAGTTCCGCAACCGGCAACGCCGAGAACATCTTCAACTCGGATCGCAGCTGGCGCGCGTACCCGGGCTGCCCCTTGCCCGCGGCGGCGTCCGCCGCAGCCGTGACGAGAGAGTGCCGCAGCCGCAACGCATCCCGGCGGGCCAGCGCGTCGGTCAAGGTGCCGTCGTCTCCGATCCGCGCGGCGGCGTTGGTCCGATTGATGCGCCGGATCAGCGTCTCGTATTCACCGAGCACCTGTCCGGCCTCCGCCAGCAGATCCGCCGCGTCCTCGGCGGGCTCCTCCCCCTCCTGATAGCGAGCGTTACTCACGATCCGAGCACGCAACTGTTCGATCCGGCGCGCCGAATCCGCGCGCAACGCCAACGCCTCCGCCAACTTCACTTCCCCACCTCCGGACATCTACCCATGAACGGTCGAGTATCGACCATGTCACGGTAGGAGTCACCCGAATTAACGCCCTGAGGCTCGCTCGAGGTCCGCGTAATCTCCGGCCGAGATGGTGCGGGCGACTTTCTGCGGGGCGCCGCCGATCAGGCCCCGCCACGGCAGGTACGGCAGCAGGCGCACGTTGAGATCGCGGAAGCGAATCATCGCCTTGCTCGCGGGTGCGTACCACCCGCCCACGCCCTCGGCGAACTTCTGGCAGGCGTCGACCATGGGCCGCATCCGTTGTTCATAGCGAGCGAACGCGATGCTGTGATCGCCTCCGGCGGCGGCCAACTCGCCCGCGAGGGTGTAGGCGCCGACCAGGGACAGGTCCGCGCCCTGCCCGGACAGCGGCGACGCGCAGTAGCCGGCGTCACCGACGAGGGCGACGCGGCCCTTGTGCCAGCTGTCCATGCGGATCTGCGCCATCGCGTCGAAGTAGAAATCCGGCGCGGTATCGAGGTGGGCGAGCAGCTGCGGTACCTGCCAGCCGAGGCCGGCGAAGGTGTCGGCGACGATCTTCTTCTGCGACTCGATGTCGCGGTAGTCGTAGTCGATCGGGTCGGATGCCCACGCGAAAATCGCTTTGGCTTGCGTGTTCTCCCTGGCGCTGTAGGCACCGGCGATCTTGCCGGGAGTGTTGTAGTCCAGCTCCCAGTGATCGAGATCGAGGAAGTTCGGGATCGTGTAGATGCAGATGTAGTAGCCCATATGCCGCGCGAACTGCGACTCCGGCCCGAAAACCGATGTGCGCGTGTGGGAATGAACGCCGTCGGCGCCGATGACCAGGTCGAAGGTGCGCGGTTGGGCGTGCTCGAAGCTCACCCGCACGCCGTCCTCGTCCTGCACCAAGTCGGTGATAGAGTCACCGAAGAGGTATTCGACGTCGTCGCGCGTGGCTTCGTACAACACTGCCGCCAGATCGCCGCGCTGGATCTCGGTGTCCCCGTTGGCACCGACACCGTTGAACGTCTCGCTGCTGATGCTGGCACGCGTCTTGCCGGTGGCGTCGACGTAGGAGGTGCCGCGCTTGCCCGTGCTCATCTCGTGCACCCGGTCGAGCAGGCCCATGCGCCGCACCACCTCGGTGGCGGTGCCCAGCACGTCGATGGCCTGCCCGCCCTCGCGCAGCGTCGGCGATTTCTCCACGATCGTCGGGGTGAACCCGTAGCGCTTCAGCCAGAAGGCCAGGGCGGGACCGGCGATGCTGGCGCCGGAGATCAGGACGTTTCGGTTGCTCATCTGCCGCATGCCAGGAACCGTACAACCCTGTTGCGCATATGCGCAAGACAAATGTCTAAGGCGATTGCGCTACCATGATCCGTATGGGAAACCGTGAGGATCTGCTGGCGGGCGCACGCCGCTGCCTGTTCGACAAGGGCTATGCGCGTACCACGGTGCGCGACATCGCCACCGCCGCCGGGGTGAGCATGGCGGCCATCGGCTACCACTTCGGCACCAAAGAGGCCCTGCTCACCGAAGCGCTGGCCGAGGCGACCCGCGAATGGGGCGCCGATCTCGAACACGCGCTCACCCGGTTGCCCGACGAGACCGACCCGTGGCAGCGCTTCGCCGACCGCTGGGACGCGGTGCTGGCCACGCTCGCCGCCCATCGCGGGGTGTGGTCGGCCACCTTCGACGCGCTGGCCCACCCCGAGGCCCGCGCCCGGCTCGCCGAGAACCTCGACGAGGCCCGTTCCGGCTTGGCCCAGCTCTTCGACGGCGTCGACGAAACCGACACCGCAGCGGCGCGCAGCCTCGGCACCCTTTACCAAGCCATGCTCACCGGCGTCGCGGCGCAATACCTCATCGACCCCGAGAGCGCGCCGACCGGAAGCGACCTCGCCGAAGCCCTGCGCCGCATCACCGATCCCACTCGTTGAGATCGTCGGCCGCGTAGGACACCACCGCCTCCTGCTGCCACCGGGACCGGGTGAGATTCCGGCGGCAGGTTGGTGTCGAGCCACCGGCCGGACCAGGACGACTGTGCCAGCGGCGATTCCGCGCCGGTCGGCGCGGCGGCGGTCAGCTCAGCGGGCGCACGGCCACCCGGACCGCACCGAGCCGAGTGCACCCCGCGATCATGCGCTCGGCCTCGATGGACGACGGCCTCGTCAGTCCCGGGGTGAGTAGGCCCGCGGTGACCGAACCGCGACACCGTGATCGGCGAACAGCGATACCGCCGGGTCGGGCGCTCGCTCGACTGTCGTGTGCTCTGTCCGACCGTTCCCGGCAGCGGTCAATCGACACCGACCGTCGGCGCACGAACGCTGCAACCGGCCTCGGGAGATCGTCTGCACCAATCCGATCGCCCAGCAGGTCGGGCACCCGCGTAGCGCGAGCAGGCCCACCGGCGCGAGCAGCAAGCTGAACGCCCCGAATACCGGCAGCAATGCGATCGCGCCGATCAGCGCGCCGAAGCCCGCGACACCGCGGGCCAGGTGCCGGGGCACCGAGGCGCTGGCGAAGCTTCGCTCGTCGGTCATTTCGTTCGCTCCGCTCCGGAGTGCGGCCACGGCGTATTCCGCAGCTCGTGCTGGACCGTCGCGCGGGCGCGGTGCAGCCGTGACTTCATCGCCGCGACGCTGAGCCCAAGCATGCCCGCGACCGTGCGGCCGCTGTATCCCTGCACATCTCGCATGATCAGTACCCGCCGCTGGTCGGCGGGCAGCGCCGCGATCACGGCCGCCACCCGGCCTGCTTCGAGCCGCCGCACCGCCTCCTCCTCGGCCGACGCCACGGCGGCGTCCGGAATCGTGTCGGGCTGCCCGGTTTTCGTTCGCCACTGCCGCAGGCACTCGTTGCGGACGATGCGGAACATCCACGACGCCAACGCGCCGGAGGCCCGCAGGGTCCCAATCTTGCGGTAGAGGATGATCAGCGCCTCCTGTGCGGCGTCCTCCGCGTCTTCGGCGGAGGCGCACAGTGTGTGGGCGAACCGGCGAACGTGCGGATAGGAGCCAGATACCAGTGTGGTGATCGCCGCGGCGTCGCCTTCGCGCGCCGCGACGACCAATTGCTCGTCGGGCCAGACCCGGTCAGTCACGGGAGCGGCTCCGGCGGCGAAGCAGCGTCACGCTGCACCAGCCGACCAGCACGGCGGCGACAGCGATAGCGGCAATGATCACAACGACCTCCTCGTTACCGTGCCGACCCGGTTGCCGGCACGACTATGAGAGGACCGACCGCGGGAAAAGGATTCACACCGAATCTCAGCACGACGCCACGCGTGTTCGAAGCACTGCTCGGTCCTGCGCACCTCGCCATCGCGCGGATAATCGGATGCCCGCGCCGATCCTTCGGTTGTAGCGTCGGCCGATGCCCAATGGATCGCAGCGGCAGCGATTTCCGGGAGCGGTGTCACGCGGAGCTCGGGCACGGCCCCGGTCGGCGATGGCCGTGGGCGCGCTGGGCGTCGCGACCTCGGGGATCTTCATCGATCTGTCCGGCGCCGCACCGGCCACCGCCACGTTCTTCCGTTGTGCGCTCGCGTTGCCGTTGCTGTGGCCGCTGGCCGATGGTGAACGCGGCCGGGAAGGTGCGCTGTCCTGGCGACAGGCCGCGGTCGCCGGCACGGCCGGTGTGCTGTTCGCCGCGGACGCGCTGCTGTGGACGCGAGCGATCTACGAGGTCGGCGCCGGGTTGACCGCGGTGCTGGTGAACGCGCAGGTCGTCATCGTTCCGCTGCTGGCGCTGCTCATCGACCGCGAGCCGATCCGGGGCGCGTTTCTCGTCGTCTCGCCGTTCCTGGTGGCGGGCATCCTGCTCACCGGCGGCGTCTTCGAGACCGGAGCCTCCGGCAGCGACCCCGTGGCGGGCACGGTCCACGCCGTCCTCGCCGCGCTGTGCTACTCGGCGTTCCTGTTCCTGCTGCGCCGCGGCGGGCACAACGGGCAGGTGGTCCGGTCCTACCGGGTGGTGCTCCTGTCCGCGGCCGTCGTCGGAGCGCTGTGGCCAGGGGTCACATTCACGCCGGGCTGGTCCGCTCTGGGTTGGCTGGCCCTGACGGCGGTGTGCGGCCAGATCGGCGGCTGGCTGTTGATCGCCCTGGCCACCGCCCACCTGAGCAGCACGGTGAGCGCGGCCATGCTCATGCTGACCCCGGTCGGCGCCCTCACCTTGGCGGCGGTCGTCCTCGGCGAGCAGCCCACGATGCTCCAGTTGGCCGGCTGCGCACTGATACTCGTCAGCGCCTACGCGGCTTCGACGTCCGGCTCCGGACGACGCCGGATCACGGCCACCGTCCGGAAACGACTGGGCGACTCGCGAAACGCCGCAGCCTGAAATCCGCAGCCGGTACGACCCGGAGGTGTGGAACTTCTTCGCCCACGGCATCACCGGCCGCCACGTCCAGCCGAGCGAGATTTCCGGAGGTGTCGCCCGCGCGGGTCACCGCGATGGTTGCGTCCGGCGCTCGAGGGTTGCCAGAAAGCTCTCGGCGGCGTCCTGGACCCGGTCGCGGTCGCCGGTGGCGAGCAGGTCGAGCAGCAGGCCGCGGATCGTGGCGATCACCAATGTGGCTGCGCGAGCCGCGGTCTCGGGGTCGGTGTCGGACGCCTGTGCTTCGCACAGTGCGATCTTCCAGTCGGTGACGACATGGTCGAGGAAGTCGGCGAATTGGCGCGGAGCTTGCAGAGCGCGCCCGTAGACGGCGAAGAACAGCTTGAACTCCGCCCACCGCCGCGGGTCGGAGCTGCGGGTCCAGACCGCCCGGGCTGCCGTCGCCAGGTCGGGATGCGCGCCCGCCGCGTCACCGGTGGCAGCGAACATGCGCCGCCGCAACCGCTCGAGGATGGCCTGAAGCATTTGTTCTTTGGTGCCGAAGTGGTGCACCAGGGTGGTCGGTGAGACCCCGAGGCCTGCCGCGACCGGCCGCCACGACAGTTCGGAGAGCCCATGCTCGATCGTGTAGTCGACCACCGCCTCGAGCAGCTCTTCCCGGTGTCGATGGTCGACCGGCCGCCCTGCCATCGGTGCGCTCCCTCGTTCGCGGATTGACATTCCTAAAACGACTGTACTAGAAATGATTCTTAGAACAACTGTACAAGGAATTGAGTCAGGAGCCCCCATGTCACGAGTCGTCGTCTTCGACGAGACCGGCGCCCCCGAAGTCCTGCGTATCGTCGACGAACCGGTCGGCCATCCGGGCATCGACGAGGTGCGAATCAAGGTCGAAGCCGTCGGCATCAATCGACTGGACCAGATGGTGCGTGCGGGCATGTCCCCGCGGCCGATCCGAATTCCACACGCCCGCCTCGGAGTCGAAGCAACCGGAACGATCGATGCCCTCGGCCCTGGAGTCGAGGGATGGACGATCGGCGATGCGGTCATCGTCACCGCCGTGCCCGACATGGACATCAACGGCACCTATGCCGAACATATCGTCCTGCCCGCCGATCGGGTCATCGCTCGACCCGCCGGGCTGGACGCCACGAGCGCCGCAGCGCTATGGGTGGCCTACTCCACCGCCTACGGCGCGCTCGTCGAGAAGGCCGCGATGCGACCCGGCCACCATGTCCCGATCACCGCCGCCTCCAGCTCTGTAGGCCTCGCCGCCATCCAGATCGCCAAGCAGGTCGGCGCCATTCCCCTAGCCGTCACCCGGCACGCCGCGAAGCGGGACATCTTGCTGGCCATCGGCGCCGCCGCTGTCATCGTCACCGACCACGACGATGTCGTCGAGGCCACGCACCGGCACACCAACGGCGCAGGCGCCGACATCGTCCTGGACTCCGTCATGGGTCCCGGCCTGGCCGATCTCGCCGACGCGACCAAGCCATTCAGCGGCACCCTGGTCACGGTGGGCTGGCTCGATCCCCGGCCCGCGCCGTTCCCGGCGAGCCCGATCACCATGATCCGGTACATGAGCTTCGAGCACGCCCTCGACCCGGTGGCAGTGCGCCGCATCGCGGCATTCCTGACCGCGGGCATCCGCACCGGTGCGCTGCGCCCCACCGTCGACAGCGTGTTCACCCTCGATGACATCGTCGCCGCACACCACCGCCTGGAACAGGGGCATCAGGTCGGCAAAATCGTCGCCACCATTTGACCCTCGCGTGGCGTTCAGCGGGACTTGCAGCCCGGCGGCCAGGGCGTCGAGGACGGATTCGGAGGCGCCTGCGAGGCTGCCGCGTTCCATGCGCACGTAGTAGTCGACCGAGACCCCGGCGAGCAGGGCGACCTCTTCGCGGCGCAACCCGGCCACGCGGCGGTTGCCGCCGTAGGCAGGCGGCCCAGCCTGCTGCGGGGTCAGCCGCGCGCGGCGGGTTCGCAGGAACTCCCGGATTTCGCTGCGCAGTTCCCATGATCGCGCACTACCCGGCGTTGCCGGATGTCCTTGGCCCTGATCAGCTGGTCCGGGGCGTGTCCGACGCGCGGCGTGCCCGGGCGCGCCGTTTGCCCTCGTGCATCGCCTGAACCCGGGCCACTGGAATCGTGTGTCCCTCCTCGATCAGATCCGGAGGAAGATGCTGCGGGGCAGGCATCTCCGCCTGCCACGGATCGTTGTCACCGAGCAGGTCCGGCACGGTCCGCACAGTGAAATCGGACGGCGTCACCTCGTCGAGGTCCGACCAGCGCAGCGGGAACGACACGGTGACACCCGGACGGATACGCGGACTGTAGGCGGCGGCAACGGTGGCACCACCCGCACGGGTGGCGTCGAGAAAGACCTTGCCGTGGCGGTCTTCCCGGATGAACGCTGTCGTGCCGACCGACGGATCGATCCGCTCGGCTCGCGCCGCCACGGCCCGCGTCGCCGCGGCCGCGTCCTCGACATCGGTCCCCGGGACCACCGGCACGAACACGTGCAATCCTCTGGAACCGCTCGTCTTCACTGCTCCGGACAGCCCGTCCGCAGTCAGCGCTTCCCGGATCAGCCGGGCGCCTGCCACGGCGTCGGCGAAAGTCTGTCCCGGTGCGGGGTCGAGATCGAGCACAAGATGTGTGGGTTCCGGTGCGGATTCCGCGAGGAACAGGGTCGGGTGATATTCGACCGCCCGCTGATTTCCGAACCAGATCAGGGTCCGCAGGTCGTCACAAAGCGCGTAGGTGATCTCCCGCCGCGAACTCTCCGCCCAGACCTTCGTCCGCGCCACCCACTCCGGCGTGTACTTCGGGAGGTTTTTCTGCATGAACGGCTCCTGCCCCGGCCGCACCCGTACCACCGACAGCGGCCGTCCGCGCAGCACTCCCAGTAACCGTTCCGCGGCGAACTCCAGATAGTCCACCAGATCCCTTTTGCTCGCCTCGGCCTCGTCGAACAACGGCTGATCGAGATTGGACAGTTCGACGCCGTGACGCAGCTCGCCTCCCGCCATCGCTCCACTCTCCCTACCACCGGGCGCCGGTCGATCACCGGGGGTGGCGAACTGGTTTCCCACCCGTTCTCGCACATTCACGCAAATTGCCTATGCCCGAACCGAATGAGCGACACACGTATCCATGGCCTGAGAGAACTCGAAACTCCGATCTCATGGACCATCGAAACTGCTGTTCAGGCCTGCGCAAACTGCCGCTGTGCCGCTGATAGGCGACGATACACGTTCCCTGGCGGCCCCGTCACCAGGCATTTCGTGCCGGATCGCCCCATCTGGCGGCAGTGTCACCCATCGTCTCCGGCATGCGCGGGCAAGTGACGAGGCGGAACAAGCCGGTCTGCGCGACGACACAGCCATGTCGAGGAACAGCCGTGCCCGGAAAGCCTCGACCAACAGCTCGCCGCGTTGGTCGCGATCACGACGAGACAGCGACAACGGACCGGTAGGTGTGCGGGTCGTCGATGGCGTCGAGGAGATAGTCGGCGAGGTCGGCCCGCGAAGTGCGGGGACCGACCTTACCTTTCGCCCCCACCGAGACTCGCGGACTGCTGTCGGCCTGCGCATCGGTCAATCCCGTGGGGCGGACGGAGGTCCAGCGCAGAGCACTCTGGGCGAGTAGGTGTTCCATGCGCGCCATATCCGAGTAAGTGTGCCGCAGGACCCTCCGCAGGACGGCGCCGAGGACTCTGGCGCCCGGGCCCGCGTCCGCCGGGAGGTCCAGCGCCGCGGAGGAGATCACCAGCAGCCGCCCTCCCGGACGCATGGCGGCGATGATCTCGGCGGTGGCAGCGGAGTAGACGGTCGTGGGGCCGCGCCCGGTCGCGCCGAGCGCGGAGATCACCGCGTCGTACCCGTCGAGCAAGCCGGTCAACGCTCCCGCGGCACACGGGTCGGCCGTCACCACGGTCGACCCGAGCCCGGGCGCCACAGTGGTGGCCGGGCGGACGATCGCGGTGACGCGATGTCCTCGTACCAGTGCCCGGTCGACCACCATCCGCCCTGTTCGGCCGGTGGCGCCCATGACCGCGATCGCGGCCATCAGTGCGCCGCGGGACGGGTGGCGGGCTGGGTCAAGAAGGACACGGCCTCCATCAGCGGCTTGCGCTGGGTCTTCTGCACGGCCGCGATGCGCCACTGTCCGTCGGTGTCGCGGACGACGGTGTAGGTCGCGAGCTTGCCGAGCTTGCCCGGCTGCCGCTTCGAGGATTCGGCGCGGGTCACGACGACGGCGGCATCCGGTCCATAGCAGCGGATTTCGACAATGTCGACGGTCAGACGCGTGCCTTTCAGGAAGCTGTCGAACAGGGCTTGGTGGGCCCGGCCGATCTCCGCACCGCCGTGGTAGACGGTGCCGACATAGGTGACATCCGTGGCGTCGTCGGTGAAGCAGGCGCCGTAGGCGGCGCCGTCGCCGCGATCCCACGCTTGCCTGCTGCGCTCGATGAGGGCGCGGATGGCAGCGGTGTCGGTGCTGGTGGTCATTTCGATCTCCTTCGGTCGGCCAGCAGGGCCAGGGCGGCCCGGCGGGGGAACAGCCGCAATACGGCGATGAGTGCCCGGTTGAACGGGCTGGTGAGTACAACGGCACCGGACCGGCCGGACAGAGCTTTTCGCGCACGGTCCACCACCTGCTCGGGTGTCTGGACCAGCCAGGGCGGTACGTCGGTGGCGGTTTGCGAGGCGGTGGCGGTGACGCCGGGGCACAGAGCCAGCACCCGTACGCCGCGTACGCGCTGCTCGTGCCACAGCGTTTCGGACAAGGCCGTGACGAACGCCTTGGTAGCGCTGTAGACGGCGAGGCCCGGCTTCGGTGTGTGCCCGAGCGTGGAGGACACGTTCACCAGGACGCTGCCGGGGGCGGCCGCCCCGAGGAAGGCGTGGGCCAGCACGACCACGGCCCGGCAGTTCACCTCCAACGTGGCGATCGACGCTTCGAGCGCCACCTCGGTGAAATCGCCGTGCGCGGCGGTCCCGGCATTGTTGACCAGCAGCGTGTAACCACCGCCGCGAAGCCGTTCCGCGACCGCCCGCAGTCCCTCTTCGGTGCCGAGGTCGGCGGCGAGATGGTCGTGTCCGTCACCGAGTTCGGCGAGCAACATCTCCAGCGCTTCGACCCCGCGCGCCACTATGGTCAACGAATAGCCCTGTGCTGCCAGCGATTCAGCGAATGCGCGTCCGATCCCGGCACTGGCGCCGGTCACCAACGCTCTCACCGTTCGGCCTCCGGCTTCGTCGCCGGGTCGAACAGGAACGAGATGCGCTCCATGACCGGCTGCCGCTTGGTGTTGTGGAAACTGGCGATCCGCCACTGGCTGTCGGCTTCGCGCACCAACGTGTAGGTCTGCGTCTTGGACAACTCCGCCGGGCGATCGCCTTCGTAGCGGTCACCTCGGCTGGTGACGATCGCCACGTCGGCACCGTAGAAGCGCACTCCGAGAAAGGAGTCGGCGAGTTCGGTGCCCTTCAGGAATCCCGAGAACAGGGCCCGGTGCGCCCCGGTCAGATCGCGGCGGCCGACGTAGTGGGTGCCCAGAAAAGTGGTGTAGGTGGCATTTTCGGTGAAGGTCGCGCCGAACGCTTCGGCGTCGTTGCGGCCCCAGGCCGCCGTCATGGTGGCGATGGTCCCGCACACGGCCCGCAGATCGTCGGCGCTGCCACCGTCGGCGGCGACCCGCGTGCACTCCATGACGCCGGTACTGCGGACATCCGAGGTCCGGTCCAGCCACACGTACCCGCCTCCGCCGACGACGCCGAGCGTCAGCGCGGCGACCCCCACGGCTCGCGCCACGGTGCGTCGCCGCGGCCCGCGCGAGGTAGCCGGTTCGGTCCCTGCGATAGCCGACGTCATGGTGAAATCCCTTCCCACAGCATTTTTACTGCTCCTAAGATGTATCGTCTGTGAAGCAGTTTCTTCGTTGAAGAAGAGATTAGAGAAGACGCCCCTGCCTTGTCAACACGCCCGTTCACCGCTTCTCCACTCGGGTGGGGTCGGGTGGCGGCACGATGAAACGATGCGGCGGATGTGCGCGGGTGTGGTGGCGGCGCTGGTGACGGGCGGTGTGCTGACGGCGGCAGGGCCGGTGGCGGCCGATGGTCCGGCCGCGTTCGATCTGCAAGCCCATCGAGGCGGGGCGGGGCTGGTGGCGGAAAATACGCTGCCCGCGTTCGCGAACGCGTTGGAACTCGGGGTGAGCACGCTGGAGCTGGACGTGCAGATCACCGCGGACGGATACGCGGTGGTCACCCACGATCGCGATCCGAGTCCGGCGAAGTGCGTGGACACGGCGCCGGCCGTCGCGGGCGACCCGAAGTTCCCCTATGTGCCGAGGACCACCTACATCCGGGACCTGACACTGGCTCAGGTGCGGACGATCGATTGCGGTTCGGTGCCGTCCGCGGATCACCCGGAGCAGCGCAGGGCGCCGGGAGCGCGAATGCCGTTGCTGGCCGAGGTATTCGATCTGGTGCGCGCGTATGGCGCCGATCAGGTGATGCTGAACATCGAGACCAAGGTCGAGGCCGCCGCCCCGGAACAGACCGCGCCGCGCGAGCAGTTCGTGGATGTCGTCGTGGCGGAGATCCGCCGGGCGGGCATCGGGCGGCAGGTCACTGTCCAGAGTTTCGACTTCGGCGCCTTGACGCGCCTGCGGGAGGTGGCCCCCGAGCTGCCGACCGTCGCGTTGACCGACGGCGGGCCGAAATTGCAAGCCGGAGAGCCCGGTGGCTCACCGTGGCTGGGTGGTATGGATATCGACGACTTTCCGGGATCGTTGCAGGAGAAGTACGTCGCGGCCGCGGCGGCCATCGGCGCGGCCGCGATCTCGCCGGTGCACGGCACTCCGCAGGACGGCACCGTCACCGACCCCGGCTACCGGCCGTTCACCACGTCCGAACTCGTCCGCGCGGCACATCGCCGCGGCATGCGGGTGGTGCCGTGGACGGTCGATGACCAGCCCACCATGGCCGCTCTGCTCGACGTCGGGGTGGACGGTCTCATCACCAATCGCCCGGACGTACTGCGCACACTGCTGTCCGACCGCGGGTACCGCCTACCACCGGCATACCACCGACCCTGAGCGATCCCGCGCGGGCGACCCGGCATGCAGACTGCGCCGATCGGGACGGCGACGCGGCCGCCGCTCATCTTTCAGCGATCGGGTAGACCGGGTCCCGTGATCAACCGAGAGTTTTCAGCAGTTCGTCCGCCACCCCTGCGGAGGAAGCCGGATTCTGGCCGGTGATCAGCGTGCGGTCCACCACCACATTCGGCGCCCACGGATCGGCCTCCCGGAAGTCGGCGCCGATCTCGACGAGCCGGTCTTGCAACAACCATCGGGCCTTGTCCGCGAAGCCCGCTTGGGTCTCTTCGGCATTGGTGAACCCGGTCAAGGCATAGCCCGCGAACGGGTTCGCGCCATCTTCCCCCTTGGCGGCGAGCAGAGCCGCGGGAGCATGGCACACCACCGCCAGCGGCTTGCCGGAGGTCAGGATGGTGGCGAGCAGCCGACCGGAGTCGGCGTCGACCGCGAGATCTTCCATCGGCCCGTGCCCGCCGGGGTAGAACACCGCCGCGTAGTCGGCGAGGTCCACCTTCGCCAGGTCGACGGGGTTGTTCAGCTCGGCACTCGTGCCGATCACCCGCGCTCGATGGTCTGCGGTCTCCTGACCGCCGTTGGCCTCGGGCGCGAGGCTGCCTTTGTCCATGCTCGGTACGACGCCGCCGGGTGTGGCCACGACGATCTCGTGGCCCGCCTCTTTCAGCTTTTCGAAGGGCACCACGAATTCCTCGGCCCAGAAGCCGGTCGGGTGCTTCGTCCCGTCGGCCAGCGTCCAGTGGTCGACTCCGGTCATCACGAAAAGGATCTTCGACATGGTGTGTTGTCTCCGTCGTCCGGAACCCGCTCGGTAGGGTTCGCGTCATCGAGGCCCGTCGCGCTGGTCCGCGTGGCACCTGGAGGAATCGGTCCCACGCGCCTGGATCGTCAGCGACGACACTGTCGACGCTAGCCTTCGGCAACCATGGAATACCAATAAGATGACCGATTTCGGACATCGATTTTTGGATGGATCTCCGCAGACGACTCCGATTCGCGGCCGTTCCCGTTTCACTTTTTCCTTCGGCCGGGCGATGCGCAGCCGCGAGCCGGTCACCGGTCGGTCACGCAGCGCCGCCCCTCCCGCCTGACCTGGACTTGTTTACGCGCCATACTGGACCGGTGACGGAGATAGGTCAGTGCGAGCAGGAGACTGCACGCAAGATGCTCGGTGGTTGCCCCGATATCGGCAGCTTTCGCTTCTGGTTCGCCGACCAACGGTGGGAATGGTCGGACGACGCCGCCACGATCTACGGGTACGCACCGGGAGAAGCCGAGCCGTCCACCGAACTTCTGCAACGCCACCTGCACCCCGACGACCGCGAGCGCGTCGCCCACACGCTCGCCGACGCCATCGAGACCGCCTCGCCGTTCTGCACCCGTCACCGGATCATCGACACCGAGAACGAGACGCACGACGTGATCGTCATCGGCGACCAGCTGTTCGACGAGCAGGGCGCCGTGGTGGGTTCCTCCGGTTACCTCATCGATGTCACCGAGACGCTCGAAGACAACCGGCAGGAAGCCCTCGACGACCTGCTGCCGGACGTGATCGACGCGCGCGCGGTGATCGAACAGGCCAAGGGCGTCGTGATGTTCGTCTACGGCGTCAACGCCGATCAGGCGTTCCGGGTACTGCGCTGGCGCTCGCAGGAGACCAACATCAAGATCCGCGCGCTGGCCGAGCAGCTCATCGCCGACGTCGTCGCGATGGGCGGTGCGCTGGTTCAGCAGCGCACCCGCTTCGATCATGTCCTGCTGACCCTGCACCACCGGGTCACGCCAACGGAACCCGGCGCGGGCTAGCTGTGATGTCCAGGGAGGTTGTCCGGCCTACTCACTGTGGTGAGTCCGGCTGACAGGTGAAGGCCTCCGGCTGTGAAGTGGAGCTGTCTAGGAACC
>NZ_JBSGCA010000035.1:0-75806 GCF_053601535.1 Nocardia sp. NPDC004718
GTGCCCACGCTGGTGCTGGTCTCGGCCGGCTACGCCGAGGACGATCGAGTCGTGGCCCGCCACCGTGTAGTCCTCGACGCGGCCGTTCGCGACGGCGACCGCGGGGGTGGCCGCGGCGAGGTAGGTGACCATCGAGCCGGAGCCCGGATTGGTATAGGCCTGGGTGGCGAACTGATCGAAGTTGCGTCGCGCCTGGCCCACCTTGGCGGCGGCATCGGCAAGGTCGAGCTGGGTGTCGACCACCACGACGGCGGCCGCGTCGGCGGCGTCGCGCGCGGTCTGCAGGTCAACCAGCGCTCGGTTGACGTCCTCCCGGCGCTGCGCGACGGCGTCGTCGAGTTGTCCCAGTTGCTGATCGACCACGGCGACCTGGTTGATCAGGGTGCCGACCTCGGCGACACCGGCGTCCACCTGCGCGCCCGCCTGGGCGATCTCGCCGTCGCTGGGATTTGGCGGAGGAGGTGGTACAGCAGCGACAGGTCCAGTCGTGACCACTACAGCGATCGCTATCAGCAATCCAGCAGCAACCGATAGTCGGCGCCGGTTGGTGAGCCCGCCGTTGTTGCGCATCACACCTCCAAGGACCGGATTCCGGCAATCCTCGAGGGCATCAGGCGAACCAGGATGCACAGTGGTCGACAGATGGCCTCTGGGAACACTTATTCCCCATCAGGGACCATTCGAACCGTACGACACTTACGTCACCGACAAAACGGCATCGATCACGTTGCCGCCCACATCTTCTTCATTGCTAGAAATTTGCTGCACTGCGCGCCATGCTTTCTTCGAGCGCAACAGACCAACCGTTCGGAAAATTAGCTACATGGATGCTGTTGGCCCGATTTCGCCCTAGATCGGACATAGCTCGGCTTCGCATCGAGCGAAGGCGGTGTCAGCGACGCACGCCTGCGACGCGCAGACGTACCCCGCCTGGGGCCGAGTGGCGATGGACAACCGCGCCGTTACCCGCGCGGTGATACCACGAGAATGTCGAATCGGCCGCAGCCTGCTTCACGGAAAGGCGCCGCGGCCCCAGATGGCGCGCGCGTCGGACTACTCGCCCTCCGGCGTCCGCCGGTCGCTCGCCACACGCTCCGGACCGTCGGCCGCCGCCCCCCGGACCTTGACCCAGTACAGTCCGGCGATGACCGCCGCCGTTCCACCCAGCAGCGCGCAGGTGATGGCGGTCCAGGACATCGACTCCGGCGTCTCCAAGCGGGCGGTGAAGATGCTCGCGGCTTCCGCGCTCTTACCCTGCGTGCCCTTAGCGGCGTCCTCGGCCCACTCCAGCCGCACCCGGCTGATCGTGTCGCTGTAGGTGCCCACCCAGTCGTCGCTGAGAACGACCACGGTGCCGTGCTGCGTCTTACCCACCTCGGTGGCCAAGTCCCGTAGGCTCGAATCGTGTCCTGGATTGCCGGGGACGACCACGATGCTCAGCGGGATTCCCTGCGATCGCGCCTCCGCGGCGATGGCGGCCAGTTCCTTCTTGTCCTTACCGGTCAGTGTCGCGACGTGATCATCGGCCAGATCGGCGTTGAGCGAGCGCACGGTGTCGGTGGTGACATTCGGCGGCAATTCGGCGGCCATAGGGGTGAAAACCGAGTTGTGCGGGGCGGTCATCTTCCATCCGGTCTGTCGAGCCGCATCGGCAACCGAAGCGACGGGCATCCAACACTGCAGGGCGAGCAAGATCCCCCTTGCTGGCTCGAAAGCACAGTACGCGACGGAGTGTCGCATCTCGCGCGCGCGGCACGCCGAACCGCCCCCTGGTGTTTCACAGGACAAGCGTACTGTTAAGGTCGTAGGCGCGAGGAACCAGCGCCGGAGCGGCGCCGGAGCACCTCCGAAGACTCGGCCGCCGGCACAGCCCCGCCGGTGGCCGCCCGCACAGACGAGTGGAGCTGACGTGACGACAAGTATCGATACTTTCGGCGCCAAGGGCACCCTCGAGGTGGGAAGCAACTCCTACGAGATCTTCCGCCTCTCCGCCGTGCCCGGCACCGAGAAACTCCCGTACGCACTGAAGGTCCTCGCGGAGAATCTCCTCCGCACCGAGGACGGTGCCAACATCACCGCCGATCACATCCGCGCCATCGCGAGCTGGGATCCCACGGCGCAGCCGAACACCGAGATCCAGTTCACGCCCGCCCGCGTCATCATGCAGGACTTCACCGGCGTGCCGTGCATCGTGGACCTGGCCACCATGCGCGAGGCCGTGGCCACCCTGGGCGGCGACCCGGACAAGGTGAACCCGCTCGCCCCCGCCGAGATGGTCATCGACCACTCCGTGATCATCGACGTCTTCGGCCGCGCCGACGCCTTCGAGCGCAACGTCGACATCGAATACCAGCGCAACGGCGAGCGCTACCAGTTCCTGCGCTGGGGCCAGACCGCGTTCGACGACTTCAAGGTCGTCCCGCCGAGCACCGGCATCGTGCACCAGGTCAACATCGAGCACCTGGCTCGCGTCGTCATGGTCCGCAACGGCCAGGCCTACCCCGACACCTGTGTCGGCACCGACTCGCACACCACCATGGTCAACGGCCTCGGCGTCCTCGGTTGGGGCGTCGGCGGCATCGAGGCCGAGGCGGCCATGCTCGGCCAGCCCGTCTCGATGCTGATCCCGCGCGTCGTCGGCTTCAAGCTGACCGGTGAGATCCAGCCGGGCGTGACCGCCACCGACGTCGTGCTGACCGTCACCGACATGCTGCGCAAGCACGGCGTGGTCGGCAAGTTCGTCGAGTTCTACGGCAAGGGCGTGGCCGAGGTGCCGCTGGCCAACCGCGCCACCCTGGGCAACATGAGCCCCGAATTCGGTTCCACCGCCGCGATTTTCCCCATCGACGACGTGACCGTCGACTACCTGCGCCTGACCGGCCGCTCCGACGAGCAGGTCGCGCTGGTCGAGGCGTACGCCAAGGAGCAGGGCCTCTGGCATGATGCCGACTCCGAGCCCGCCTACTCCGAATACCTCGAACTGGATCTGAGCACCGTGGTGCCGTCCATCGCGGGCCCGAAGCGCCCGCAGGACCGGATCCTGCTGTCGGAGTCCAAGATCGCGTTCCGCAAGGACATCCACAACTACACCAACGACGCGGAGAGCGGCCCCGCCGCCGACACCCCGCACAGCAAGCTGGACGAGGCCGTCGAGGAGTCCTTCCCGGCGAGCGACCCGGCCGTGCTGTCCTTCGCCGACGACGGCGCCGAGTCGCTGGTGTCGGCCGCCAACGGCGCCGAGGGCCGTCCGTCCAAGCCGGTGACGGTGCGCAGCGAGGAGTACGGCGACTTCGTGCTCGACCACGGCGCCGTCGTGGTCGCCTCGATCACCTCCTGCACCAACACCTCCAACCCGTCGGTCATGCTCGGCGCGGCCCTGCTGGCCCGCAACGCGGTGGAGAAGGGCCTGGCCCGCAAGCCGTGGGTGAAGACCTCCATGGCTCCGGGCTCGCAGGTGGTCAACGGCTACTACGAGAAGGCGGGCCTGTGGCCGTACCTGGACAAGCTGGGCTTCAACCTGGTCGCGTTCGGTTGCGCCACCTGCATCGGCAACACCGGCCCGCTGCCGGAGGAGATCTCCAAGGCGGTCAACGACAACGACCTCACCGTCACCGCGGTGCTGTCGGGCAACCGTAACTTCGAAGGCCGCATCTCCCCCGACGTGAAGATGAACTACCTGGCCTCCCCGCCGCTGGTCATCGCCTACGCGCTCGCGGGAACCATGGACTTCGACTTCGAGAACGACCCGCTCGGCAAGGACACCGAGGGCAACGACGTCTTCCTGAAGGACATCTGGCCCTCGCCGCAGGAGATCCAGGACACCATTGACCGGGTCATCAGCCGCGACATGTTCCTCGAGGACTACAAGGACGTGTTCCGGGGTGACGAGCGCTGGCGCAGCCTGCCCACCCCGGAGGGCAAGACCTTCGAGTGGGACGCCGAGTCGACCTACGTGCGCAAGCCTCCGTACTTCGAAGGCATGCCGCAGACCCCGGAGCCGGTCACCGACATCAAGGGCGCCCGGGTGCTCGCGCTGCTCGGCGACTCGGTCACCACCGACCACATCTCCCCGGCGGGCAACATCAAGCCCGGCACCCCGGCCGCGCAGTACCTGGAGGCCAACGGCGTCGAGCGCAAGGACTACAACTCCTACGGCTCGCGGCGCGGCAACCACGAGGTGATGATCCGCGGCACCTTCGCCAACATCCGGCTGCGCAACCAGCTCCTCGACGACGTCTCGGGTGGCTACACCCGCGACTTCACCCAGGAGGGCGGCCCGCAGGCGTTCATCTACGACGCCTCGCAGAACTACCAGGCCGCGGGCATCCCGCTGGTCGTGCTCGGCGGCAAGGAATACGGTTCGGGCTCCTCGCGCGACTGGGCCGCCAAGGGCACCAGCCTGCTGGGTGTGAAGGCCGTCATCACCGAGTCGTTCGAGCGCATCCACCGCTCCAACCTCATCGGCATGGGCGTCATCCCGCTGCAGTTCCCGGCGGGTGAGTCGGCCGCGTCGCTGAAGCTGGACGGCACCGAGACCTTCGACATCGAGGGCATCACCCAGCTGAACGAGGGTGCCACCCCGAAGACCCTGAAGGTCACCGCCACCAAGGAGAACGGTGACAAGATCACCTTCGACGCGGTGGTCCGCATCGACACCCCCGGCGAGGCCGACTACTACCGCAACGGCGGGATCCTGCAGTACGTGCTGCGCAACATGATCCGTGCCTGATCGCGCCACCTTCGGTAGCGCGTGTTCGCGCCACTGAAGTCTCGTGTCGGACAACCCCCGCGTCGGTCTACCGCCGACGCGGGGGTCCGTGTTTCCCCGCTGGAGGATTCCGTGCCCAAGGTCAGTGACGATCACCTCGCCGCCCGGCGCAGCCAGATCCTCGACGGAGCACGCCGCTGCTTCGCCGAGTACGGCTACGACGGCGCCACCGTGCGCCGCCTCGAGGAAGAGATCGGGCTGTCCAGAGGAGCCATTTTCCACCACTTCCGGGACAAGGACGCGCTGTTCCTCGCCCTCGCCCAGGAAGACGCCGAACGCATGGCCGATGTCGCGGCCAATCAGGGCATCGTGCAGGTGATGCGCGACATGCTCGCCCACCCCGAGCAGTTCAACTGGCTCGGAACGCGTTTGGAGATCGCCCGCAGGCTGCGCACCGACCCCGAATTCCGGGCGGGCTGGACCCAGCGTTCGGCCGAACTCACCGCCGCCACCTTGGCCCGACTGGAACGTCGTAAGGCCGCGGGCGCGCTGCGCGACGACGTGCCCACCGACGTGCTGCTCGGCTACCTCGACCTCGTCCTCGACGGTTTGATCGCCCGGATCGCCTCCGGCCACACCAACGAGAACCTTTCCGCCGTACTGGATCTGGTCGAGGCGTCGGTCCGGCGCAAGCAGTGAGGGCGGCTAGTACGCCGCGTTGAGGTACTCCGCGGCGTGCGTAGTCCACAGCACGTTCGTCCCCGGCATGTTCCGTCCGGAATAGAGCACGTGCTGACCGTCGGGCCACGGGGTCAGATAGCCGATGACGCCGCGTACGGCCGTCGTGTAGCGCTCGAGGTTCGCGATCGGGTCGCGCAGCAGGACTTCGAGCAGTTCGGCGAAGATCAGCGGCGCGACGTTGCCGATCCGAGCCCCCTCCACGAACGAGAACGGCGAGATACCCACGTCGATGACGCGCAACGGCGAATCCGCGGGCGACGCGGTGATGATGTCGCCGGGATTCGCGTACTCGCGCACGTCGATCGACGCGGGCCACGCGCCGCGCTGCCCGTGCAGGCCGAACGTATTCGCCGGGCAGAGGTTTCCGACCGACTGCCCGGCTCGGCGCAACGGGTTGGCGATGTTCACCACGAAGGCGATCTCCAGCGGCGTTCCGTCGGTGTTCTTGTACTTCCCGGACCGCACGCCCTCCAGGATCCGGCTGGCGCAGATGCCGCCGAGCGAATAACTCAGCAGGCCGCAGACGTTCGGCGAGTCCTGGATCGCCCGCACCCCGGTGGCGATGCCGAGCCGTACCGACGTCTCCAGCGAAGGACCCCAGACCTCCGGCACTGGGCCGACGGAAGCGGGCCAATCCGGTTCGAAGCAGCTGAACTTCCCGGTGTCGAGTAGTTTCACGACGTCGTGCAGCATGCCCGCGGGCGTTCCGTCGGAGTTGCGCGGCTCCCCGGTGCCGCGGAGAGTGATGATGTCGATCATCGAGGCCTCCTTGCCCACCGCACCGGCCCCTTCGGTACGGAATCTCAAGGTAGAGCAGGAGCGCCCGCTCGGCACGAGTATCGAGCTACCTCATCGCGGCACGAGTTGCCCCATGTAGAGCCCGATTCAGCGGATCGAAGGGTGCGTGAGCTACCGCGGCTACGCGTCCGGTTCCATGCTGCTGAGCAGAATTCGCGCGAGTCGGTCCAGTTCCCGTCGCTCCCCCGCGGTGAGCACGGACAGCATCCTCGTCTCGTTCGCGGTGTGCTCGGTGACCACGGTGTCGACCAGTGCCCGTCCTGCCTCGGTGAGGCCGACGCGCACCGCCCTGCGGTCCCGCGCATCCGCGACGCGCCGCACCAGTCCCGCCGACTCCAGCCGGTCCAGCCGCCCGGTCATGCCCGCCCTGGACAACATCAGCGTGTCGGCGAGCACCGACGGGTTGAGCTCGAACGGCGCGCCCGAACGACGGAGCGCGGCGAGTACGTCGAATTCGCCGCGCTGGAGGCCGTGTTTGCCGAACACCGCCTCGATCTCCCGCTGCGCCACCAGCAACAGCCTGCCCAGACGTCCGGCCACGGCCATCGCCTCCAGATCCAGGTCGGGTCGTTCCCGCTGCCACTGCGCCACGATCGCGTCCACGGCGTCCGTTTTCCGCTCGGTCATGGACAGGATCTTATTCGGCACGATATAGTTCGGTACCGAATTATCAATCACCGAACTAATCTGGAGGCTCCGATGACCATTCCCACGCCACGCAAGGACGTCGCGATCCGTCAGCCGCGGGATGCGGAGACCCTGCGTACCACGTCGGTCACCATGCGCCTGCTGATCGACGCGGAGGAGGCGGGCGGGGGGCTGAGCACACTCGAGGTCGAGATGGACCGTGGAGCGGACGGCGCGGCGCCGCACTATCACACGCTTTCCGACGAGCTGTTCTATGTCGCGGATGGCGAACTGCAACTGCTCGCCGGTGACCGCATCGTCACCGTCGGCGCGGGTGGTTCGATCGTGGTCCCGAAATTCATGCCGCACGCCTTCGGCGCCGCACCGGACAGCACGGCACGGATCCTCATCGCGCTCACGCCCGGCGTGCAGCGCTTCGAGTACTTCCGACTGCTGGAACGAATCGCCGCGGGCGAATCCCCGATGACCGATCTCGCCGCCGCTCAGGACGAGTTCGACAACCACTTCGTCGACGCCCCCGCTTGGTGGGCGGAGCGCAACGCGAACCGGAAGTGAAGTCGGCGCCCCTCCGGATCCGTTCGCGGGCAATCAATTCGGAGCGAGTCGAGCACGGCGCGGCGTGGGAGGAAATACGATGCCGCACAGCAGCGGTCGTCGCGGGCCACCTGCGCCGAGCAGGACGAGAGTACAGATGCACAGCCGCCAATATCGGGCTATGAGCATCATCCGCGCCGCACGGGAGATTAGCTTCTCGATTGCCATCTCAGCATTTCCAGGCTACCGGAAAACTTTCGGTACTCGGGCGTTATGGATCGGAATTCGGTTTGCCACAGGCCGGGAAATCTCGCGATCCGAGCCGGTAATGCCGCTCATCGCGATATGATCGCTCACACGCTTGGGGGTCGTGGCAAATCGCGAGCAGATCGGAGAAACGGCTATGACCGACGCAATCCACCTTCCCGGGACGACGCCGAGGGGTGAGCGCGTTCCTCCGCTCCAGGGTCTGCTGGTCGCGGAATCGGACCGGCAGATCAGCGTGCGCGTCGCCGAGGGAACGTGGACCTTCAGTCGGTCCGATGTCCTGCGCGTGGTCGATTCCGCGGCGCCGCACGCCGATCAGGACGGGCGCCCGGTGCTGGTGGACATTCGCGCGGGCGCCACCGCCGATTTCACCCGCAGGCTGCGGATCGACCTGGTCGATCGGCCGATGACCATCCCGGAGTCACCGTCGGAGGCGCTCGGCGACGAGCAGTTGCGCCGGCTCACCGAAACCTGGGCAGACCGGCTGCAACTCGTCGACTGCCCGGGTGCGGGCGGTGCGACGTTCACCTACTGCCAGACCAAGTCGATGAACGGCAGCGACGACGGCATCAACTGCGACAGCCTCGACTGAGCGGCAGGCGGATGGCCGCACGCCGGCGCGGTTCGGTCCTGATCGTGTCCGAATCCGATGATCTACACGCCACCGCGATGGCGGCGACGCTGCGAGAACACCACGGGCTCGGCCCGATCCACCTCGACCTGCGCGATTTCCCCCAGGAGTCCGGCAGCTTCCGGCTGGACCGGCTCGGCACCACACGCTCGCTGTCGCACCTGATCGGCCTCGACGACGTGCGGTCGGTGTGGTGGCGGCGCCCGCATCCCGCGCGGGTGCCCGCGGGTGTCCGCGCCTCGGACAACGAGTTTCGCCAGGCGGAGTGCGACGGATTCATTCAAGGGCTGCTCTGGTCCATCCCCGCTCACTGGGTCAACGACCCGGGCGCCGACCGCACCGCGGCACGCAAGATCGTCCAGCTGGAGACGGCGCTGCGGGCCGGGTTCGCGGTGCCGGAAACGTTGATCACCAACGATCCGGACGAGGCGCGCAGTTTCGTCGAATCCCGGCCCGGCCCGGTCGTTTACAAGCGCACCGGCACCAGCCGGGCGGAGTTCGCCGAGACCAGGATCATCTCCAGGGACGATTTCGGCAGGCTGGCCGCGATCCGTTCGGCGCCGACCACCTTCCAGGACTACGTCGACGCCACCTGCGATCTGCGCGTGGTGTGGGTGGACGGGGTCGAATGGACCGTGCGCATCGACTCCCAAGCGGGCGTCGGCAAGGTCGACTCCCGCTTGGACACGTCGGTCGATTTCGCGCACGATCACCTGCCCGCCTCGGTGAGCAAGTCACTGGCCACGCTGATGGGCGCGCTCGGATTGTCCTTCGGCGTGCTCGACATTCGGCTCGGCCGTGATGGCGAGTACTACTTCCTGGAGGTCAACCCGCAGGGCCAGTTCGCCTACCTGGAGATCAAGACCGGGCTGCCGATCTTTCGCAGCCTGGCCAACCTGCTGGTGGACGGTGACGGCATGGTGGAGGGCTACTGAACCCGGTCACAGGTCCGCGGCACGATACCGAGACCGGGAACGCCACAGTGTGCGGCAACGGCGGCCCCGCATTCGCCGCACAGCGGTCCACCGGACGACAACAGCAGCCGAAGCCCGGGCAGGTCCCGCGCCGTCCGGCGCGGCGACCAACAGCGCGAGCACCGCTGAATTGCGTTGCGGCTCAGCTCGATCGCCGACATGCGCCCGAGGACCTGGGCATCGACGCCGCCGTGCAGCTCGGCGAGGTAGACATCCAGTTCGGGGGCGTCGACGTCGATCCGATTGGGGCTCCGCCCGGGGCGGCCGCGTAGCCGTCCGGCGGCACATCACGCCGTTGTGGCGCTATGGGCTCTTGCGGCGATTGGCTCCACCCCGGCTGCGGAGTTGCACATGCGACTCCACCAGGACGTTGTGGATGAAACCATAGGAGCGGCCGGTGGACCGCGCCAGTGACCGGATGCTCGCACCGGCCTCGTACTGTTTCTTCAGCTGGGTCTGTAGGCGATCGCGTGACTTGCCGGTGACGCGTGTGCCCTTACCCAATGTGGCCTTGCTCTGTGGCCTGTCGCTCATGGCTTCCTCCGAGTCGCCGAGCAGCGTCTTTCCAGGCTAAGCACTCAGCAGGCCGTGATCAACGGGTACCTGTGATGAATCTCACGCGAGCTGAATAAGTTCCAGATATTCGGCCGACCAATGGTCTTCTGTCCCGTCCGGGAGCAGGATCACACGTTCCGGAGACAACGCCTCCGCCGCACCCGGGTCGTGGGTCACCAGCACGACCGCGCCCGCATAGGTGCGCAAGGCGTCGAGCACCTGCTCCCGCGACACGGGGTCGAGATTGTTCGTCGGCTCGTCCAGCAGCAACACGTTCGCCGCCGAGGAGACCAGTCCGGCCAGCGCGAGACGGGTCTTCTCACCGCCCGAGAGCGTGCCCGCGGGCTGGTCGAGCTGCGGGCCGGAGAACATGAACGCGCCAAGCAGGCCGCGCAGCTCCTGCTCACCCGCGTCCGGCGCGGCGTGGCGGATGTTCTCCCACACGGTGGCGTTGTCGTCCAGGGTGTCGTGCTCCTGGGCGAAGTAACCGACCTTCAGACCGTGCCCCGGCACCAGACCACCCGCCGTCGGCTGCTCGACCCCGGCGAGCAGGCGCAGCAGCGTCGTCTTTCCCGCGCCGTTGAGCCCCAGCACCACCACCCGGCTACCGCGGTCGATCGCGAGGTCGACCCCGGTGAAGATCTCCAGCGAGCCGTAGACCTTGGTCAGGTTCTCCGCCATCAGCGGCGTCTTGCCGCAGGCGGCGGGTTCGGGGAACTTGATCCTGGCGACCTTGTCGGCGACGCGCACGTCATCGAGTTCGGCCAGCAGGCGATCGGCGCGCTTGGCCATGTTCTGTGCGGCAGTCGCTTTCGTGGCCTTGGCGCCGAGCTTGGCCGCCTGGGCGCGCAGCGCGCTCGCCTTCTTCTCGGCGTTCGCGCGCTCCCGCCGCCTGCGCTGCTCGTCGGTGGCGCGCGCATCCAGGTACTTCTTCCAGCCCATGTTGTAGACGTCGGCCTCGCCGCGCACCGCGTCCAGGAACCACACCTTGTTCACCACGTCGGCGAGCAGGTCCACGTCGTGGCTGATGACGATCAGGCCGCCGTCGTGGTTCTGCAGGAAGCCACGCAGCCAGGTGATCGAGTCGGCGTCGAGATGGTTGGTCGGCTCGTCCAGCAGCAAGATGGTGTCCGACCGCCCGCCGCTGCCGTCGGAGGCGGCGAACAGGATGCGCGCCAATTCGATTCGGCGCCGCTGTCCACCGGACAAGGTGCGCAGCGGCTGACCGAGCACGCGATCGGGCAGACCCAGGCTGTGGCAGATGCGCGCCGCCTCGCTCTCGGCGACGTAACCGCCCAGCGCCGAGAAGCGTTCCTCGAGCCGACCGTACTTGCGGACCGCCTTCTCCCGCTCTTTGTCGTCGGCGACCTCGGCCATCAGCGCCTGTTGCTTCTCCATCTCCCGGATCAGCGTGTCCAAGCCGCGCGCGGACAGCACCCGGTCGCGGGCCAGCACGTCGAGGTTTCCTTCGCGCGGATCCTGCGGCAGATAACCGATATCGCTGGAGCGCAGGATCTTGCCTGCGTACGGCTCCCCCTCGCCTGCCAGGATGCGCAGCGTGGTGGTCTTCCCCGCGCCGTTGCGCCCGACCAACCCGATCCGGTCGCCCGCCTGCACCCGAAGCGCTGGTCCGGGAGCGGACAGCAGGGTGCGGACTCCGGCCCGGACCTCCAGGTCGGTCGCGGTGATCACAAACTTCTCCTCGCGGATCGTGGTGCTGGACGCGTGCTCGATTGTGCGACCCGACGCGCACAAGAACCACCGATTTTACCCGGGGCGCAGGGTGCGCCCACATACCAGCACCCCGCATGTGACGGCGATAACGGCCCCCGCGGTGGCCTGCGCTACCGTGCGATGCCATGAGTACCGATCTATTGGGCAAGAGCGCTCTGGTCACGGGGGCCAGCCGTGGCATCGGCAAGGCGGTCGCGGCGGAGTTGCTCGCCCGCGGCGCGAACGTGCTGATCACCGCGCGGAAGAAGGATCCGCTGGAGGAAGCCGCCGCGGAGCTGCGCGAACTGGGGCACCAGGGTCAGGTCGTCGCTCTGGCGGGCAACTCGGGCGTCGCCGAGGATCGGTCCGCCGCGGTCGAACGCGCGGTCACCGAGTTCGGTTCGCTGGACGTCCTGATCAACAACACCGGCATCAACCCGGTCTTCGGCTCCCTGATGGACGCCGACCTCGATGCCGTGCGCAAGATCTTCGACGTGAACGTGGTCGCGGCCCTCGGCTACATCCAGGAGGCGTACCAGGCGTGGATGCGCGACCACGGCGGCGCCGTGGTCAACGTGGCCAGCGTTGCCGGCATCCGCTCGACCGGCGTGATCGCCGCCTACGGCGCGTCCAAGTCCGCGCTGATCCATCTCACCGGTGAGCTCGCCTGGCAGCTGGGGCCGAAGATCCGGGTGAACGCGGTCGCGCCGGGCGTGATCAAGACGAAGTTCGCCGACGCGCTGTACTCGACCGACGAGGAGCGCGCCGCGAGCGTGTACCCGATGAAGCGGCTGGGCAGCCCGGAGGACGTGGCGCGCTTGATCGGATTCCTGGTCTCCGACGAGGCGGCGTGGATCACCGGCGAGACGGTCCGGGTGGACGGCGGGCTGCTCTCCACGGGCGGAATCTGACCGCGAAGGGGAGCCGCCTGCGCTAGCGGAACGCCAATGCGCCGATGGTGTCGGCGTGCCGGTAGCGCAGGTACTTCTCGACGGCCGTGGCGTCGACCGCGCCGGTGGCCGTCGCCAGCGTCACCACCGGTCGCCCTCCCACATCTCCCAGCCAGCCGTCCCATCCCGCGCGGGCCTCCCCGAGCCGCCGGAGCGGCCCTACCCGATCGAGTTCGCCCGATCGCCTCGAAATCAGAGCCGGACGGGCTGGAGCCAGTCCTCGCGCCCCGCGGTCGCCGGAGCGGCAGGAGCCTCCTCGATTCCGAACCGCTCGTGCAATCGGCGCAGCGGACCGGGCGCATACCAGTTCCAGTGGCCGAGCAACTCCATCGCCGCGGGCAACAGGAAGCCGCGCACCAGCGTCGCGTCCACCAGCACGGCGAGCGGAAGCCCGATGCCGAATGCCTTCATGAAAGTGATGTCCGAGGCGAGGAAGCCGAGGAAGACCAGCGAGATCAGGACAGCGGCGGCCGTGACGATCCGGCCGATCCGCTCGAGTCCGGACGTGACGGCCAGCGCGTTGGACCTGGTGCGCACGTATTCCTCGCGGATGCGGGCCAACAGGAACACCTGGTAGTCCATGGCGAGACCGAACGCGACGCCGAACAGCATCACCGGGACGGTCGGCGGCAGGTCGCCGGTGACGGTGAAGCCGAGCAACCCGGACAGGTGCCCGTCCTGGAAGATCCAGACCAGCGCGCCGAAGGTCGCGGTGAGGCTCAGGAAGCTGAGCACGACGGCCAGCAGCGGCAGCACGACGCTTCCGGTGAGCAGGAACAGGACCACCACCATGATCAGCACGACGAAGGCCAGCGCGTACGGCAGCGCCGAGACGACCGAGCCGATCGCGTCCGTGTTGGCCGCCGCCACGCCGCCGACCAGCACCGGCGAGGCGGCGGGCGTCGCGCGCACGTCGGCGGCGATCCGGTCCAGCACCGTGGGATCGGTGGTGTCCGGGACCACCGTCAGATAGGCGGCGTTCTCGGCGCGGAAGCGGTCGGCGGCCGCGGTCGGCGCGACGAGCAGACCGCCGTGGCTGTAACTGCCGGTGACGGTGTCGACCCGGCGGACGTCCTCGATCTCCGACAGTTCACGAGCGTAGGCGTCCAAGCCTGCGGCGCTGTAAGCGCTTTCGGGCAGCACTACGAACAGCCCGTTCTGCTCGGTGGCGGCGAAGTCGCGCTGGATGGTCTCGGTGACCTGGCGGTTGTTCATCGACTCCGGCAGCGACCGTTCGTCGGGGAAGCCGAGATTCACTCCGAGGAACGGCGCGCCGAGCACGAGCAGCAGGGCGGTGACCCCGAGGCCGATGGGCACCGGCCGCATCATCACGAACCGCGCCAAGCGGTGCCAGGCGCCCTCACCGGGTGCGGGACGGGCCGCGCGCAGGAACCACCACAACTGGCCGTTGTCGATCTTGGTGCCGAGCAGGAACAGGATCGCGGGCAGCACGGTCAGCGACACCGTCGCGGCGATCACCGCCACGGCCAGGCCGGCGTAGCCCATCGACCGCACGGCCAGCAGCGGGAAGAACAGCAGGCCCGACAGCGCGACGGCGACGGTGACAGCCGAGAACGCGACGGTCCGGCCCGCCGAGCGCATGGTGGCGGCCACCGCGGCGGCGGGCTGCTGACCGGCGACCAGTTCGTCGCGGTAGCGGCTGATGATCAGCAGGCTGTAGTCGATCGCCAAGCCGAGGCCGAGCAGGGTGGCGACGTTGGTCGCGGTGGCCGCCAGATCGGTGACGCTCGCGATCAGCCACAGCGCGCCCATGGTGATCATCACCGTGATCATCGCGACCACCAGCGGCAGGCTGGCGGCGACCAGGCCGCCGAACACCAGCAGCAGGGCGATCAGCGTGACCGGGAATGCGATGGATTCGCCCAGCACGACGTCTTTCTCGCTCTGCTGCACCGTCTCGTGCAGCAGCATGGCGTAGCCGCCGACGCGCACCTCGAGCGGGCCGTGGGTGCCGCCGAATCGGTCGGCGAGATCGCCCACCCGCTTGTCGACGTCGGCCTCCTCACCGAGGATGCTGGCCACGATCAGGCCCTTGGTCCCATCGGTGCTGCGCAGCGCGGGCGATTTGTCGGTCCAGTACGACGTGACGCCCGCGACGCCGGACTCCGACTTCAGCTCGGTGACCAGATTCGTCGCCGCGGTGGCCGCGGCGTCGTCGTCCACCGACCGGCGAGTCTGCACCAGCAGCACGAAATTCGGGGTGGCCTCGCCGAAGGTGTCGCGCAGCACCGCGGTCGCCCGGTTCGATTCGCTGTCGGGGTCGATGTACCCGCCGCCCTGCACTTTGTCGAACAGCGTCGCGCTCAGCGTGCCCATCGCCAGTGCGAGCACCACGAACACGGCCAGGATCCACCGGCTGCGCCGCCTGGTCAGTTCGAACACTCCGTCTACCCCTAACTCGTTCCGGTCGTGCCGCTTTCGCGCTCGGACTCCAGCGGTCGCCGGTCGGCAACCTACCCGGCGTGCCATCCGCGGCACGCCGGTGCGCCGACACCTGGCACTCGGCACCGGAGCCGGATGCGTACGCCAGCGCCCCGGCATCCTAGCAACGCGGGACAAACTGCGGTGAGCCCGAACACATTCCGTCGGTGCGCCCGGTCCGGCCACCTGCCCGCACGCTCCGGCGTGGGAAGGCAACCGAGCCAGGCCGGACGCACTTCCGCCCGCGGGGCGGGCGATCCGGACCCCGCGACAGCTTTCGCGGAACGTTCACTTCGCGGGTCCGGACCTCCGCGCCGGAACGTGTTCGACGCCGTGGCTGCGCGACGCTCCAGCGAGCAGATGAGAGGCTCGAACGCATGCATCGCAACAATGCTTCCGCGAATCCGGACGAGCCCGGCATGAAGCCGGACGTGGTCGTCTGTGGGCTCGGCCCGGCCGGACGCGCCCTCGCACACCGGGCAGTGGAGCGCGGACTCACGGTCACCGTGGTCGATCCCGCGCCGGAGCGCCGGTGGACGGCCACCTACGCAATGTGGGCCGACGAACTGCCTGATTGGCTGTCGCCTCAGGTCGTCGCGGCGACGGTGCCCCGGCCGATGGCGTGGGGAACGCGCGCTCACCAATTGGACCGCCCGTACGTGGTGCTGGACACCCCACGACTGCAAAGGACGCTGCACCTGGCCGACGCGAATGTGGTCTCCGAGCGCGCGATCGATGTCGGCCCGGACCGGGTGACCTTGGCCTCCGGCGCGACTATCACCGGCGGCCGGGTGGTCGACGCGCGCGGACTCGCCCGCTCGCCCGCCCGGGCCGAGCAGACCGCCTATGGCGTCATCGTGGACGCCCGGCACTGCGCCGGGCTCGAACCGCTGTTCATGGACTGGCGTCCGGACAACGGCGCCGCCCCGGACGCGCCGCGTTCGTTCCTCTACGCCGTTCCGCTGGACGACGAGCGGGTGCTGCTCGAGGAGACCTGTCTGGCCGGCCGTCCGGCCTTGACCGGCGCGCAACTGCACGCACGCTTGTGCGAGCGGCTCCGCGCCAGGGACGTCCGGCTCACCGGTGACGAACCCGTGGAGCACGTCCGTTTTCCGGTGCAAGGAGGCCGTCCGGGATCACGGAGGTTCGGAGCCGCGGGCGGCTTCCTGCATCCGGCGACCGGATACAGCGTCGGCGCCGCGCTGGCCGCTGCCGACGCGGTGGCCGCGGGCCGGGACGTGTGGCCCGCCACGGCGCGCGTCGTCCACCGGTTGCGCCGCGCCGGACTACGCGCGCTACTGGCGTTGCCGCCCGGCGATCTCCCGCTGTTCTTCGACACGTTCTTCGCGCTTCCCCCGGACGCGCAACGCGCGTATCTGTCCGGCCGCACCGACCTCGCCGGCACGGTCGCGGCGATGAGCGCACTGTTCGCCGCGCTCCCGGGACAGCTGCGTCGGCGTGTCGCGGCCGCGACACTCGGAGTTCCGGTTCCCTCGCGCGGCCGGTGGGCTTCGGCCATGATGGGGGTATGAGGTCGATCTGGAAGGGCTCGATCGCATTCGGGCTGGTGAACGTTCCGGTGAAGGTGTACACCGCCACCGAGGACCACGACATCCGGTTCCATCAGGTGCACGCCAAGGATGGAGGCCGGATCAAATACGACCGCGTCTGCAGCGTGTGCGGCCAATCCGTCCAGTACACCGAGATCGACAAGGCCTACGAGTCGCCGGACGGCGACAAGGTGGTGCTCAGCGACGAGGACTTCGCGAAGCTGCCGGTAGCGGAGAAGCACGAGATACCGGTGCTGCAGTTCGTGCCGTCGGACCAGATCGACCCGATCCTCTTCGAAAAGAGCTACTACCTGGAACCGGACTCCAGCACGCCGAAGGCCTACGTCCTGCTGGCCCGGACGCTGGAGCAGATCGAACGCACCGCCCTGGTGTACTTCACGTTGCGGCAGAAGACCCGGCTTGCCGCGCTGCGCGTGCGCGACGGCATTCTGGTGATTCAGACGCTGCTGTGGCCCGACGAGGTCCGCTCCGTGGAGTTCGAATCACTCGACGGTGTCGCCGAGCCCAGACCGCAGGAGATCAAGATGGCCGAGACGCTCGTCGAGGCCATGTCCGACGACTTCGATCCGGAGCAGTTCACCGACGAGTACCAGATCGAGCTCAAACGCCTGCTCGACGAGGCGATCGCCAGCGGAACCGGCAAGGTGCCCGAACAGCCGGAGCTCGCGCCGAGCGGGATGGACGCCGAGGTGGTCGATCTGGTCGCCGCGTTGCAGCGCAGCCTGGAGGCCAGCGGGCGCAGGACGGCGGGCGGCGACGGGGCCGAGCCGAAGAAGGCCGCGAAGAAGGCCGCGGCCAAGAGCGCCGAAGGCAAGAGCGGCGCCGCCAAGAGCACGGCAGCCAAGAGCAGTGCGTCCAAGAGTGGCGCGTCCAAGAGCGCGGCGAAGAAGACGCCTGCGAAGAAGGCGGCCAAAAAGGCTCCGGCTCGCAAGGGCGCCTGATCTTCTACGACGGGGCCGCCACGACCGCCGAATCAGTCTTGTGCCGCGCGCTGCCTGCCCTCTTCGAAGAACTCCAGCAGGGCCGCGACGGTGTTCACCGCGGTGCGGGGCCGCAGCGCGCCGAACGGCGCGTTCCAGAAGTCGCCGGTTCGCGGAGTCCACGGCCCGATGTAGGCGTAGGGCCCCGGATGAGCGTCGTCTCCCGGCGAAACCCCGTAGTTCACCTCGTCGACTGTGCTCGACAGATCGAAATGCTCCGGCCACAGCACCGGTGTCACGCCGGACGCCAGGCACCGCAACGCCTTGTCCCCCAGCGCGAACCAGTCCTCGATCAGCCCGGCCGCCGAGGGATCCACTTCGATCGCCGAATCGGGATCCACGCCGGTGGTGTCCGCATACACCCCTTCCGGCGGCCCGGGTTCGAAACCCGCGGCCTCGGCAACCTCCCGATACGTCCCCTTCAGCCGCACCCGCCCTTCCGGCCACACCAGTTCCTCCCCGACCACCGAAACCGGCCAACGCACGCCTGCGAAACCCCGGTGCGCGACTGCCAACCGAATAGTGCCGAATTCTCGATACTGCGGCCCGGCGATCAGCAACTCCGCGACCGCGTGCAGCCCGACACGCGACCGCCGATACGTCATCTCGTCCACCCCCGAATCATCTCCGCTGCCGCCGCCCCACCGCACGGGTTCGGCGGGGAAGCGGCCGGTCGCCTCCGCGCTGTCACGAAGACGGCTCTCCCTCATCCTGAGTTCGCGGAAATTCCCTCGCTGGCGCCGAAGCTGGCTTCCTCGTGACTGACGAGCCCAAGGAGAGCGAGAGGGCGGGGTGTGACCGCGATGGTCAGGTAGGAGACCGTGATCGCCCAGCGGTTGACCGCTCGCGGCACGGCGAACGTGTGGTAGGCGCGGGTCACCGCCTTGGCGGGCAGGCCGGACAGGCGGATGCCCATCGGGTTGGCGACCGCGAAGCGCGGCCCCAGGTCGACGACCAGACCCATGTCGCGGTGCTTGTAGTCGGCGGCCGTGCCGATGCCAAGGCTCGCCGCGACGTTCCTGGCCAGCGTCTTGCCCTGGCGTGTGGCGTGCTGCGCGGTGGGCGGAGTGATCCGGCCCGGCTTGGTGAGGTCGGGCACCGCCGCCGCGTCGCCGCCCGCGAAGACGTCCGGGTGGCCGGGCACGTTCAGTTTCGCGCCGACGACCAAGCGGCCCTTCTCCAGCGGCAGGCCGAGCGTGCCGAGCACCGGTGCGCCGGTCACCCCCGTCACCCAGGCCACCGTGCGGGTGGGCACCACCGTGCCGTCGGTGAGCACGACCGAGTTCTCGTCGAGTTTCGTCAGCGAGGTCTCCAGCCGGATCTCGATGCCACGTTTGCGCAGTACCTTCAGCACCTTGTCACTGAGCCGCTCGCCGACCTCGGGCATCACCCTGGGCGCCGTGTCGAGCAGGAGGAAACGTACTTCGGCGGGGTCGAACCCGCGGCGCGCGGCGTAGGCGTCGGCGAGGGCGCGCAACTGCGCGACGAGCTCGGTGCCCGCGTAGGACGCCCCCACGACCACCACGGTGCGGCGCGCGCGCCGCACCTCGGGGTCCTCCTCGTCGTCGGCGAGTTCGAGCTGGCGCAGCAGCTGCTCGCGCAGGTACAGCGCCTCGGCGACGGTCTTGAGCCCGCGCGCGTGCTCGGCCAGGCCGGGTATGTCGAACAGGCGGGTGACCGACCCGGGGGTGAGCACCAGCCGATCCCACGACAGCTGCCGCCGCGGATGATGCTCACCGGCCACCGTGATCGTCTTGTTCCGCAGATCGACCGACCGAGCGTTGGCCACCACCAACCGGACCCGCGGCAGCGAATCCGCCAGTGAGATGGCGACGAACCGAGGGTCGATCAGGCCGCCGGCCACGTCCGGCAGCAGCGGCGTATAGAGCATGTAGTCGTTGGGCGTGACGAGCACGATCTCGATGTCGCGGTTCGCCTTGGCCACGATGCGGCAGAGCTTCTGGGCGCAGGTGAACCCCGCGAACCCGCTCCCGACGATCACGACCCGATGCGGGCTCGCAGTGTTCCCGTCCGGCACGGAGACCTCCTTGGCGTCAGCTCTCCGACGCGATTCCCGCTCAGGCGAGTCCGAAACCGCGCTACCGGTCGCCCGTGGCTCCGCCGACCGGCCCATCGACAGGACCGATTCGGGGTTCGGCAGGCCGAGAGGGCGCGGGGCAGGTTCCCTACTTCCGGAACCGAGCCTCCAGTTCGGCGAGCGTCGCCTGGAGATCGGCCGGACTGTTGGTTTTGAAGATGCCCTGGTACCCGGTTTCCGCGCGGACCGCGGCCTCGACGTCGGGGTCGTGATAGAGCTGCGCGAGTTTCAGCAGCGTCGGGTTGTCCTTGTCGGCGGCGCGGGCGGCGAAGACGTTGATGTACTGCTTCAGTTCCGGACGTTCGGGGTCGTCGGTGTAGATCACCTCGTTGGACGTCAGTCCGGCGGGGCGGGCGAAGGTGTCGTCGACGAAGGCGGCGTCCACGCTGCCGAGCGACTGGGCGGTCAGCGTCGGATCGATGGGCGTGAGCTTCACCCGGGAGGCGACCGGGTCGACGTCCTCGATCTTGGAGTCCCAGCTCGCGCCGCCCTTCAGCACGATGAGCCCGGCCGCGGCGAGGCCGAGCAGGGGCCGCACCTGGTTGGCCGGGTTGTTGCTCAGGGTGATCTCGCCGCCCTTCGGAATGTCGGCCACCGACTTGTGCTTGCGCGAGTACAGCGTCAGCGGGAAGATCTCGGTCGCGCCGATCGGCACCAGCGTGTCGTTGTTGCGGACGTTGTAATTGGCCAGGTACCGCACGTGCTGAAACTTGTTGAGATCGATGCGTCCCTGCGCCAGGGCCGGATTCGGCTGGTTGTAGTCGGTGAAATTGGTGAACTCCACCGTGATGCCCTGCTCCGCCGCCTTCTTGCGGTAGACCTCCCAGTGCGGCAGCGACAGATCGTTGACCCCGATTCGCACCGCGTCGGATCGGTCTTCACCACCGCAGCCCGCCGCGGCGACGGCCAACACGGACACGAGCGGGATCAGCAACAGCCGGAGACGCGAGCGCATTATCAGCAAATTAGACGCTCGTTCAGTTCGTGCGGAGGGTTTCGCTCACCACAATCGAAACCGTTGTCGCCCGCCGCGCCCCGTCGCTTGGATTACCGGGTCATATCGCGACGAGCAATCGGGAGCACGAGTGAAATTCCATCGGGTACTGGCGATCCCGGTCCTGGTAGCGACCGCGGCCTTGACCCTGACCGGCTGCGGCGGTGACGACGCTTCTTCGGACAAGGTAGTGCGCATCGGCACCACCGACAAGGATCACTCCTGGGACGTCTTCGAGCAGCGCGCCAAGGACAAGGGCATCACGCTGCGGATCACCAACTTCTCCGACTACAAGCAACCGAATCTCGCGCTGTCGCAGAAACAGATCGACATCAATCTGTTCCAGCATCTGCAATTCCTGGGCGCCTACAACGTCGCGAACAACGACACCCTGACGCCGATCGGTTCCACCTACATCGTGCCGCTGGGTCTCTACTCGAAGAAGCACAAGTCGGTGGCCGACATTCCGCAGGGCGCGGAGATCGCGATCCCGAACGACCCCACCAATCAGGCGCGAGCGTTGTTCGTGCTGCAAGCCGCGGGGCTGCTGAAACTGTCGTCCGACACCAAGGCGCCGACCCCTGCCGACATCGACAAGGGCGCGTCCAAAGTGCGCGTCACCCCCGTCGACGCCGCGCAGACCGCGCTGTCGCTGGCCTCGGTCGACGGATCGATCATCAACAACACCTTCCTGGAGCGTTCCGGCATCGATCCGCATTCGGCGCTGTACAAGGACGATCCGAAGAACCCCGCCACGGAGCCGTACATCAACGCGCTGGTCACCCGCGCCGAGGACAAGAACAATCCGGTCTATCTGCAGCTCGCCGAGCTGTGGCACGACCCGGAGGTGCAGAAGGCGCACGACGAGGTGACCAAGGGCACCGCCGTCGAGGTGCGGCGCAGCGGCCAGGAACTCGAGCAGATCCTGCAGCGGGTGCAGCAGACCATCCGCGACGGCAAGTGAGCGACGCGGCCGTTCCCGCCGTCGAGTTCCGCTCGGTCACCAAGGTTTTCGGCAAGGGCGCGCAGCGCAATGTGGCGCTCGACGACATCGACCTGCGCATCGAGCAAGGCGAGATCTTCGGCGTGATCGGGTATTCCGGCGCGGGCAAGAGCACGCTGGTGCGGCTGATCAACGCGCTGGAGAAGCCGACGAGCGGCACGGTCGAGATCTCCGGCACACCCATCACCGGCGTGCCGGAACGCCAGGTGCGGCGGCTGCGGCGCGACATCGGAATGGTGTTCCAGCAATTCAATCTCTTCCGCTCCCGCACGGCCGCGGGAAACGTCGAATATCCGTTGAAGGTGGCGGGCTGGAAGCGCGCCGAACGCAAGGCGCGGGTAGCCGAACTGCTGGAGTTCGTCGGGCTGTCCGACAAGGCGCGCAGTTACCCCGATCAGCTGTCGGGCGGCCAGAAGCAGCGGGTGGGCATCGCCAGGGCGCTGGCCACGTCGCCGTCCTTGCTGCTGGCCGACGAGTCCACCTCGGCACTGGACCCGGAGACGACCGGTGAGGTGCTGCGGCTGCTGCGCAAGATCAATCGCGAACTGGGCGTCACCATCGTGGTCATCACCCACGAGATGGACGTGATCCGCGCGGTGGCCGACCGCGTCGCGGTGCTCGCCGAAGGACGCATCGTGGAACTCGCCGACACCTTCGAGGTGTTCGCCACGCCGCAGGCGGCCCCCACCCGCTCCTTCGTCGAGACCGTCCTGCACAACCGCCCCTCCGAGAAGGAACTGCGCCGCCTCGCCGGTCGCCATGGGGGCCGGTTGATCACCGTCGACGTGGACGACGAGCGCGGCATAGGCGCTGCGCTGGCCGCCGCGGCGCACGCCGAGGTCGGGTTCGAGGTGGTCTACGGCGGGGTGAGCAGCCTGCAGGAGAAGACCTTCGGCAGTCTCACCCTGGCGCTGCACGGCCCCGACGACGCCGTCGACAAGGTGGTCGCCGAACTCGAGCGCCGGTCGGCCTGAAAGGAGTTGTCATGCATACCGATTGGGACAAACTCCGGCCGGTGCTGAACGAAGCGATCGGCACCACGCTCTATCTGGTGGCGCTCACGTTCGTGGTCGGCGGCTTCATCGGGTTGCTGCTCGGCACCGCGCTCTACACCACCCGCAAGGGCGGGTTGCTGGCCAACGCGCCGATCAACCTGCTGCTCAACGTGCTCGTCAACGTGGTGCGCCCGATCCCGTTCATCATCCTGCTCGCCGCGCTCGGTCCGGTGACGCTGGAGGTGGTCGGTACCACGATCGGCACCGAGGCGGCGGCGTTCGTCATGATCGTCGCGGCGTCGTTCGGCATCGCGCGCATCGTGGAACAGAACCTGGTCACCGTCGATCCCGGCGTGATCGAGGCGGCGCGCGCGGTGGGCGCGGGGCCGCTGCGCATCATCCTGACGCTGCTGATCCCCGAGGCGCTCGGGCCGCTCATCCTGGGCTACACCTTCGTGGTGATCGCCATCGTGGACATGTCCGCGATGGCGGGCACCGTCGGCGGCGGCGGTCTCGGCGATTTCGCCCTCGTCTACGGCTATCAACGCTTCGACTGGCAGGTCACGCTCGTCGCGACGCTGATCATCATCGCGGGCGTACAGGGCATCCAGTTCTTCGGCAACTGGCTGGCGCGAAAGGTTCTGCGCCGCTGAGCTACCCGGCGGTCGAGGTGCACGCCGTCAAGCGCACGCTCGCGGGCCGGGGAATCGCGCTGCCGAGACTCGGGAACGGCGGGGCGCTGGGACCGAGGACATCGATGGCCCGGCGTTCGGCTTCAGCACGGGTGGGTCCCCACGCCCATCCGTGCTTGCCGTCGGCGCCGCGCACGACAGACCCGCAGGCGTTCCAGAACTGCACGACCGTCTGGCAATCGGTGACACCGCATTGGGCGCGTGCCGCAGCGTCGGCGGCGGCCGCGCTCGCATAGTCCACCGCCGATGTGACCGCGCCGGTGCTGGGCGACAGCGCCAGCGCGCCATAGTAGGTCGCCGCATGCGCCGCACCCGCGGGAGCGCCGACCACGGCGCAGGTGGCGGCGGAGACCGCCGCGAGTCCGAGCGCAGCCTTGTGCGGCACCGACATGTGAGGATCCTCCCCGTTCCGAACGACTCGAAGCTCAAATCTTCATTCGGCCCGTGCACTTTTGTCGAAATGGGCACTTCCCACCATCGGCGGGTGCGCCGACCCGCGCGACGACCCCCTTTTTTCCGAGCTTCCGTCTTCGCCGGAAGCGGAGCGCCGGTCGATTCGGCCGTGCGCGCTCAGGTCGGAACGCGTCGATGATCGTCCCCGAGCGCTCCGCCGGGTAGGCCCGGGCGGCGGATACGACTCAGCCGCCGGGCGCCTTGTTCAGGCGTTACCGGCGGCTGCATCAGTTGCGGCGAATCACACCGTGAAGCCGAGGGCGCGCAACTGTTCGCGGCCGTCCTCGGTGATCTTGTCCGGACCCCACGGCGGCATCCAGACCCAGTTGATCTTCAAGTCCTCCACCAGGCCGCTGCGCACCAGCGCGTTGCGGGACTGGTCCTCGATGACGTCGGTCAGCGGGCAGGCCGCCGAAGTCAGCGTCATATCCAGGACCGCGGTGCTGTCCTCCTCGACGCGCAATCCGTAGACCAGGCCGAGGTCGACGACGTTGATGCCGAGTTCCGGGTCGACGACGTCACGCATCGCCTCTTCGATGTCCTCGAGCAGCTTGATGTCCTCGGCGGACAGCTCGGGCAAATCGGCGGCCGGCGCGGCCTGTTCGGTCTGCTCGGTGGCCGGTGTGTCACTCATGACGCTTCCCCGTTTTCCATCGGACGGTTCAGTTCTCTTCCGCGGCGGGCGCGGGCTGCTCGGGGC
The DNA here is from genome assembly GCF_053601535.1 of Nocardia sp. NPDC004718. Taxonomy (NCBI): domain Bacteria; kingdom Bacillati; phylum Actinomycetota; class Actinomycetes; order Mycobacteriales; family Nocardiaceae; genus Nocardia; species Nocardia sp. NPDC004718. Next base: position 24,448 of record NZ_JBSGCA010000035.1, read on the forward strand.
CGATCCTGAGGACGGCGTCCTTGAACGCCATCCACCCGAGCAACGCGCACTTCACCCGCGCTGGGTATTTCGAGACGCCTGCCAAGGCGACGCCGTCGCCGATCACGTCCTCGTCGCCTTCGATGGTGCCGCGGCTGGAGATCATCTCACTGTAGGAGTCGACCACCTTCAGCGCCTGTTGCACCGGGAGCCCGATCACCTGATCGGTGAGGATCGAGGTGGCCGCCTGGCTGATCGAGCAACCCTGGCCGTCGTAGGAGACGTCGGTGACGTCACCGTTGTCGTCGAGCTGCACGCGCAAGGTCACCTCGTCGCCGCAGGTCGGGTTCACGTGGTGCACCTCGGCCCCGAACGGCTCGCGCAGCCCCCGGTGGTGCGGGTGCTTGTAGTGATCCAGGATCACTTCCTGGTACATCTGCTCCATGCGCATGACTTATGCAACCCCGAAGAAGCTCTGGGCCTTCCGCACCGCGGCGACCAGCGCGTCCACCTCGGCGAGCGTGTTGTAGACCGCGAACGAGGCGCGCGCGGTCGCGGCGACGCCGAAACGCCGGTGCAGCGGCCACGCGCAGTGATGGCCCACCCGGATGGCCACGCCCTCGTCGTCCAGGATCTGTCCGACGTCGTGGGCGTGGATGCCGTCCACCACGAACGACACCGCGCCGCCACGATCGACGTTCTCGGCAGGCCCGATGATCCGCACGCCGTCGATCCCGGCCAGCCCGTCCAGCGCCGCGCCGACCAGCGTGTGCTCGTGCGCGGCGACGGCGTCCATGCCGATCTCTTCCAGATACCGCACGGCCGCGCCCAGTCCGACCACCTGGGAGGTCATCGGCACGCCCGCCTCGAAGCGCTGCGGCGGCGGCGCGTAGGTGCTGTGGTCCATGAAGACCGTCTCGATCATGGACCCGCCGGTGATGAACGGCGGCATCTCCTCCAGCAGCGAGCGGCGAGCGAAGAGCACGCCGACACCGGAGGGGCCGAGCATCTTGTGCCCGGAGAACGCGGCGAAATCCACATTGAGCGCGCGGAAGTCGACCGGCATGTGCGGCACCGACTGGCAGGCGTCGAGCACGACCAGCGCGCCCACCGCCTTCGCCCGGCGGACCAGCTCCTCGACCGGAGCGACCGCGCCGGTGACGTTGGACTGGTGGGTGAACGCGACCACCTTGGTGGCGGGCGACAGTTCCAGCGAATCCAGGTCGATCCGGCCTTCGTCGGTCACGCCGTACCACTTCAGCGTGGCGCCGGTGCGGCGGGCCAGCTCCTGCCAGGGCACCAGATTCGCGTGGTGCTCCAGCTCGGTGATCACGATCTCGTCGCCGGGGCCCAGGTGGTGCGGGAACCGGTCGTCGGCGAAGGCGTAGGTCACCAGGTTCAGCGACTCGGTGGCGTTCTTGGTGAACACGATCTCGCCCGCGTCCACCCCGACGAACCGCGCGATGTCGGCCCGCGCGCCCTCGTAGGCGTCGGTCGCCTCCTCGGCCAGCTGGTGCGCGCCGCGGTGCACCGCCGAATTGCTGGTGATCAGGAAGTCGCGTTCGGCTTCGAGCACCTCGATCGGCCGCTGCGCGGTCGCGCCGGAGTCCAGGTACACCAACGGTTTCCCATCCCGGACCGTGCGGTTCAGGATCGGGAAGTCGGCCCGGATACGGGCCACGTCGAGGGTGCGGACCGTAGCGGTCATATCAAGCTCCAGCGGTAGCGGTCTGAGTGAAACGAACGTAGCCGTTGGCGTCGAGTTCCTCGGCGAGTTCGGCGCCGCCCTCGGCGACGATGCGGCCGCCGACGAAGACGTGCACGAACTCCGGCTGGATGTAGCGCAGGATGCGGGTGTAGTGCGTGATCAGCAGGATGCCGCCGTTCTCGCGCTCCTTGTAGCGGTTGACGCCCTCGGAGACGATGCGCAGCGCGTCGACGTCGAGACCCGAGTCGGTCTCGTCCAGGATCGCGATCTTCGGCTTGAGCAGGCCGAGCTGGAGGATCTCGTGGCGCTTCTTCTCGCCACCGGAGAAGCCCTCGTTCACGCTGCGCTCGGCGAAGGCGGCGTCGATCTCCAGTTCGCTCATCGACTCCTTCACCTCCTTGACCCAGTGCCGCAGCTTGGGGGCCTCGCCGCGCACGGCGGTCGCGGCGGTGCGCAGGAAGTTCGACATCGAGACGCCGGGAACCTCGACCGGGTACTGCATGGCGAGGAACAGGCCCGCACGGGCGCGCTCGTCCACCGACATCGCCAGCACGTCCTCGCCGTCGAGCGTGATCGAGCCGGAGGTCACCGTGTACTTCGGGTGACCGGCGATCGCGTAGGACAGCGTCGACTTGCCGGAGCCGTTCGGGCCCATGATGGCGTGCGTCTCACCGGACTTCACCGTGAGGTTCACGCCCTTGAGGATCTTGATGGGCTCGATGGGCTCGCCGGACTCGTCGGGATTGGCGACCTCGACGTGCAGGTCCTTGATTTCCAGGGTGGTCATCGAATTCGAATTCCTTTGCCAGGTATGGGGTCGTTGATCAGGCGCCGATGGCGGCGAGTTCGGCCTCGATGGCCGCCTCCAGCCGCTGCCGGACCTCGGGCACCGCGATCTTCTGGATGATCTCGTGGAAGAAACCGCGCACCACCAGGCGCCGGGCGGCGTCCTCCGGGATGCCGCGGGCGCGCAGGTAGAACAGCTGCTCGTCGTCGAACCTGCCGGTCGCGGACGCGTGTCCGGCGCCGACGATCTCGCCGGTCTCGATCTCCAGGTTCGGCACCGAGTCCGCCCGCGCGCCGTCGGTGAGCACCAGGTTGCGGTTCACCTCGAAGGTGTCGGTGCCCTCGGCGGCGGCGCGGATGAGCACGTCGCCGACCCACACGGTGCGGGCGTCGCCCTTGGGCGAGTGCGGATCGCCTTGCAGCGCGCCCTTGTACAGCACATTCGACTTGCAGTTCGGCACGGCGTGGTCGACGAGCAGACGCTGCTCGAAGTGCTGGCCCGCGTCGGCGAAGTAGAGGCCGAGCAGTTCGGCGTCGCCGCCGGGGCCGTCGTAGCGGACGTTGCCGGTCAGCCGCACCAGATCACCGCCCAGGGTGACCGAGGTGTGCCGCAGCGTGGCGTCGCGGCCGAGCTTCGCGTGGTGGGCGGTGGCGTGCACCGCGTCGTCGGCCCAGTCCTGCACGGCCACCACGGTCAGCTTGGCGGAATCGCCGAGCACGAATTCCACGTTCTCCGCGTAGGTTCCGCTGCCGCGCTGGTCGATGACCACGGTGGCCTTGGCGAAGTGCTCCAGCCGGATCTGCAGGTGCCCGTAGGCGGTCTTGCCCTCGCCGGGCCCGGTGATCGTGACGGTCACCGGTTCGGCGACCTCGACCTCCTTGCCGACCGATACCACGGTGGCCTGCTCGAAGCCCGAGTACGCCTGCGCGGCAACGCGGTCGGACGGCACGCCGGCCTCGCCGAGGCGGGCGTCGGAGCGTTCGACCGTCTCCACCGTGACGCCCTCGGCCGCCGCGACCTCGACACTCGCGCGGCCGTCCCGGACCGCGGTGCCGTCCTGCAGTCCACGCAGACGGCGCAGCGGGGTGAACCGCCACGCCTCGTCCTTGGCGGAAGGCACTTCGAAGGCGTTCACGTCGAACGATGTGAAGACCTCGCCCTTGTTGATCGCAGGGGTACGAGCCTCGGCGGCTTCGGCTACGTTCTCCACGGCCATCAGCCGACGGCTCCTTCCATCTGCAGCTCGATCAGGCGGTTCAGCTCGAGCGCGTATTCCATCGGCAGTTCCTTGGCGATCGGCTCCACGAAGCCGCGCACCACCATGGCCATCGCCTCGTCCTCGGTGAGGCCGCGGCTCATCAGGTAGAACAGCTGGTCCTCGGAGACCTTCGAGACGGTCGCCTCGTGACCCATGGTCACGTCGTCCTCGCGGATGTCGACGTAGGGGTAGGTGTCGGAGCGGCTGATCGTGTCGACCAGCAGCGCGTCGCACTTCACCGTCGACTTCGAGCCGTGGGCGCCCTTGTTCACCTGCACCAGGCCGCGGTAGGAGGCCCGGCCGCCGCCGCGCGCCACCGACTTCGACACGATGGTCGAGGAGGTGTGCGGCGCGAGGTGCAGCATCTTCGCACCGGTGTCCTGGTGCTGGCCCTCGCCCGCGAACGCCACCGACAGCACCTCGCCCTTGGCGTACTCGCCGGTCATCCAGACCGCCGGGTACTTCATGGTGACCTTGGAACCGATGTTGCCGTCGATCCACTCCATGGTCGCGCCCGCCTCGGCCTTGGCCCGCTTGGTGACCAGGTTGTAGACGTTGTTCGACCAGTTCTGGATGGTGGTGTAGCGGCAGCGCCCGCCCTTCTTCACGATGATCTCCACCACCGCGGAGTGCAGCGAGTCCGACTTGTAGATCGGCGCGGTGCAGCCCTCGACGTAGTGCACGTAGGCGCCCTCGTCGACGATGATCAGGGTGCGCTCGAACTGGCCCATGTTCTCGGTGTTGATCCGGAAGTAGGCCTGTAGCGGGATGTCGACGTGTACGCCCGGCGGCACGTAGATGAACGAGCCACCCGACCACACGGCCGTGTTCAGCGCGGAGAACTTGTTGTCGCCCGCGGGGATCACCGAGCCGAAGTACTGCTGGAAGATCTCCGGGTGCTCCTTGAGACCGGTGTCGGTGTCCAGGAAGATCACGCCCTGGGCCTCCAGGTCCTCGCGGATCTGGTGGTACACGACCTCGGACTCGTACTGGGCGGCGACACCGGCGACCAGCCGCTGCTTCTCCGCTTCGGGGATGCCCAGCTTGTCGTAGGTGTTCTTGATGTCCTCGGGCAGCTCGTCCCAGGACGCGGCCTGCTTCTCCGTCGAGCGCACGAAGTACTTGATGTTGTCGAAGTCGATGCCGTCGAGGTTGGAGCCCCAGATCGGCATGGGCTTGCGATCGAAGATGCGTAGCGCCTTCAGCCGCTGTTCGAGCATCCATTCCGGCTCGTTCTTCTTCGCCGAGATGTCGCGGACAACCGCCTCGGACAGACCTCGTTGCGCGCTGGCGCCGGCCACATCCGAATCGGCCCAGCCGTAACCGTATTTGCCCAGCGAAGCGATGGCCTCTTCCTGGGTGAGCGGTTGCACCTGGTCGGTGGTCGTCGTCATTCGGCACTCCTTCCGGAGTCGTTCGTTCGTACCGCTGCGGGCTGTGCAGCGGTTGGTGCTGAAGTTCCGGTCCGTTCGGCGGGCAGGACGAGCAGCGGCACGTGCGTGGTGCACGCGCAGTCGCCGTTGGCGATCGTGGCCAGCCGCTGCACGTGGGTGCCGAGCAGCTCGCGGAACGCCTCGAGTTCCGCCGCGCACAGCTGCGGGAACTCCTCGGCGACGTGCGCCACGGGGCAGTGGTGCTGGCAGATCTGCACGCCGGTGCCCACCTTGCGGGTGGTGGCCGCGAACCCGGCGTCGGTGAACGCCTCGGCGATCTCCTCGGCTTTGGCCGCGGTCTGTTCCGTGGTGTGCTCACCGACCGGTTCGATCCCGGCCACGATAGTGCGTGCTCGTTTGCGGGCGAACTCGGTGATGGCCTGTTCGCCGCCGATCTCTCCGAGCTGCCGGATGGCGGCTCCGGCCAGATCGTCGTAGGCGTGGCCGAGTTTGCCGCGTCCGGCCGCGGTGAGCTGGTACTGCTTGGCCGGGCGGCCCCGGCCTTTCTGCTGCCAGGGCGCCGATCGGCTGGCCCGCGCCTGACCCGAATCGATCAGCGCGTCCAAGTGCCTGCGCACGCCCGCCGGGGCCAGGCCGAGCTTGCTCCCGATGGCGGTGGCGGTGATCGGTCCTTCCTCCAGCAGCAGCTGGACGATGGCCGCTCGGGTATGCCCTTCGCCGCCGACCGCCGCGGGCGCAGCGGCCGACCCGGCGCCGGCCCTGCGACCGGCTCCTTCGTCGTTTCTCCGCAAACCCACGGTTTTCACAACATAAGTGTGGCGGAATTCGTTCCCGAAATCTAATAAGGGTGCCCTGAGTCAGCGGCACGGTCGACCTGCGGGGATTCCGGCGTGGCGGGAAACCGCCCCCGGGCATTCCGGACAGGTGTCCACTCGGCGCGGAGCCCGGCCGCAGCCCGACTTCCCCGGCTGACCTGCGCAGAGGAAACGCCGATCGGAGCAGGTCGAGCCGAGTCCGCACGACACCGAGCGTCGAGCATCGCGCGTCCGATCCCCTCGCCGCGGCGCGGCGCCGGTCCGGCCGGGGCACGCAGTGCGATTCGTCACAGGCGCTCAGCGCACGGCGACCAGTTTCATCGGCGTCTCCAGCAGCGCGTCCACCGCCTCGTCCCACTCGGCCGTGACCGTGGTGACCAGCGAGGGATCGAAACGACCCGCGGCGACGAGATCGAGCACCTCGGGAATGACCGGGCGGACGTGGGCGCGACCGGTGTGGAAGGTGCAGCAGCGGGTGTACATGTCCAGGATCGGCAGGGCGACGTCCTGCGACTGCACGCTGACGCTCGTGCACCGGCCGTCGTACGCCGCCGCATCGATCGCCGCGCGCAGCGCCTTCGCCCCACCGGCCGCCTCCACCACGATCGGGAACCGTCCGACCCGGGCGTCGCGCGGGCCTTCGATCGGCTCCGCTCCGAGCGATTTCGCGATCTCGAGCCGCTGGGCCGAGTCGTCGAGATAGACCACACGGGCGGAGCCGAGGGCGACGGCGAGCCCCGCGGCGTACAGGCCGATCGATGGCGCGGCGGGGCCCCCGATCACCAGCACTTCGGCGGCGGGATCGTCGGCCAGCTGGGGTCCGACCGAACGGTAGGCGTCCGGGATGTTGTCACTGGCGCTGGCCACCGCGACCGGGTCGACGCCGGAGGGCAGGCGGACCAGCATGGCGTCGGCATGCGGCACGAGCGCGAGGTCGGCCCACAGCCCGCCCCAGTCCAGCCCGCCCATGGGGCCGAGACCGAAACTGGACAGCCGCGGATGGCTGGTGCAGTTCCCGGTCCGCCCGCGCGCGCACGCCCGGCAGGCACCGCACGAGATCTGGAACGGCACCACCACGAGATCGCCCACCGCGACGTCGCGGACCTCCGGGCCCACCTCGACCACTTCGGCGACTCCCTCGTGCCCGAAGGGATACGGCCCCGGCAGCGGGAAAGCCCCGCGCAGGACGGCCGGATCGATGTCGCAGGTGGCCAGCGCGACCGGCCGCACGAGCGCCTGATCGGGCCCGCTCAGGACGGGTTCGGGGTGGTCTTCCCAGCGCATCGCACCGGGGCCGGTCAGCATCAGTCGCTTCATCGTCCGAGTGTCGCTAGAACGTTCTTTCTAGTCAACGGCTCACGTCTGATCTCCCTGCTCGGCAGGTATTTCCGGAAAATTTCCGGGCAGCGATGTCATATCGGCTTCGAATTCATCCGAACCTTCCGCCGCCGAGACCGCGCCACCGATTCCCGCCGCCGCGAAGCTCGCCCGGATCAGCCGCTCCATCGACTTCGCGACCGTGCGCAGCGGTGCGTCCGTCTGGCGGATCCGGGCCAGGATGGTGGCGCCCTCGTAGGCGGCGACCACCGTGGCGGCCAGCTCGGCCGCGTCCTCCCCGCCGAGGCCGAGTTCGGCGAGCAGCCCGGCGAACGCCTGCTCCATCGTGTCGAAGGCGCGCACACAGGCCGAGCGCACCGCCGCCACGTCGCTGCCGCCGTCCAGCGCGGGCGTCCCGATCGGGCACCCGTCGGTCCATTCCGAGTCCGCGAGCTTGCCCACCATGAATTCGAACAGCGTGGCCAAGGTGGCGGACACGTCGGTCGGCGCCTGACGGATCATCCGGCCGGTCAGCACGCCGGTCCCGGTGATCGCCGCGACCGCGATCTCTTCCTTGCCACCCGGAAAGTGGTGGTAGATCGAGCCATACGGCAGTTCGGCCGCCTCGCTCAACGCCTTCAGACCGAACCCGTGATACCCGTGCCGCGCCAGCAGCCCGGAGGCGGCCACCTCGATCCGCCGCCTGGACTCCGAAACCATGCGTCGATTGTGCCGCGTGAGCGGGGCGGGCCCGGGCGGAACGACCGGGGTCCGTTCGCGGTGTGCGCCCGCCGTTCGAACTAGGCTTCGTGGCGTGGCGGTACTGGACGGCGCGCGGCGCAGGACACTGGCGTTCGGGCGCCGGGCACTCGGACTCGACGTGCCCGCGGCCGATCACACGATCGCGGTGCTGCATCGCGACGAGTCGGAGGTGCCCGGTCTCGATCGCAAGGAGCTGGCGCAGCTCGACCGGATCCGCCTGATGGGCGCGACCGGCACGGTGCTGATGGCGATCAGCGCGCTGGGCATCGGCGCGCAGCCGGTGCACCAGAACCCCACGTCCGGCGTCCGGGTGCTCGGCATCTTCGCCCGCGCCCACACCGGATCGCTGGCCATGTGCATGACCGGCACCGTCGTCGTGGTGCTGGCCTGGCTGCTGCTGGGCCGGTTCGCGGTGGGCGGCATCGGCGGCTCCCCCGTGCACCGGCTGACCCGCTCGCAACTCGATCGCACGCTGCTGCTGTGGCTGATCCCGCTCAGCGTCGCTCCCCCGCTGTTCAGCAACGACGTCTACTCCTATCTGGCGCAGAGCGAGATCGCCGCGCGCGGCATCGACCCCTACCAGGAAGGCCCCGTCGCGGGGCTCGGGATCGACAACGTTCTCACCAATAACGTGCCGACCATCTGGCGTGACACCCCCGCTCCCTACGGCCCGCTGTTCCTCTGGATCGGCCGCGGCATCGCCGAACTCACCGGCGACAACATCATCGCGGGCGTGTGGGTGCACCGGATCCTCGCGCTCGGCGGCGTCGCGCTGATCGTCTGGGCGCTGCCCCGGCTCTCGGTGCGCTGCGGCGTCGCGCCGGTCAGCGCGCTGTGGCTCGGCGCGGCCAACCCGCTGGTGCTGTTCCATCTGGTCGGCGGCGTGCACAACGACGCGCTGATGCTCGGCCTGATGCTGGCGGGCCTGGAGTTCTGCCTGCGCGCCATCGAGGACACCCACCCGTTCGACGGCCGCGCCTACGCGTGGCTGATCGGCGGCGCGGTCATCATCACGCTGTCGTCATCGATCAAGTTCACCTCGATCATCGCGCTCGGTTTCGTCGGCATGGCGCTGGCTCGCAGGTGGGGGGCCTCGCTGCGCACGGTGGCCATCGCGGCCGCCATGCTCGGCGCGATAGCCATCGGCACAACGCTTTTCATCAGTTCGGTGAGCGGGCTCGGATTCGGTTGGATCTACACGCTGAACACCGCGAGCGTGGTGCGCAGCTGGATGTCGTTGCCCACGGTGCTGGGCATCATCACCGGATTCGGCGGCGTACTGCTCGGGCTCGGCGACCACACCACCGCGCTGCTGAGCATCACCCGCCCGATCGCGGCACTGGTCGCGGGCTTCTTCACCGTGCGCATGCTGGTCGCCACCGGCACCGGGCGGCTGCATCCGGTCGGCGCGCTCGGCGTAGCGCTCGGCGCGATCGTGCTGCTTTTCCCGGTGGTGCAGCCCTGGTATCTGCTGTGGGCGATCGTCCCGATGGCCGCGTGGGCGACCAGGCCGGTGTTCCGCGTTCCGGCGGTGGCGTTCTCGGCGATCGTGAGCGTAATCCTCATGCCGCGCGGCGCCGATCTCGAGGTGTTCCAGATCGTGGGCGCGGCGATCGCCACCGTGATCGTCGGGGTGCTGTTCATCGTGATCACGCGCAACTCGCTACCCTGGCGCGGGCAGACGGGGGTGTCGGCTCCGTCACAAGTGCCCACCTCCTACGGTGTGACATCGTGACCGAGCGTGGCGAGGGAGCCATCTACACAGCATCACCGGGTGCGCCGGAATCGAACGCCGGCGAGGCGGCGTCGTGACCACAGCTTCCAGGCCGGCTGTCAGCGTGGACGGCGTCGTCAAGCGGTACGACCAGCTCACCGCTGTGGACGGCCTGACGTTCGAGGTGGAGCCCGCGCGGGTGCTCGCGCTGCTCGGCCCGAACGGCGCGGGCAAGACCACGACGGTGGAGATGTGCGAGGGATTCGCCGCGCCGGACGCGGGCACGGTGCGCGTACTCGGCTTGGACCCCGTCGCCGATTCCGAACGGCTGCGCCCTCGCATCGGCGTCATGCTGCAAGGCGGCGGCGCGTATCCCGGTGCGCGGGCGGGGGAAATGCTCGACCTCGTGGCCGCCTACTCCGCGGACCCGCTCGACCCCGACTGGCTGCTGCGCACGCTCGGCCTCCAGGACAATCGCCGCACCCCGTACCGGCGTCTCTCCGGCGGCCAGCAGCAGCGGCTCGCCCTCGCCTGCGCGCTGGTCGGCAAGCCGGAAATCGTGTTCCTCGACGAGCCCACCGCGGGGCTGGACGCTCAGGCCAGGTTGATCGTCTGGGAGCTGATCGATGCCCTGCGCCGCGACGGGGTGACCGTCGTGCTGACCACGCACATGATGGACGAGGCCGAGCAGCTCGCCGACCAGCTGGTGATCATCGACCACGGCCGCATCGTCGCCTCCGGCACCCCGGCCGAGGTCACCGCGCACGGCGCGGCCGGGCAGCTGCGCTTCTGCGCCCCGCCCAAACTGAACCTGGAACTGCTGGCCAACGCCCTGCCCGAAGGCTTCGCGCCCCGGGAGACCACGCCGGGCACCTATCTGGTGGAGGGCGAGATCAATCCGCAGGTGCTCGCCACCGTCACCGCGTGGTGCGCGCGGATGGACGTGCTGGCCACCGACATCCGGATCGACCAGCGCCGCCTCGAGGACGTCTTCCTCGAACTGACCGGACGGGACCTGCGCGGATGAGCGAGCACGACCGGACCGCCAACCGTTTCGCGCCGGGCACTTTCGCTCCCGCCCCGCGCCCGAGCACCCGCGCCGCGATGCTGCTCGCGCAGACCAGGCTCGAACTGATCCTGTTGCTGCGCAATGGCGAACAACTGCTGCTGACCATGTTCATCCCGATCACTCTGCTGGTCGGCCTGAGCCTGTTGCCGTTCGGCGACCTCGGCGCGGACCGGGTGGACAAGATCGTGCCCGCGGTGATGATGGTGGCCGTCATGTCCACCGCGTTCACCGGTCAGGCCATCGCGGTCGGCTTCGACCGGCGCTACGGCGCGCTCAAGCGGCTCGGCGCGACGGCGCTGCCGCGCTGGGGCGTCATCGCGGGCAAGTGCGCGGCCGTGCTCATCGTGGTCGTGCTGCAAGCCGTGCTGCTCGGCCTCATCGGCTTTGCGCTGGGCTGGCGGCCGGAACCGCTCGGGTTGCTGCTCGGCGCGGCGGTGATCGCGCTCGGCACCGCGACGTTCGCGGCGATGGGCCTGCTGCTGGGCGGCACTCTCAAGGCCGAGGTGGTGCTCGCGCTGGCGAACATCCTGTGGTTCGTCATGCTCGGCGTCGCCAGCATCGTGTTCGCCTCCGACGACCTGCCCACGGTGGTGAGCGTGCTCGCCCGGCTGGTGCCCTCGGGGGCGTTGGCGGAAGCGCTGGAGAGCGCGATGCACACCAGCGTCGACTGGTTCGGGATCGCCGTGCTCGCGGTGTGGGGCGTGGTGTCGGGCGTCGCCGCCACCCGCCTGTTCCGCTTCCACTGAGCTTCAACGACGAAATGTAGTAGACCGGATGAAACCGCCGGATCCGGCCCGGCTACCATTTTCGACGTGCTGTATCGCGCGTTCTTGCGACTCGTCGACAAGCTGCCGCTGCCCTCCTCGCGGGTGCAGCGCCTGATCGCGCTCGCGGTCATCCTCTCCCAGGCGGGCATCTCGGTGACCGGCGCCGTCGTGCGGGTCACCGCGTCCGGCCTGGGCTGCCCGACCTGGCCGCAGTGCTTCCCCGGCAGCTTCACGCCGGTCGCGGTGTCGGAGGTACCGGCCCTCCACCAGGCGGTCGAGTTCTCCAACCGGCTGCTCACTTTTGTGGTCACGCTGTGCGCGGCGGCGATCGTGCTGGCCGTGACCCGGGCGCGCCGCCGCCGTGAGGTGCTGGTGTACGCGTGGCTGATGCCCGGCGGCACCGTCGTGCAGGCGGTCATCGGCGGCATCACGGTGCGCACCGGACTGCTGTGGTGGACCGTGTCGACGCACCTGCTCGCGTCCATGGCAATGGTGTGGCTCGCGGTGGTGCTGTACGCGAAGATCGGCGAACCCGACGACGGCATCGACACCGTGCAGGCTCCCGCGCCGCTGCGCTGGCTCACCGCACTGGCCGGGGTCGCGCTCGCGGCGGTCCTGGTCGCGGGCACCCTGGTGACCGCCGCGGGCCCGCACGCGGGCGACAAGAGCATCGAACGTCCTGTCCAGCGGTTGCAGGTCGAGATCGTCACCCTGGTGCATCTGCACTCGCAACTGCTCGTCGGCTACCTTGCTTTGCTGATCGGCCTGGCGTTCGGCCTGTTCGCGGTCGGCATCGCACCCGCCGTGCGCACCCGCCTCTTCGTGCTGCTGGGACTGGTCTGCGCACAGGGTCTGGTCGGCATCGTGCAGTACTTCACCGACGTCCCCGCGGCGCTGGTCGTCGTGCACGTGGGCGGGGCCGCGGCGTGCACCGCCGCCACCGCGGCACTGTGGGCTTCGCTGCGCACCCGGGAACGGGTCGCCGCCCCGAAGCCGGACCCCGCGGTACAGGCGGCCTGACGAACACCGCGCGAACCGTGTGATTCGGCAGGCCACACGCTGGACGACGCGTCGCTGCCGCGACTGCGAGCGGTGAGTTCGCCGTCGGCTCTGACGAGACAGTGAACTGCATCACCTGTTGTTATTCCTTGGTGCGAGAGCGAAGTCGAGGTCACCGGCGACCTGACCATCCGCGGTGTCACCAAGCCGGTCACCGTCGACTTCGAACTGACCAGCGTGCAGAACGACCCGACGGGCGCCCTCCCAGTCGGTTTCACCGGCACCACCACGATCAACCGCAAGGACTGGAGGGTGCACTGGAACCCGGCGGCGGGCATGGTCGCTTCTCGCGGCGATCCGGCAGTCCTGATTCAGAGGAAACAGCCGTGTCTTTTCACTCGGCAATATTCTGAAGGCCGAGCCCGTCGCGCTCGGGTGATTCGACGCCCGAAGGCAACGGGCTCGAACCCCATGCGAGAACGGCAAGGACATTCATGACCGATTACACGCTGCGCCCGATCGGGCACGTCGAATCCGCGCTGACCGACCCCGCCACCGCTCCCCGCCAACCCGATGAAGGAGCCCCGCCGGCCTGGCTGGTCATCGATGACCGATATGCCCGCGCCCTCGACGGACTCACCACAGGCATGGACATCCTGGTATTGACCTGGCTCGATCGTGCCGACCGCGAAACCCTCACCATCCACCCGCGTGGTGACGCCAGTCGCGCGACCACCGGCGTCTTCGTCACCCGCGCCCCGCACCGGCCCAATCCGATCGGTCTGCACAGCGTCCACGTCCTGGCTGTCACCGGAACCCGCATCCACGTCCGCAACCTCGAAGCTGTGCACGGCACACCGATCCTCGATCTCAAACCTGTTCTCACCGAGGACCGCTGACCGCTGTGGACGAGCCGTACCGGGCCGCAACCGGCCCGGTACGGGCGGTGAGCTAGCGCGGTCCGAGGAATCCGGCCAGTTCGAGCGCGACCGCGGCGGGATCGTTCCGCAGGCCGGTCCCGCCGGACCGAGTCAGGTTGCGGGCGTGTGGCCTTGCGCCGCCACCGCGAGATCCCTCCACTCGGCCCAGGTCTCGAGCCGGTCGGCGTAGACCTGCGGAACGATTTGATTTCCCCCGGAACCGAAGAACACGCGCAGGGGCGGGTTGGCGGAGTCCGCGATCTCGAGCAACGCCCGGCCCGCGGCGGACGGGTCTCCGGAATCGAGGCTCTGCGCGTAGGCGGCGAACGCCGCGCGGAGGCCTTCGTAGCGCGGGTCGGCCTCGGCGTGGACCGCTCCGGCGGCGCCCTCGGTTGCGTAGGAGCCGGGTTCGACCAAGGTCACCTTGACACCGAAGCCGGCGACCTCCTGGGCGAGGGATTCACTCAGGCCTTCCAGCGCCCACTTGGAAGCGTGGTACGCACCACCGAGCGGCCAAGCGGCGAGACCACCCACCGACGAGATCTGGATGATGTGCCCTCTCCCTTGCTCGCGCAGATATGGCAGCGCGGCTTGGACGACCCATACCGCGCCGAAGAAGTTCGTTTCCAACTGATCTCGCAGTTGCTGCTCGGTCAGCTCCTCGACCGCGCCGAGTAGCCCGTAACCCGCGTTGTTCACGATGACGTCCAACCGGCCGAAATGCGCGTGGGCATGCTTCACGCTCTCGAAGGCTCCTGCCCTGTCGGTCACATCCAGCTCGAGCGGAAGCACCGCGTCGCCGTGGGCGGTGACCAATTCCGCGAGATGTTCGGTACTGCGAGCGGCGGCGGCCACCTTGTCGCCGCGAGACAACGCGGCCGCGACGAAGTTTCGGCCCAGACCGCGAGAGGAACCGGTGACGAACCAGACCTTGCTCATGATGTCCTTCCGTTCTTTCTGCAGTGGCGAGCGCAGCGAGGAGGCCCCCTCACTGCCGATGTCCCGTGCTGCCGCACTGGACGGACACAAGATGTCGCAGACCCGCTCTTCGTAACGAAACCGCGGCGTGACGTGCGTCACCGCCGCCTGTCGCGGGCCGGACTGAAAGGCGGCCTCGCTCACCGATTCGGCGAACTGCGGGGCGTGGTCATCCGGCCGGGGTCCGACACGATTCCGACCAGCCCTGTTCGCGCAGCCCGCGGTTGCCGAACACCAGGTCACCCGGTTGCTCGCCGGTAGTGTGGTCGACCGTGTCCACGCCACACGCGCGATCCGATGCGCCGCAGCCCTTTCCCGACATCGAGCCGTATGCGCACGGACTCTTGGACGTCGGGAACGGCCAACGGATCTACTGGGAGACCAGCGGTAACCCGGACGGGAAACCCGCGCTGGTCGTGCACGGCGGGCCGGGCGGCGGCGGGCGGCGCGGTTCACGGAAGAGTTTCGACCCGGCCGCCTACCGAATCGTCCTGTTCGATCAACGTGGCTGCGGCGAGAGTCTGCCGCATGCCTCCGACCCGTCGGTCGACCTCACGCACAACACCACGCATCACTTGATCGCGGACATGGAACGTCTGCGCGAACACCTCGGAATAGACCGGTGGTTGCTCTTCGGCGGTTCCTGGGGCTCGACGCTGATCCTCGCCTACGCCCAGCGCTGCCCCGAGCGGGTCAGCGAGATCGTGCTGGTCGGGGTGACCATGACCCGGCAAGAGGAGATCGACTGGCTCTACCGGGACATCGCGAAACTCCTGCCAGCACAGTGGGAGACCTTCCGCACCGGCGTTCCCCTCGCCGACCGCCACGGCGACCTCGTCGACGCTTATCACCGACTGATCGAGAGCCCCGACGTGCAGACCCGCGAGTCGGCGGCGCGGCGGTGGTGTGCCTGGGAGGACGCGGTGATCGCGCACGAGAACCTGGGCAGCCCAGGGCAATACAGCGCGAAGCCGGACGCGGCGCGAATGGCCTTCGTGCGAATCTGCACGCACTACTTCGCCAACGCGGCCTGGCTGGAAGACGGGCAGCTGCTGAGCGACGTGCATCGGCTCACGGGCATTCCCGGCGTGCTGATCCACGGCCGACTCGACCTGAGCACCCCGCTGTACACCGCCTGGCAGCTGGCCCAGGCGTGGCCCGAGGCGGAACTACAGGTCATCGACGATTCCGGTCACACGGGCAGCACGGCCATGGGCGCCGCCGTCCTGCGGGCGATCGCCCGGTTCGCTCGGTAGCCCGCTCCGGCCTCGGCCGGGAATTCGCCCGGTGAGGGCCTTAAGTCCCGACCATCAGGGGCCACCGCCCCCGGTGCGGACCGGGTCCCCGCTGCGAATGTGGAAGTGATCCTGTCGCAGCCGCAAACGGAGACGAAATGAGCACACCAGCCGACCGTCAGTCGATCGTCGTCGGAATCGACGGCAGCCCGACCGCTGTGGGTGCAGCGCGCTGGGCCGGAGCCGTCGCGAATCGGCAGCGCGCCACGCTGGTGCTGCTGGGCGTGGTTCCCGCCCTCGATTACCCCATGACATCCTCCGCCCTGGCCGAGGTCAATCTGCTACCCGAACTCCGAGCGGCGGCGAAGCAGAAGGTCGAGGAGGCATTCGACGCCGTGCGCGCCGATCAGCCGGACATCGAGATCCACCGGACCGTCGAGGACGGCTCGCCCGCGCGCGAGTTGATCAAGCACAGCGCGGAAGCGCGCATGGTCGTCGTCGCGGCGAAACACCAGGACCGGCTCTCCACGCTGTTGCTGGGATCGACCGCGCTCACGGTCGCGAACAAGGCGGCCTGTCCGGTGACCGTGTGGCGAGGCAGGCTCGACCGGCCACAGCCGGACGAGCGGCCCGTGCTCGTCGGCGTCGACGGGAGCCCAGGTAGTTCCGCGGCGCTCGGCGAGGCGTTCGAGCTGGCGTCCACACTCGGTGTCGAAGTGACCGCCTTGCACGCGTGGAACGACCCGGACCTGCTGCAGTGGACCCCGGTGCCCGACGCGTGGGATGTGCTGGCTCAGCAGGAGGAGGCACTACTGTCCGAATGCTTGGCCGGATGGTGCGAGAAATACCCGGACGTCACGGTCACCAAAGTGATCGAGAAGAACACGCCCGCGCAGGCGCTGCTCGCACACACCGAGAAAGCCCAACTGCTGGTGACCGGCAGTCGTGGGCACAACCGCCTCACCGGACTCGTCCTCGGATCGACGAGCCAGAACTTGCTGCATCACGCAGCGAGCCCGGTGGTGATCTGCCGTGAGAGGTAGGACAGCGGGCTATTTCTCGCCATAGCGACCGGGTGCGTTGGGGAGTCGAGCACCCGGGGCGATCATTCCCGCGACACCTGAGTGCACGGTGGCGGGAACAGGAGTTCGCCGATCGGCCCGAGTCGGCCCTGTGAGGTCGCTCGGGTCGTGGGCGTGCGCGCGGATCAGTCCACGTCCGCCGCTGACGCCTGGACCACCCGCTGGAGCGCGCGCAGGTCCGCGTCCAGCGTGCGGAACAGCCAGTACACGGCGACGAACGCGAGCCCGCCGACCGCGCACAGCCCGAGGACCGAATCACGCACCAGCGGAAGTTCCTCGGGTTCGAGCAGGCTGAATCCGGCCAGCACCCCGACCAGTGGCACGGACGCCGTGACCGCTAGATAGATCGTGGTTCTGCGGCGCAGGGTGCGGATGACGCCGAAGTCGTGCGCCGTCGTGCGGCTGTAACGCAAATAGACCGGATAGACACAGCGGACGATGTAGAACGTCGACAGGAAGAACGTGTAGGCGACGGAGATGACAGCCGCCATGAAAACGGTCATCGCCGCATGGATCACCAGTCGCGCCGGAAGATCGGTGAGCCAGAGGCAGAGGAACACCCCCGTCACCGTCGCCGTAATCCCGGTTTGAAAGGTGTTCAGCGCACACATGTCCCCCCAGAACAGTGTTCGCGACCGCACTCGCGCGAGCAGTGCCTCGTCGTAGCGTCTGCCCTCGCGCAAGCCGCGCGGAACAGCGAGCAGATCACGCGACATATACGCGTAGATCACGATGGACAGCGGGCAGGCGATGAGGACGAAGACGTACACACCCATGTTGAGCTGCGAGTTTGTCGTATCGGTCAGGCGCTCCCTGATCAGGTCCTGCACGTGCACGGCCATGTAGATCGTCGCCAGGCCGACACCGACCAGCGAGGACAACCACAGGATGGGGGTGGGTCTGCGCGCGAGCCGTGCGCGCCAGCTGTCCGGGGGTGGATAGACGAGATCACGGGCCCGCTGCTCCAGGCACAGATCGAGCTGTTGCGCCAATTCCGAGCCGGAGGAGTAGCGGTCCGCACGGTCGGGTGACAGACACTTCAACAACACGCGGCGCAGCGCCATCGGGCAGTCCGGCGGCAGCTGCGACAGGAACGCCGGACCGATGGGCCGGCGCCGCAGTGCGATCATGTGGGCCAGCGACGTCTGCGAATCGCCCGCCGACGTCTCGTCCGCGAAGGGGCGGCGCCCGGTG
The DNA here is from genome assembly GCF_053601535.1 of Nocardia sp. NPDC004718. NCBI lineage: Bacteria > Bacillati > Actinomycetota > Actinomycetes > Mycobacteriales > Nocardiaceae > Nocardia > Nocardia sp. NPDC004718. The sequence goes on from NZ_JBSGCA010000035.1 coordinate 42,426, forward strand.
AGCAACTCCCACAGCATGACGGCCAGCGCGAAGATGTCGCTTCTCGTATCCAGTTCCGCGGCGGTCGCAGACAGGTCGGGGTGGCACGCTTCGAGTTGCTCGGGCGACATGTATGCCAGCGACCCGCCGAAGTACGCCAGGGGGCTGGTGCCTCGGACACGTTTGCTGAAGCTGACGTTGAAGTCGGCCAGCTTCGGAATTCCCTCGGCGCTCAGCAGCACGTTCGCCGGTTTGATGTCGCGATGCAGCACCCCACGTTCGGACGCGTGCTCCAGCGCGTCCGCGAGCCGGCGCCCCAGCCACACCACGGTCTCCGGCCAGGTCAATCCGGCGATCCTGGTCCGGACAGCCGATTCGGTCGGCCGAACCTCGCCTTTGTCGGCGAGCACCTTGTCGATGGCGTCGAGCAGCAGTTGTCCACCACGACGTTCCCGCGGCGTCGTGCGCGACAAGCGCAGCACGTCGAGCAGCGTTCCGCCGGGCAGATACTGCATGTAGAGCAGTTTCAACTCGCCGTCGGCGATGAGTCGCTGATCGAAGATGCGCACGATGTATTCGTGGTCGAGCTGGGCGAGCGTCTGCGGCTCGTTGCCGTGGTTGTGCGAGATCTTGACCGCGACCAGTCGCTGCATCGACTGCTGCCGCGCGAGGTACACCTGGGCGAAGGCGCCGACGCCGATCCGCATCAAGAGGTCGAAATCATCGACGCGATCGCCGACGTCGATGGCGTCGAGCGCGACTTGGGCGCTCGGCCGCGCGATCATCGTGCTGCGGTAGGCGCTGGTGATCCGGTCGAGATCCGGGTGGGCCGCCGTGGCGGTAGCGGTACCGGCCAGATCGGCGGCGTCGGCGCGGCGGCCGCTGCGGCGCATGGCGTGGAATTCCTCGTACACCAGATCGGCGGGCAACGGACCGTTCCGCAGCTCGGGGAATTCCGCGCGGTAGTCGATCAGCCGCTTCGGGAAGGGGTAGCGAAGCCAGCGGAATTCGAGGTCGACTTTGATCAATTCGATCAGCGCCGTGTGCCGCTCGGCCGGCTCGCAGGGCAGGTAGGCGGACAGATCGGGCGGGAGTCCCGATGCCCAAGCCTCGGAGAATCGCGCCACAGCGGCGGCGAGTGTCGCACGGGTCCGTTCCGCCGAATCGGCAAGATCGATGGGATCACGCATCGGTAGCTCGGAGTCAGCCACGGTCAGCCATACGGCGGCTACACACGTCGCGCCTTGCCTCGTAGGTGTTCCACATCAGCTCCTTGACGTCGAATTACCCTGCTCAAGGGTATCGCCCTCCGAAGAGGGCGGTGCCGCATCTGCGCGAGATGCGGCGGACAGGTCACTTTGCGGACAATTCGCCATTCCACCGCTCCTGGTGCCAAGAGTCGATGCCCGACTCGTGTTCTGTCGCCGCCGACACCCGAGGACGGATCGATGACGCGGACGCCGGGCAGGCCCAGGACGCGGCACCGCCGTGAGCGCGCCCGCCATGACCGCGACCAGCGGGGTGAACGGTCCGCCGAGGTACCCGCACCACCGGGATGGCGAGACCGCCGAGTTAGCGCGGCGTGCCGGACCCGCGACGACCACGGCGCAAGAGACCAGCGGGGACCTGCGGCCGCGTCCACTCCCTGGCCGACCGCCGCTCACGGGTCGAGGAACAACCGCTCGTTCGGGAGGCGGGGCAGACCGGCCGGATCGCCCGGCAGCACCGTGACCGCGTCCTCGTAGTGGCGGGCGCGCCATTCCTGGACGAACAGCGCGGCGGCGCTCGCGCAGGCCGCGAAATTCAAGCGCACGTCGTGGAATTGGATCGAGAGATGGACATCCCGCTCGTGCGGCCGCGGCGACCGCTGCTCCGGTCCGGTCACCACCACCGCCGAGCGCGAACACGAATCGCCGCGACCACGACCGAGCCGGACGGCCGGAACGTATCGCGCGGCGGTTCGACCCAGACGCGGAAGCACGGTGACCGGTCGGCGGGTGACGGCAATGCGATCTGCGCGCCGCAACGCGCTACCGACACGTCCAGCCGGAACAGCTCGGCAAACAAGCCGACCTCGTCGGGCAGGTCCGGCCGCACCAGATAGGTCCAGCGCTTCGAACGCGGATGCGAGATGATCGGCCCGAGCGCGGACCGCCGGACCTGCATCAGCGCCTTCACCTCCTGTCCGAGCCGCGCGGGCATGGTGATCGCGCCCACCCGACCCGCGGGCACGATGATGCGGCCGAGTTCCGGCTGCACGGCCGCCGCGAGCCCGCATTGCCGGTAGAAGCGGCACCGGCTGGCCGGGGTGTCGGCCGCCGGAAAGCATGGTTCGCTCACCGCGTGCTCTCCCCCACTGCCGCGCCGAGAGGTTCGATGCGGTGCGAGGCCACAGTGCGCGAGTCACGTCCGCGCGGCAGCCGCCACGCCATCGCGCCGAGGCGAGCGGACCCACGGACGGTTCCCCCGTAGAAAACGTCGCGCGGTGATCCGGAGCCCCGGATCACCGCTCGTCGCTGTAGCGAATCGGTCGCAGGACGCACGCGGCGCGGGGCATTCGGTAGGAATAGCGTCGGGCCGGGTTCGAACACCACCGGCTTGCCGATCGCGCCGAGTTCGTATCGGTCACCAGTCGCCCGCACCGCGATCGCGTCACCGTGCCGCTTCACGAACATGTCGTGCCGCGCGAAACCGACTGCCTCTCCCCGCATCACGTTCGCCTTCCCCTGCTCATCACGTTGTGAGCACCCGCAGCGAGAGCGCGACCAGCTTGTCGCGCGCGGACGTGCCCGTCCCGAGGGCGAGTGCTCGCACCAGCTTGGCGGGCCGCCGGAGCGGCGCTGTCCCGGTGCGGGACACGTGGCGACGCGTCTAGCATGAGGTTCGGTCAGCATCCGGCGAGGGAGAGCCGATGAGCGAGGATCTGGGGAAAGACGAGGGCCGGTACATCGGCCGACAGGTGCGTGCCATCCGCGCGCGCCGTGGCATCTCGCAGCAGGTGTTGGCCGACCGGGTCGGTGTCAGCCGTGGTGCGATCGCCAAATACGAGAACGGTGAGCGACCGATCGATTCCCGGCGGACCCTGCACGCCCTTGCCCAGGCGCTCGGCGTCGCGGTCGGTGATCTGACCGGCGATCAGGACGACCGGTTCGACCCGTCGTCGGCAGGATTCCACGCCGCAGTGCCCGCCATCGAAACCGCACTTTGGACCCGTGGTGACACCACTCCGACTGCACGACCCCGCAGTCTCACGGAACTCGCGGCGACAGCACGTCACGCTGCCCATTTGCGACGTGCATGCGACTACGCGGCGCTCGGTCCGCTGTTGCCCGCCCTGCTCACCGACTGCTATCGACACACTCGTGATTCGACTGGAGCCGATCGAGATTCGGCGTGGGACGTGCTTGCGGCGGCGTCATACACGACAGCCGCGTCCTTGAAGGCGCGAGGGTATTCGGCGCTGGCTTGGACAGCAGCGCAGGAGATCGAGCGCGCCACCGTGCACATCGGCGGCACGTCAGGTCCGGCTACCGCAGCCTTCACTCGAAGCCAGATCCTTTTGTCGCGCCCTGGCTCACTGACCGCCGCGCTCGACGGCGCGGCCAACGCTGCCGAGCGCCTCGGCCCAGATGTGCGCAGTCGGGGCGAGATCGAAACCTACGGCATGCTGCACCTTCAAGCCGCGCTCGTCACCTCCGCACTCGGCGGTGATCCGGGCGACCACTTGAACGAAGCGAGCCAGCAAGTGGTGCGGCTCGACCAGGTCCCCCAGGAAACCGCGACTTTGCGCAATCCGACATTCGATGCCGCGAACGTGATCCTGTGGCGCATGTCGGCGGCAATGGAACAACGCGAACCAGGTCAAGTCCTTGAACTCGCCCCGACTCTCAACCCTCACACCATCCCCGCCGAAGGCCGCCGAGCCCAATACTTCGTCGAGATCGGCCGCGCCCACGCCCTCCGCCGCGACTACCACAACTCCCTGCACGCCCTACTGCGCGCCGAACACATCGCCCCCCAACAAGTCCGGGGCATGACACACGTCCGCGAACTCGTCGGTCACATGATGCGCACCGCCCACCGCAACCTCACCACCGGCGACCTCGGCCGCCTCGCCAAACGCATCGGCGCGGTCCCGGCATGAATCCGCAGGTCGGCGACTCCGCACCATCGCCGAGAGCGCCCAGCGCATCCTGCGGACGAAATCCGTTGCGGCACAACACTCTGCGCCGAGGCACCGCATCCGACCGCATAACACGAGAGAGGGCGACGATGGACAGCGGCACCGTATGGCGTTGGAAGCCCCGCAGCGGCACCGGCGTGATCGAGCTCGACGACACCGACCACACGCTCGTGTGGTTCCACGTGTCGGCTGTCTGCGGTGATCTGAACATCACCACGATCGCCGAGGGCCTATCGGTCTGTGTCGAGATCGAACCGACCCCACAGGGAGGATTCGCGTGCCGCGCCATCTCGGTCCATCGACGATAACCACCCGCCGGCCGGGTCGAGACGACCTAGGCGGCGTGGCACCATGAACCCGTGGACGCCAACGGAAATCCCGTGCTGTACGCCCTCGTGACCGGATCGCCCGCCGCACGCGATGTCGGCAAGCTGATCACCCTGGCACAGGCGGACGGATGGGAGGTGTGCGTGATCGCCTCGCCGTCCGGCACCGGTTTCATCGATGCCGACGCGATCCGGGCGCAGACCGGCTATCCCGTGCGCAGCGAGTACAAGCAACCGGGCACGCCGGACGTGCTGCCGCCCGCCGACGGCATCATCGCCGCACCGCTCACCGGCAATTCGATCGCGAAATGGGCTGCGGGGATCTCGGATACGCTCCTGCTCGGCCTGCTGGTCGAAGGGCTCGGCAAGGGGCTGCCGATCGTGGGGGTGCCGTACTCGAACCGCGCGCAGATCAGCTTTCCGGCGATCCAGGAGGGGATCCGCAAACTGTCCGAATGGGGCATCACCATGGTGATCGGCGAAGGCGAGCCGCATGAGCGGGGCACCGGAGAAGCACGCCTCCCCCTGTTCCCTTGGCAGGCAGCGTGGAAGGCGCTCCTGGAGCATCCGCGCCGGGATGGAGCCGAGCGCTCCGCCCCGAACTGACCACGGCCTCGGCCGCCTGATTTCGCCGTTATCCGACTCGTTTCCTCGCCGAGTATCGCGCATGGCCGCACACGTTGACCCGGGGCACTTCTCATCGCCCGACGCCGGTGTCGCATTCAGCGCACCGGGCACTACGGAAGGTGGCAGCCGCCTGACGGTCGGCACTGTGTACCGAGCCCGGTGACCACGGGGCCGGTCATCACCTTGATGAGACTCCAGGCGTCCGGGCCGATGGTGGTATGTCACTCAGCGGACGGTAGCGCCCGGTCCGATCCACTGGTCGAACAACCGGTCCACCGCGCCGGTCGCGAGCTGGGTGGTCAAGTAGGCATCCAGCAAGGCCGACAGCACCGGATCGTTCTTGCGCACCAGCAGCACTTTCCCGAACGAGTCGAACGGCGCTTCGGGATGCAGCACTTGCAGGTCCGGATGCTGACGGACGCGGTAGCGGCCCTCGACCGAATCGGTGACGAACACGTCGGCGCGGCCCTGCTCGACCTCGCCGAAGATCGTCAGATTGTCCGGCCACAAGGTGAGCTGCGCGTCGGGGAAGTTCTTGCGCGCGAATTCTTCGTTCGTGCCACCGCGATTGGCGATCACCCGGACGCCGGGACGGTTGATCTCCGCGATGGTCGAGTACGCGGTGCCGTTCGCGCGATGGGTGATCGGGGCCTTGCCATCGGTCCCGTAGGTGATCGAGAAGTCCGCGAACGCGCGCCGCGACGGCAGGTCGGAGATGCCACCGACCGCGATATCGCAGTTCCGCTCGGCGAAGTCCGTCTTCAGCGTCGCCCAGGTCACGGGCACGAATTCGACCGGACGGCCGAGCAGCGCGGCGAAACCCCGCGCGAGATCGACGTCCACACCGCGGTGGTCGCCGGCAGCGTCCCTGATCGAGTACGGCGGATAGTCGCCGGGCGTGCAGGCGCGCAGCGCGTTCGGAGTCTCCGGCGGCTGCGCGGCCGCCGGAATCGCTGCCGCGACGAGAAGCGCGCACGCGGCGATCACCGCCGCGCCGATCCGGCCGGGCAGCGTCACTCGGCTACGCAACGATCACTTCTCGTTGCGCGCCTTGGGGAAACGGGCCTGCTTGGCGACCCAGCCCGCCATCTTGGCCCAGTGGCCCTTGCGCGGGGTGACGATCGAGGTGAGCTCACGATCCCATTCGTCGGCCTCGGTGAGACCGTCGATCGTGGCGACCAGTTCCTTGGCCGTCTCCAGGTCCGGGACCACGCGGTCACCGAGCACACCGTCGGAACCGACCAGCGTGACCCGCACACCAGCACGACCGATCCGCTGGAGCACTGCCGTGGCGGAAGGTCCGTGATCGGCGACGAACCCCTTGACGGACTCGACGAGGGCGCCCGACAGCTTCTGCGGCGCCGTGGCGGTTTCAGAACTCATGGCACGCAGTTTACCGACCGGTAGGCAGTGTGCCCGCCGCTCGGGTGTAGAACTGGATCTCATGCACGCCATTCAGGTTTCCGAACACGGTGGTCCCGAGGTCCTGAAGTACGTGGAGGTGCCCGATCCGCGGATCGGCCCGGACCAGCTCCTGGTCGACACCCAGGCGATCGGCGTCAACTTCATCGATACCTACATCCGTACCGGGCGCTATCCGCAGGACGTCCCCTACGTTCCCGGCGCGGAGGGCACCGGCGTCGTCGCCGAGGTCGGCTCGGATGTCACGGAGTTCGCGGTCGGCGACCGGGTGGCCTGGGCCGCCGCCCCGGGCAGCTACGCCCCGAAGGTCGCGGTGCCCGCCGCCGTCGCCATCCGGGTACCGGACGGCGTCGATCCGCCCGTGGCCGCGTCGGCGCTGTTGCAGGGCATGACGGCGCACTATCTCATCGAGTCCGTCTACCGGCCCGAGCCAGGGGACGCGGTGCTCGTGCACGCGGGCGCGGGCGGTGTCGGGCTGATTCTGACCCAGCTCCTCAACGCGCGCGGCGTCCGGGTGATCACGACGGTGTCCTCCGACGAGAAGGAGACGCTGTCGCGCGCGGCAGGAGCCGATGAGGTGCTGCGTTACGGCGACGGACTGGCCGATCGCGTGCGCGAGCTCACCGACGGCGTCGGCGTGGCGGCGGCCTACGACGGCGTCGGCGCGGCGACCTTCGAGTCGAGCCTGGCCGCGCTGCGCGTGCGGGGCACGCTCGCCCTCTTCGGGGGCGCGAGCGGTCCGGTGCCGCCGTTCGACCTGCAACGGCTGGGCGGGGCCGGTTCGCTGTTCGTCACCCGTCCCACGTTGGCGCACTACATCCGGGACCGCGCCGAACTCACTTGGCGCGCGGGTGACGTCTTCGACGCCATCGCGCGAGGCACGCTGAACATCCGGATCGGCGCGACCTACCCGCTCGCCGACGCCGAGCGGGCACACCGCGACCTGGAAGGCCGCAAGACCACCGGTTCCATCGTCCTGCTTCCGTGAGCCACGAGCGGGGGGCGGTCCGAGGGGCCGTCCACCGCCCGCTCAGTAGTCGCGGCCGGTCAGACCGCGATAGATGAAACGGGTCAGGCCCTCCACGGCCTGTTCGTCGGTCAGCTCGACGCTCCCCTCCTCCACCGCGGCCAGCAGGCTCTGGGTGAGCATGAACATCATCGCCAGGCTGGCGTCGGGCGTGCTCGGCAGCCGCAGGCCCCGGTCGGCGAATCGTTCGACATGGTCGGCGATGTCCGCGCGCTGTTGTCTGCCGAACCGCGCGACCATCTGCGCGAATTCCTCGTTGACCAGGGCCGCCTGATTCACCGCGCGCAGCACGGGCCCGTGCTCCCGCGCGAAGGTCCAATACCCGGCGACGTGGTAACGCACCGCCTCCGGGTCGCTGAAATCCGGGTTGTGATCGGGTCCTTCCGCGCGCTCGTCCCCCGCCGCGGCCAGATCGCTCAGCAGCGCCTGGAGCAATTCTTCCTTGCTCGCGAAGTGGTTGTAGAACGACCCGGCCGCCCGTCCCGCGGCCGTCGTGATATCGGTGATCTTGGTGTTCAGGTAGCCGCGCTCGGCGAACAACCGCAGCGCGGCGGCCTTCAACACCTGCTCGGTTTCGGCCGACTTCTCCTTGCGACTCAGCGACACCCACCTCACCTCCTTGACAAGGCAACGTACCAAGCATGACACTGAATATGCATTCAGTGAATATAAATTCATCAGGAGTACGTCATGGCACAGCTCGTTCTCGTCGCGGGCGCCGGACCCACCGGCCTCACCCTCGCCCTCGATCTCGCTCGCCGGGACATCCCGGTCCGGATCGTCGACAAGGCGCCCACGTTCTTCGCGGGCTCGCGCGGCGACGGCATCCAGCCGCGCACCCTGGAAGTGTTCGACGACCTGGGGCTATTGGACGCGGTGCTGGCGGCCGGAATGCCGACACCGGTGATGCGCGTACATCTGGGCGGCGAGTTCGTCACCGAACGCCGAATGAGCGAACCGGTCGAGCCGACGCCCGCCGTCCCCTACCCGAATCTGTGGGTGCTCGGCCAGTCCCGCACCGAGGCCATCCTGCGCGAGCGGCTCGCCGAGTTCGGGGTGCACGTGGAACTGGGCACCGCGTTGACCGGCTTCACACAGGACGACGACGGTGTCGTCGTGACACTGGAACACGACGGCACGCCGGAGACCGTGCGCGCCGCCTACCTGATCGGCGCGGACGGCGGCAAGAGCACCGTGCGCAAGACACTCGGCATCCCGTTCGAGGGCAGCACCGACGAATCCCTGCGCATGCTGCTCGGCGACGTGCGCGCCGACGCGCTCGACCACGAGTTCGGCTACTGGTTCGCCGCCGCCGACGAGCCCATGCGGGGCATCGCGTTGTCCCCGCTGCCCGGTGGGCGTCAGTTCCAATTCGCCGCCCCGTCGACCGGCGACGCGGAGCCGAGCCTCGAGCTGCTCCAGGAATACGTGGACCGCTATTGCGGACGCGACGACGTCACCCTCACCGACCTGACCTGGGTGACCGTGTGGCGTCCGAATATCCGCCTCGCGCAGCGCTTCCGCGACGGCCGGGTGTTCCTGGCCGGCGACGCCGCGCACGCGCATCCGCCCACCGGCGGCCAAGGCATGAACACCGGCATCCAGGACGCCTACAACCTCGGCTGGAAGCTGGCCGCCGCGCTCGCCGGGGACGACACGCTCCTGGACAGCTACGAGACCGAGCGCAGAACGGTGGCCGCCAAGGTGCTCGGGCTCAGCTCCGAACTGCTGGACAAACTGGTCGACGGCGACGAGGACGCGATGGAACGCGGAGCGGAAACCCAGCAACTGGACATCAGCTATCGAGACCCGGCCGAGCGCGGCTGGTTCGCCGTCGGCGACCGGGCGCCGGACGCGCCGGTGAAAGACCAGCACGGACGGCCCGTCCGATTGTTCGATCTGTTCCGCGGGCCCCACGCGACGGTGCTGTCATTCGGCGCCCAAGCGGAAGCCGGGCCGCACGCGTACGCGGTGGTGCGTCCCGGTGCGCAGGTGGACGGGCCGCACGTGGTGGATGTCGACGGGCATGCCCACGCGGCCTATGCCGCGGCCGAGGGCACCCGGGTGTTCGTCCGCCCGGACGGCTACGTCGGCGCGCTCAGCTGAAGAAGCTGCCGACGGTGTCCCAGCCGAGCACCGAGTCCACCGCGAGGCCGCAGAACACCACGGCCAGGTAGTTGTTCGACTGGAGGAACAGCCGCAGCGGCTTCACCGACTCGCCGCGCCGCACGCCCGCGTACAACTGGTGCGCCATGAGCAGGAACCACGCTCCGGCCACCAGCGCCACGGCCGCGTAGATCACGCCGGTGGCGGGCACCAGGGCGAGCGTGGTGAGCACGGTCAGCCAGGTGTAGACGACGATCTGCTTGGTGACGGTCTTCTCGGTGGCCACCACCGGCAGCATCGGCACGCCCGCCGCGCGGTAGTCCTCCTTGTAGCGCATGGCCAGCGCCCAAGTGTGCGGCGGCGTCCAGAAGAAGATGACGCCGAACAGCGCGATTGCGGGCCAGCCGATGCCGCCGGTCACCGCCGACCAGCCCACCAGCGCGGGCATGCAGCCTGCCGCGCCGCCCCACACCACGTTCTGCGAGGTGCGGCGCTTGAGGCCCAGCGTGTAGACGAAGACGTAGAACAGGATCGTGGCGACGACGAGCACGCCGCTGAGCAGGTTGGCCTGCCACCACAGCCAGGCGAACGAGCCGACCCCGAGCACGACGCCGAACACGAACGCGTTGCGGGTCGGCACCGCGTCCCTGGCCAGCGGCCGCTTGGCGGTGCGCTTCATGACCTTGTCGATGTCGGCGTCCGCGACGCAGTTGAGCGTGTTCGCGCTCGCCGCCCCCATCCAGCCGCCGAACAGGGTCGCGAGGATCAGGCGGATGTCGACGGTGCCGCGGTCGGCCAGCAGCATGGTCGGAATCGTGGCGACGAGCAACAGCTCGATGACCCTGGGCTTGGTCAACGCGACGTAGGCCAGTACCCGTCGAATCAGCCGGGACGGTAGGCCGGGACCCGTGAACCGGTCGGCCAGCGCCGTCGCGGAGGAGCCGTGCGCACCATCGCCACCCGGCTGTTGCCCAATCCGCACTGTCTCTCCTCGCACGCTGTGCATCGCATCCGGCATCGACCAGCAGTGCACTCGTCCCGGTGGTACGGGTGCGCCCGCGCCGGACTTCCGTCCGCCCCGGCGCCCCTTCCGACCGGTGCGGCGCGACTACTACTACAAAGGATGGTAGACCCCCGCCGCGCCCGCCCCTCCCGTCGCCCCCGCGCTAGAGGACCGGAATGTGACGGGGGCGACGGCTCGTTCGGCTCGTCCGCGGCACCCGGATCGGAGCCGCTTGCCCTTCCCTGTCCACGTTCTCGACTCGCGCGGAGCCGCGCGCACGCGCGGCGTGGATTCCGCGCCGCGGAAAAAAAATTCATCGACCCCACCCAACCCGGCGAACCCACCGCATGCCTCGGACCGCGTGGTGCGGCAACTTTCGCCACCGCACCGGCGCATGCCACAAAGCAGTCGCTTGCTCAATACTTTCCCATCACACCGAACACGCGCCCTACGAGGGCGTTCACAACCCGTCTCGCGTCCGGCATGCGCGTGACGCGAGCGCCGAAGACACCCGGCCCACCCGTTCCGGCACCGCTGATGCAAGGCCGCCAACACACCGCCGTCGCAGTCGTGGCCCGTGCGAACCACCTGCGAACGCGCAGCGCAACGGGCGCCGCGAAACCAACACAGGGTTAATGGTGTGCCGGTCACCGGGCACAACTAGGGTAAGTGGGTATACCCGGTTAGCACGCCGTGCTGCCGCGCGATCATCGCCGTCAGAAACCCACCCGCCGTCGACGAATCAATGTCAGGAGAACCTCGGTCGTGTCGATCACAGACGACATCCGCGCCCTCACTCAGCCGAACCACCCGGACGACTGGACGGATCTGGACACCAAGGCTGTCGACACCATCCGGGTCCTGGCCGCCGAGGCGGTGCAGAACGCCGGAAACGGCCACCCCGGTACCGCGATGAGCCTGGCGCCGCTGGCGTACACGCTGTACCAGCGGACCATGCGCATCGACCCGAGCGATCCGAGCTGGGTCGGCCGGGACCGGTTCGTGCTGTCGGCCGGTCACTCCAGCCTGACCCAGTACATCCAGCTGTACCTGGCGGGTTACGGCCTGGAACTCGACGACCTCGAAAACCTGCGCAAGTGGGGCTCGCTCACCCCGGGGCACCCCGAGTTCCGGCACACCGACGGCGTCGAGATCACCACCGGCCCGCTCGGCCAGGGCCTGGCCTCGTCGGTCGGCATGGCGATGGCGGCGCGTCGTGAGCGCGGCCTGTTCGATCCCGCCGCCGCGCCGGGCACGAGCCCGTTCGACCACTTCATCTACGTCATCGCCTCCGACGGTGACCTCGAGGAGGGCGTCAGCTCCGAGGCGTCGTCGCTCGCGGGCACCCAGCAGCTGGGCAACCTCGTGGTGATCTACGACGACAACAAGATCTCCATCGAGGACGACACGACCATCGCGTTCACCGAGGACATCGCCAAGCGCTACGAGGCCTACGGCTGGCACGTGCAGGTGGTCGAGGGCGGCGAGGACGTCGTCGCCATCGAGGCCGCGCTGCAAGCCGCCAAGGCCGAGACCGGCAAGCCCTCGATCATCGTGCTGCGCACCATCATCGGCTACCCCGCCCCCAGCAAGATGAACACCGGCACCGCCCACGGCGCGGCGCTGGGCGCCGACGAGGTGGCCGCCACCAAGAAGATCCTCGGCTTCGACCCGGACAAGAGCTTCGACGTGGACCCGGCCGTCATCGAGCACACCCGCAAGGCCATCGAGCGCGGCCGGAAGGCGCACGAGCAGTGGCAGCAGTCGTTCGACGCGTGGGCCGCGGCCAACCCGGAGAACAAGGCGCTGTTCGACCGCCTCTTCGCGCGGCGCCTGCCGGAGAACTGGACCGCGAATCTGCCCAGCTACGAACCGGATCCGAAGGGTATGGCCACCCGCAAGGCGTCCGGCAAGGTGCTCGCCGCGCTGGCGCCGGTGCTGCCGGAGCTGTGGGGCGGTTCGGCCGACCTGGCCGAGTCCAACAACACCACCATGCCCGACCAGCGCAGCTTCGGGCCGGAGTCGATCTCCACCGGCATGTGGAAGGCCGATCCGTACGGCCGCACCCTGCACTTCGGTGTGCGCGAGCACGCGATGGGCGCGATTCTCAACGGCATCGCCCTGCACGGCCCGACCCGTCCGTACGGCGGCACCTTCCTGGTGTTCAGCGACTACATGCGCCCGTCGGTCCGCCTGGCCGCGCTGATGCGCGTGCCCGCGATCTACGTCTGGACCCACGACTCCATCGGTCTCGGTGAGGACGGCCCCACGCACCAGCCGATCGAGCAGCTCGCCGCGCTGCGCGCCATCCCGGGCCTCAACGTGGTCCGTCCGGGTGACGCCAACGAGACCACCTACGCCTGGCGCACCATCCTGGAGCGCGACAGCAGCGAGCACAGCTCGCACTTCTCGGTGTCCGAGCCGCCGCACCAGGACGGCCCGTCCGGGCTGGCGCTGACCCGCCAGGACCTGCCGATTCTCGAAGGCACCAGCTACGAAGGCGTGAAGAAGGGCGGCTACATCCTGGCCGAGGCGTCCACGGGCGCACCGCAAGTGATCCTGATCGCCACCGGTTCGGAGCTCCAGCTCGCGGTCGCCGCCCGCATTACGCTGGAGGAGCAGGGCATCGCCACCCGCGTGGTGTCGATGCCGTGCGTGGAGTGGTTCGACGCGCAGGACAAGGCTTACCGGGACGAAGTGCTTCCGCCCGCGATCGCCGCGCGCGTGGTCGTCGAAGCCGGTATCGCGATGCCGTGGCACCGGTTCGCCGGTGACGCGGGCGAGATCGTGTCGATCGAGCACTTCGGCGCCTCCGCCGACTACAAGACCCTGTTCCGCGAATTCGGCTTCACTCCGGAAGCCGTCGTTGCCGCCGCGCAGCGCACGCTCGAGAACGTGAAGGGATAAGCGCTCATGGCTCAGAACGAGAATCTCGCCGCCCTCTCGGCGGCGGGAGTGTCCATATGGCTCGACGATCTGTCCAGGGACCGGATCCAGTCCGGCAACCTGCTCGAGTTGATCGAGACCCGGTCCGTCGTCGGGGTCACCACCAACCCGACGATCTTCCAGGGTGCGCTCAGCCAGGGCCACGCCTACGACGGCCAGCTGAAAGAGCTTGCCGCGCAAGGTGCCGACGCCGACGCCGCGATCCGCACCATCACCACCGATGACGTCCGCGCGGCCTGCGACGTGTTCGCTCCGGTCTTCGAGGCGACCGGTGGCGTGGACGGCCGGGTCTCCATCGAGGTCGACCCCCGCCTGGCGTTCGACACCGACCGGACCGTCGCGCAGGCGGTCGAACTGTGGAAGATCGTCGACCGGCCCAATCTGTTCATCAAGATCCCGGCCACCGAGGAGGGCCTGCCCGCCATCGCGGCCGTGATCGGCGAGGGCATCAGCGTGAACGTCACGCTGATCTTCTCGGTGCAGCGCTACCGCGCGGTGATGGGCGCCTACCTGGAAGGCGTGAAGAAGGCCAAGATCGCCGGTCACGACCCCGCCAGGATTCACTCCGTCGCCTCGTTCTTCGTCTCCCGCGTGGACACCGAGATCGACAAGCGACTGGAGGCGCTCGGCACCGAGGAGGCGCTCGCGCTGCGCGGCAAGGCGGGTATCGCCAATGCCCGCCTCGCCTACGCCGAGTACCAGGATGTGTTCGACGGAGGCAAGCACACCTCCACGTTCCTGAACCTGGCCTCCTCGGGCGCGAATCGGCAGCGTCCGCTGTGGGCGTCGACCGGCGTGAAGAACCCGGAGTACCCCGACACGATGTACGTCACCGAACTGGTCGCCCCCAACACGGTGAACACCCTGCCGGAGAAGACGCTCCAGGCGTTCGCCGACCACGGCGTGGTCTCCGGCGACACGGTCAGCGGCAAGGCGGCAGAGGCCAAGGACGTCTTCGATCGGCTCACCGCCGTCGGCGTCGACCTCGACGACGTGTTCGCGGTGCTCGAGCGCGAGGGCGTGGACAAGTTCGAGAAGTCCTGGGAGGAGCTGCTTTCCGCCACCGCCGACGAGCTGAAGTCGGCGTCGACCGGGAACGGCTGATCCATGGCCGGGGCAGCACCCGCGGATCGGCCGGACGCGGTCGAATGGCAGAACCCGCTGCGGGACAAACGGGACAAACGGCTTCCGCGCATCGCCGGGCCGTGCAGCATGGTCATCTTCGGCGTCACCGGTGACCTGTCTCGCAAGAAGCTGATGCCGGCCATCTACGACCTGGCGAACCGGGGGCTGCTGCCCCCGGCCTTCGGCTTGGTCGGTTTCGCGCGCCGCGACTACGCGGACGAGGACTTCGCGCAGGTGGTGCTGGAAGCGGTCAAGGCGCACGCGCGTACCCCCTTCCGCCAAGAGGTCTGGGATCAGCTCCTGGAGGGCATCCGGTTCGTCCAGGGCACCTTCGACGACGACGCGGCCTTCGACCGGCTCGCCGACACCTTGACCACGCTGGACAAGGAGCGCGGCACCGGCGGCAATCACGCGTTCTATCTGTCCATCCCGCCCAACATGTTCCCGATCGTGCTCGACCAGCTGTGCGCGCACGGCCTGGCCCAGAGCACCGGGCCCGACGCGGCGCGCAGGCCCTGGCGGCGAGTGGTGATCGAGAAGCCGTTCGGGCACGATCTGAAGAGCGCGCAAGAACTCAACGCACTGGTCAACGGCGTGTTCCCCGAGGAGCGGGTCTTCCGCATCGACCACTACCTGGGCAAGGAGACGGTGCAGAACCTCCTCGCGCTGCGCTTCGCCAACCAGCTGTACGAGCCGATTTGGAACGCCAACTTCGTCGATCACGTGCAGATCACCATGGCCGAGGACATCGGCCTCGGCGGACGCGCGGGCTACTACGACGGCATCGGCGCCGCGCGAGACGTGATCCAGAACCACCTGCTGCAACTGCTGGCCCTCACCGCCATGGAGGAGCCGATCAGCTTCGAGCCCAAGCAATTGCAGACCGAGAAGATCAAGGTGCTCTCGGCGACCAGGCTCATCGAACCGCTGGACGAGACCACCGCGCGCGGCCAGTACACCGAAGGCTGGCAGGGCAGCGAGCACGTGGTCGGGCTGCTGCAAGAAGAAGGTTTCGACCCGAACTCGAAGACCGAGACCTATGCCGCGATCCGGCTGGAGATCGACACCCGCCGCTGGGCGGGTGTTCCGTTCTTCCTGCGCACGGGAAAGCGGCTCGGCCGCAGGGTCACCGAGATCGCGGTGATCTTCAAGCGGGCGCCGCACCTTCCGTTCGACCAGACCATGACCGAGGAACTCGGGCAGAACGCGCTGGTCATCCGGGTGCAGCCGGACGAGGGCATCACCACCCGGTTCGGCTCGAAGGTGCCGGGCTCCAGCATGGAGGTGCGCGACGTCAACATGGACTTCAGCTACGGCGAGGCGTTCACCGAATCCTCGCCGGAGGCCTACGAACGTTTGATCCTCGACATGCTGCTCGGGGAGCCGTCGCTGTTCCCGGTGAACGCGGAGGTCGAATTGTCCTGGCGCATCCTGGATCCGGTGCTCGACCACTGGGCGGCCGACGGCTGGCCGGAGCCGTACGAGGCGGGCACCTGGGGCCCGTCGTCCGCGGACGAGATGATCGCCCGCACCGGGCGGGAATGGCGGCGCCCGTGATCGTCGACATGCCCGACACCAAGACCAGCGAGGTCACCAAGCGCATCGTGCAGCTGCGCGAGAGCAACGGCGTGATCACCATGGGCCGCGTGCTCACGCTGGTGGTGTGCACGTTGGACAGCTCCGAGGCCGAGCACGCGATCGAAGCGGCGAACGAGGCCAGCCGCGAGCACCCCTGTCGCGTGGTGGTGCTCGCGCGCGGCGACCGGGAGGCCGCCACCCGGCTGGACGCGCAGATCCGGGTGGGCGGCGACGCGGGGGCGGCCGAGGTCATCGTGCTGCGGCTGCAAGGTGAACTGGTCAACCACGAGAGCAGCGTCGTCACCCCGTTCCTGCTGCCGGATACCCCGGTGGTGGCCTGGTGGCCGCGCGGTGCGCCGGAGTTCCCGTCGAAGGATTCGGTGGGCCGTCTGGCGGGCCGCCGCATCACCGACGCCACGTTCGCTGCCGATCCCCAGGCCGCGATCAAGAGGCGGCTGCAGTCGTATGCCAGCGGCGACACCGATCTGGCCTGGAGCCGGATCACGTACTGGCGGGCCCTGCTGGCGGCGGCCATGGACGAGCCGCCGTTCGAGTCGGTGGATTCGGTGACGGTGTCCGGGCTGCGCGACGAGCCCGCCCTGGACATTCTGGCCGGCTGGCTGGCCGCCCGGCTGGGCTGCCCGGTGCACCGGCGCACCGGCCCGCTGCGGGTGGAACTGCATCGTCCCACCGTCTCCATCGCGATCGAACGACCGCAGACCGGCCGCACCGCGACGCTGACCCGCACCGGCGAACCGGTGCAGCGAATCGCCCTGGCGCGCAGGGAGACTCGCGACTGCCTCGCCGAAGACCTACGCAGGCTGGACGCCGACGAGATCTACGCCGAGGCGCTGGCCGGAATCGAGAAGGTGATCTATGAGTGAGCCCACCGATTCGCCGTTCCCCAGCGACACCGTCGAGGTGCATCTCGACACCGAGTCGCTGGTGGCCGCCGCGGCGGCCCGCTTCGTCTCCGTCGTCGTCGCCGCCCAGGCCGAGCGCGGCTCCGCCTCGGTGGTGGTGACCGGCGGCGGGACCGGTATCGCTCTGCTCGAGCAGGTGCGCAAGTCGCCCGGCGACATCGACTGGTCCCGACTCGAGGTGTTCTGGGGCGACGAGCGTTTCGTGCCCGCGAACGACCCCGAGCGCAACGACCTGCAAGCCAGGCAGGCGCTGTTCGACCATGTACCGGTGGATCCGGCGCGGGTGCATCCGGTGGCCGCCTCCGACGGCGAGTACCCCGACCCGGTGGAGGCCGCCGCCGAGTACTTCGCGACGGTGCACGCCCACCTCGCCGAACACGGCGCCTTCGATCTGCACCTGCTCGGCATGGGCGGCGAGGGTCACGTGAATTCGCTCTTCCCGGATACCGACGCGGTGCGCGAACCCCACGACCTCGTCGTCGCCGTGACGAATTCGCCCAAGCCGCCGCCGGTTCGGGTGACATTGACCCTGCCCGCGATCCGCCGCAGCAGGCACGTCGTGTTGGTGGTCGGCGGCGCCTCGAAGGCCGAAGCGGTCGCCGCGGCCATCAGCGGCGCGGACCCGGTGGACGTGCCCGCGGCGGGAGCGACCGGTACGGAGTCCACCACCTGGCTGCTCGATCAGGAGGCCGCGTCCGCGCTGCGCTGAGCGCTCGCTACCAACTCCTTCATCTCGTAAATTTGCACATCGCGAGCCCTAGTTTTCCGGAAGAACACCGCCGGATAACGCCGCCGAGCGGCGGAGTTTACGAGATGATCGGTCGATGACCGAGCAGGCAGTGGATCTCGACGAGCGGTTCCGCACCGCCGTCGCCGCACTGGCCGCCCGCCCCCGCCGCCCGGCGGACCAGCCGATCGCACCCGGCGGCGCGATCACCGGTGCGGCGTGCCTCGATCTGTTCGAAGCGCAGGCGACGAGCAGGCATCTCGATCTCGCGGCACGCCGCCTCGGCAGCGCCCGGCGCGGTTATTACAGCATCGGATCGTCCGGTCACGAGGGCAATGCCGCTGTGGCGGCGGCCCTGCGGGTCACCGATCCCGCCCTGCTGCACTACCGATCGGGGGCGTTCTTCGTGCATCGGGCCCGGCGCGTGCCTGGGCTCGACCCGATCCGGGACGTTCTGCTCGGGGTGGTGGCCGCGGCGGCGGACCCGATTTCCGGTGGCAGGCACAAGGTGTTCGGCAGCGCCGCCGCCGACGTCATCCCGCAGACCTCGACCATCGCCTCGCACCTTCCGCGCGCCGTCGGGCTGGCGTTCGCGATCGATCGCGCGGCCCGGCTCGGTGTCGCCGGTCCTTGGCCCGCCGACGCGGTGGTGGTGTGCAGCTTCGGTGACGCGTCGGCCAACCACTCCACCGCGGCCGGGGCGATCAATGCCGCGATCCACACCGCCGGTCAGGGAATCGCCATGCCCATCCTGTTCGTCTGCGAGGACAACGGCATCGGGATCAGCGTTCCCACGCCGCCGGATTGGATCGAACAGGCCTACGGCAGCCGCCCGGGCCTGGCCTACTTCGCCGCGGACGGCTGCGCCGCCCTCGACGCGCTGAGCACCGCGAACACGGCGGCGCGGTGGGTGCGGGACCGCCGCGCGCCCGCGTTCCTGCGGCTGCGGACCGTGCGTCTGCTCGGTCACGCCGGATCCGATGTCGAAACCGCCTATCGCCGCCCCGCCGAGGTCGCCGCCGATCTCGCCCGCGATCCGGTCGTGGCCACCGCACGGCTGCTGATCGAGTCCGGAGTCGCCACACCCGCCGGCGTGCTCGACCGCTATGCCGACATCGGCCACCGGGTCGCCACGGCCGCCGAACTCGCCTCGGCGGAACCGAAACTCGCCTCGGCGGCGGCCGTGATCGCACCGATCGCTCCCGCTCGCCCTGCGCTGGTGCGCGCCGACGCGCTGCGGACCGAACCCCTCCCACCCAACGAGCGCGAACCCGCGGAGACCGAGGACACGATCGCGGGCCGCGGTGCGCCGCAGCGCCGCAATGGCGCCGCGCATACCGAGCCGATGACCTTGGCGCAGGCGATCAACGACACCCTCGCAAGCCTCCTGGCACGCGACCGCGACGTGCTCGTCTTCGGCGAGGACGTCGGCCGCAAGGGTGGCGTGTACGGCGTGACGAAGGGTTTGCAGAAGACCTTCGGCGCGCGCCGGGTGTTCGACACCCTGCTGGACGAGCAGAGCGTCCTCGGTACCGCGCTGGGCTCGGCGCTGGCCGGGTTCGTGCCGATTCCGGAGATCCAGTACCTCGCCTACCTGCACAACGCCGCCGATCAGATCCGCGGCGAAGCGGCCACGCTGTCGTTCTTCTCCGACGGCCGTTACCGGAACCCGATGGTGGTGCGGATCGCCGGATACGCCTATCAGAAGGGTTTCGGCGGCCATTTCCACAACGACAACTCGGTTGCCGCGCTACGCGACATCCCCGGCGTCGTGCTCGCCTCCCCGGCCCGGGCCGACGACGCCGCGGCGATGCTGCGCACGTGCGTGTCGGCGGCCCGCGTGGACGGCAGAGTCTGCCTGTATCTCGAGCCCATCGCGCTGTATCACACCCGCGACCTGCACCGTCCCGGCGACGACGGCTGGCTGGCACACCCGGCTCCGGCCGAGCACGCCGAAATCGGCCGCGCGCGCGTCTACGGCGAAGGCCCCGACCTGACCCTGGTGAGTTTCGCCAACGGCGTGCCGATGAGCCTGCGCGCGGCTCGGCGCTTGGCCCGGCACGGAATCGACGCGCGCGTGCTCGACCTGCGCTGGCTCGCTCCCCTGCCGGTGGACGATCTGCTGCGCCATGCGCGCGCGACCGGGCGGGTCCTCGTCGCGGACGAGACTCGCCGCAGTGGTGGCGTGTCGGAGGCCGTGTGCACCGCGCTGGTCGACGCCGGTTTCAACGGCCGCCTCGGGCGCGTGACCAGCGAGGACAGCTTCGTGCCGCTGGGTCCGGCCGCCGCGACGGTGCTACTCGATGAGGACCGGATCGAAGCCGCGGCCCTCCGCCTGCTGAGCGAGCCGACCGGCACGCGGACGCGGCGCGCCGAGGCCCGGCATTCCCCGGAATTCGATTCGGCCGGGGAATAGTGGAAATACAGTGAGGACGAGGGTGACCAGCAGCGGAAAGGACTCGCGATGACCACGATGTCCATGCTCGGCGAGGTGCGACCGGAGCACGAGCACACGGCCGACGGCGACCTGGTGCTCCTGCACTACTTGCGGTCGTTCCACAAGCCTGTGCTGGACGTGTGGTCGGCGGCCACCGAACGGGGCCAGCTCGCCCGCTGGCTCGGCGCCGTCTCCGGCGGCAACGGCAACCTGACCATCGAGCTGTTCGACGGTCCCGTCCCCGGCCCGGTCGCGGTGCGCGTCGACCACTGTCAGGCGCCGCACGAACTGGTCGTGCACATCGACGGTTGCCTGCTCGAAGTCCGGATGACCCAGGTCGGCGTGGTCACCACGGTGGAACTGACCCGCCGCCACGTGTCTCCCGCCGACGCGGGCGCGATCGGTCCCCGCTGGCAGTATCTGCTCGACCGGCTCACCGCCTACCTGGACTACCAGCCGCTGCCGCGGTGGTCGGACTATCCGAAACTGGCCGGGGAATACCGCTAGGCCCATGGCTCAGTAGAAGAACCCGGCGACGCCCCAGCCGGGACGGGCCTGCGCCTCCCGGATCCACTCGACGCAGGATTCGATGGCGGCGAGTACCTCGTGGTCGACCTCCTCGCGCTGCGGTGGTGTGGTGGACTCCCACTGCACGAGCGCTTCCGCGCACTGCTCCGGCGTCCACTCGCCGTAGCCGGGCAACTCGTCGGGTTGCGGCAGCGACGGCGGCAGCGAGTGGTACATGAACGCGCGCACGCTGACCGCTTTGATGCCGAGCGTGGCCAAGCCGTCGTCGACGTGGTCCAGCCAACGGCCACGGAACGCCGAGAAGTAGCGGTTGTCCACGAACCGGCCGTAGAACTGGCAGATCGTCTGGTAGGCGTAGCCGTACTGGAAACCGTAGGCCGGGTCGAACGGGCCGCCGTCGACGACGGCGCGCACCGCCTCGTAGCGGGTGGGCGCACCGGCCGCGATCTCCTCGGCGAACCAGTCGTCGTCATGGGTGAGCTGGGCTTTGAACCGGCCGCCGATCATCCGCCGGAGCTTGTCGTCCCCGCACCCGATGGCGCCCTTGATCCGGTCCAGCTCGACGACGTAGATGCTCAGGCTATAACTCATTCACCGAACATTAGCGGTGCCCACCGACACCGAACGCCGCTGAGCCCGAACGCGTTTCGGCTCAGGCCGGAAGCCCGGCCGGATGCGCGGCCAGATGGGCGAGATGAGTGGTGAGCAACACGTTCACCTGCTCGGTCCGCTCCAACTGCACGAGGTGGCCCGCGCCGCCTATTTCGGTCACCGCGCGCAGGTCGGCGACGTGCCTGCGCATGGTCGCCAGCGGATCACGGCCGCTGAAACCTTCCATGTCGGGATCCCGGTCGCCGTACAGGAAATAAGCGGGCGCAGTGACTTTCGCGTCCGCGTAGTCGGCGGTGAGCTCCCAATTGCGATCCAAGTTGCGGTACCAGTTCAATCCGCCGGTGAATCCGGTGTGTTCGAAATCCCGCGCCAGCATGTCCAGCTCGTCCGCGCCGAGCCAGCGCCACGGCAGCGCGGGCGCCTCCGGCAGCACGTCGAGATAACCGGTGCCCTCGGCCGGGAAACGCCAGGTGTCCAGGTAGTGATAGTCGGCGCTCAGCGCGTAGTACACGCGGGCGAGGAACTCTTGGGGACGCGCACCGAGTTCCTCGTCCGCCGGGCCTGGAGTCTGGAAGTAGTGCAGATGCAGGAAGTGCCGGGCCGCCGCCTTGGCCCACAGCTGCGACGGAGCGCGCGGCGGGCGTGGCGAGAACGGGTTGTTCAGGACGATGACTCCGCGCACCCGCTCCGGGGCGCGTAACGCCAGTTCCCACACCAGCGCCGCGCCGAAGTCGAGGCCGACGAACACCGCCTGCTCGGCTCCGATGTCGTCGAGCAGAGCGAGCAGATCACCGCAGACCGCGCGATTGGTGTACTCCTTTGGATCGGCCGGGACATCGGTCTGTCCGTAACCGCGCAGATCCGGCGCGATGGCGCGGTACCCGGCCGCCGCGATCGCGGGCAGCTGGCGGTGCCAGATGTACCAGGTGTGCGGGAAGCCGTGGCAGAAGACCACCGGCTGTCCTGATCCCTGCTCGGCGACGTGCATACGGACCCCGCCGGTCGTCACGAACCGATGCGTCAGCTCCACTCGGGCCTCCAAAGCCTAGAACACGTTATCGTTTCACGGTAATGTTCCGGTTTCGTGAGCGGAATACCCGAAAGGCTCGAAGGCAAGGTCGCGGTGGTCACAGGCGCCAGCCGCGGCATCGGCAAGGGCATCGCACTGGAGCTGGGCGCCGCGGGCGCGACGGTGTTCGTCACCGGCCGCTCGGCGGCGCAGGGACGGCTACCCGGCACCGTACACGCCACGGCCGCGGAAATCGATGCCGCGGGCGGGAGCGGCATCCCGTTCGTATGCGACCACCGCGACGACGACGCGGTGGAGCGGCTGTTCGAGTTGATCCGCACCGAGCACGGCAGGCTGGACGTGCTGGTGAACAACGTCTACAACTCCCCCGCCGCGGCCCGCTGGCTGGGCAAACCGTTCTGGGAGGTCCCGCCTGCGGCATGGGACGAGTCGTTCGACGTGGGCGTCCGATCACATTACGTGGCGAGCTTTTTCGCCGCGCCGCTGTTGATCGAGTCGGGCGGGCTGATCGTCAATATCTCGTCGCCGGGCGCGCGCCGGTACATGCACAACGCGGTCTACGGCGTCGCGAAATCCGCCGTGGACCGGCTCACCGCCGACCTGGCGCACAACCTCGCCGGTACCGAGGTCACCGTGGTCTCACTCTGGCCCGGCATCGTGGACACCGAACTGCTGCAATTGGTTCCGGCCGGCGCCGACGGCAGGCGGCTGGTGACGCTGCCCGGCGAGGGCACCTTCGATCTCGGCGACGCGCAGACGCCGCGCTTCACCGGCCGTGCCGTCGTCGCGCTCGCCACCGACCCGGGGCGTCGCTCCCGCACCGGGTTGCCGTGGCCCGTAGCGGATCTCGCCGAGTACTACGGATTCACCGACATGGACGGGCGCATTCATCGCGTCGACTGACCGCGATCAGAGGACCCCGAGAAAGCGCTGCACCGAGCGTGGCGGGACCGGCCTGGCGCGCCACGCCACGTACACGTGTGAGGGCGGCGCGTCGGGGATGTCCAGATAGACCACGCCGGGGTGCGGCGCCCTGGTGCGCGCCAGATCGGGAACCACACCGATACCACGATCGGCCGCCACCAACTCGATCCATTCGTCGAAATTGGTGCAGCTGATCACGACGCGATCCGCGTCGACCGGCTGCCACGACGCGGCGTCGGTGGTGCCCGAGACGGTGTTGACCACCAGCGGCCGGTCCGCCAGTTCCGACCAGGACAGGCGCGTCGCGCTCGCCAGCGGCGAGTGGGTGGCCACCGCGAGCACCCGCTGTTCGGTGGCGATGATCCGCGACGCCAGGTGACGCGGTAGCCGGGTCTCCTTGCGGTAGATGGCGATGTCGACCGTCCGCTCGTCCAGCGCGGCGAGCGGATCGTCCACGCGCCGCAAGGTGATCCGGCCACCTTGTTCCTCGTACCGACGACGGGTCGCGGCGAACCACGCGTCCGGCAGCAACCACGAGAATCCGACTTCCAGCGTGGCGCGCGAGCGCAGTTCCGCGGTGACCCCGTCGACATCGGCCAGGATGCGGCGGGTGTGGGCCAGCAATTCGGCGCCCTCGGCGGTGAGCGCGAACCGCCGGGACGTGCGCTGCACCAACCGGCAGTCGACCAAGCGCTCCAGTTGCTGGATCGTCCTGGTCAAGGCGGGCTGGCTCAGGTGCAGCCGGGTCGCGGCGCGGGTGTAGTTCGCCTCCTCGCACAATGCGAGGTAGGCCCGCAGATGCCGCAACTCGATATCCATGCGTTGAGCGTATACATCGTGCGTGGAAAGCATTTCCGCAGCGATGCCCTGCGCTCGTACGGTCGAACCGTGACCACTGTTGTCCTCGCCGCACCCCAGCGCCGCGCCCTCGCTCCCGCGGTGGCCGCGGCATCCGGCCTGGCCGCCGCGATGGGGGTGGGGCGCTTCGTCTACACCCCCTTGCTACCGCTCATGGTCGACGCGCACCGCATCACCGCGCACGACGGCGCCTTGATCGCCACCGCGAACTACGCCGGTTATCTGCTCGGCGCGCTGCTGCTCACCTGGCGTCCGGCGCTGCACGACCGCAGGGTCTTCCTGGCGTCGGCAGCGCTGCTGATCGCGAGCGAGGCGCTGATGGCGGCGCCGGGGCCGATCCTGTTCCCCGCCGTGCTGCGCCTGGTCGCGGGCGTAGCCAGCGCGGTGATCTTCGTCGCCTGCGCCAGTTTCGCGAGCCGTCCCGGCAGCGGCAGGCAGTCGGCGGGAATAGTGTTCGGCGGCATCGGATTCGGCATCGCGTGGACCGGCCTGCTGGTGCTGGCGTTGCGGCCGGTGCTGTCCTGGCAGATGCTGTGGCTGGTCTCCGCGGCGCTCACCGCGGTCCTGCTGATTCCCGTGTGGCGTATGAATATTCGTCCCGGGCAGCGCGTGCCACGCGGTTCGGCACGCGGCTCGCGCGTCTGGCGCGCCCTGCTCGTCGCCTACTTCCTCGAAGGCCTCGGGTACATCGTGATCGGAACCTTCGCGGTGGCGGCGGTGAGCGCGGAACGCGGGCCGGTGGCCGGCTCGGCGATGTGGATCGTCGTCGGCGCGGCAGCCTCGGTCTCGACCGTGCTGTGGGGCGTGGCCGCCCGGCGCTGGTCTCCGGCACTGCTGTTGCCCGTCGCGTTGGGGGCGCAATGCGTATCGGCGGCGCTCCCGGCCGTGTCCGGCGCACTCTGGGCCGCGGTGACGGCGGCGGCCCTGTTCGGCGGGACGTTCGTCGGCATCGTCATGCTCGCCATGCGGGTCGGCGCCGAGTTGACCGATGGCGCCGCGGCGCCGCTGACGGCCGGTTACGGTGCGGGCCAGATCCTCGGCCCCGTGGTGGTGGCCCCTGTGCTCGGGACGAGCTATTCCGCCGCGTTCGTCATCGCCGCGGTGGTGCTCGGCGCGGCGGCGCTCACAGCGGGGGCAGTGCACACCGGGATCAGGCGAACTTGATCTCCAGGCCGATGCCGAGGATGGCGATCAGCCAGATGAGGCCGGTGAAGATGGTGACGCGGTCGAGGTTCTTCTCCACGACGGTGGACCCGGACAGGCTCGACTGCACGCCGCCGCCGAACAGGCTGGACAGACCTCCACCCTTGGCGCGGTGCAGCAGCACCAGCAGCACCAGCAGCACGCTGGTGATGATCAGGAGGATATCCAGGAACATCCGCATGCCGGACAGTGTATGCGGTCGATGCGACGGCACCGAATCAGGCACTCGGCGGGCGCTAGCGCGGGTCGACCGCGACCAGATGGGTGACCTGCTCCCCTTCGTCGGCGCGGAACTTCGCGACCGCCTCTTCCCGCAGCTGGTCCTGAGCGGTGAGCCGGACCTGGTGCTGGTGCATGTGCTCGGCCCAGGACCGCACGACGAACGCCTCGACATAGCGGTCGATCACCCCGACGTCGCGATACAGGCGCCATTCCATCGCTCCGGTGCGCTGCCGGGACCGCCCGACGAAGGCCATGGCGGCGAGGAATTCCTCGACACACCCCTCCGGGACGTCGTAGCCGCGCAGGATCAGCACCGGACCATCGTCGGGATCGAGTTCGACCACCAGCTCGGGTTCCGGCCAGAACGCCGAGGGGGTGAGATCGAGCAACTCGGGATCGTTGCGGATGGGCAGCCACACCGTGCTCACCGCGCAGAACGCCAGCAGCCCGGCGGCCCACAGCAGCGCGGGCACCGAGCCGATCGCGCCTGCGACCACGCCCCAGACCAGCGAGCCGATCGCCTGCCCGCCCATGAAGACCAGCAGATACACCGACAGCCCTCGGGCACGCACCCAGGACGGCAGCAGTAGCTGCATGGTCGAGTTCATGGTGGACATCGCCAGCAGCCAGGCCAGGCCCGCG
Source organism: Nocardia sp. NPDC004718 (assembly GCF_053601535.1). NCBI lineage: Bacteria > Bacillati > Actinomycetota > Actinomycetes > Mycobacteriales > Nocardiaceae > Nocardia > Nocardia sp. NPDC004718. The sequence goes on from NZ_JBSGCA010000035.1 coordinate 68,854, forward strand.
AACACCAGCAGCAGCAGTACCACCGGCACGACGTGCAGCAGCGCGGTGCCCGCGCTCGCCAGTCCGAACAGGATCGCGGCGGTGGTCAACCGCTGCGTGGGGGTCAGCCACGCGCGCAACCGCGACAGTGCCGCGGCGCCCAGCACCGCGCCGATGCCGAGGGCGCCCAGCATCAGGCCGTACCCGGACGACGACAGCCCGAGTTGATCCCGCGCGATCACCGGCAGCAGCGCCCACACGGCGCTGGCGGGTGCGATGAACAGGATCGAGCGCAACAGCACCCGGCGAATGGCGGGTGCCGCGCGGATGAACCGGGTGCCCGCCTGCAAAGCCGCCAGCGGACGCTCCGTGGGCAGGCGCCGATCGGTCGCGGGGCGGCGCCACACCGTCAGCACCGCGACGATGCCGACGAACGACACCGCGTTCAGCCCGAACACCAGCGTCGGCCCGGATAGCGACACCAGCACACCGGCAAGCGCCGGACCCACCGCCCTTCCGATATTGATGTTCATGCTCCCCAGCGCCGACGCCGCCGGGATCTGCTCGCGCGGGACCAGTTCCGGCTGGATCGCCTGCCAGGCCGGTGCGGTCAGCGCCTGACCGCAACCGAGCAGGAACAGCAAGGTGAGCAGCACCGCCGGCGTGGTGTGCCCGGTCGCGGTCGAGACCGCGAGGACCGTGGCCAGCACCGCCATCGTGGATTGCGCGCCGAGCAGCAGCCTGCGCCGATCCATCAGGTCGGCGATCACGCCGGACGGAATGGCCAGCAGCATCACCGGAAGCGTGATCGCGGTCTGCACGAACGACACCAGCGCCGCCGCATTGGGCTGGTCGACCATGATCCACTGCGCGCCGACGGTCTGCATCCAGGTGCCCAGGTTCGACACCAATTGCGCCACCCACAGCGCCCGGTAGATCGGAGAACGCAGCGGCGCCCACGTGGAAATCGGGAGCGTCGCGGCGGTCGTCACTCGCCGAAGCTTAGTCGTGGGACAGACACCGCCCCGACGCCGCATCCGGTGCCTGCGCCGCCGGTCGCGCCTGGGTCGCCGCGAGCAGCACCGCGGCGATCAGCAAGGCGGCGCCGGCCAGTCCCGACGTGGTGAGGCGTTCGCCCAGCACGACCGCCGCCAGCACCGCCCCGGTCAGCGGCTCGAGCAGGGCGAGCACCGCTGCGATCCCGGGACCGGCCGCCGCGAGCCCGCGGAAGTACAGGGTGTAGGCCACCGCGGTCGGTGCCAGCCCCAGCAGGAGCACCAGCGCGACGCTGCGAGGCGTCACGTCGAACGCCACACCGCTGGTAGCCGCGAGCGGAGCCAGCAACAGCGCGCCTCCGGTGAACCCGAAGCCCGTGGTGGTCATCGCGTCGAGGCCCGGGACCGGCGCCGCGTTGATCACGGTGACCGTCGCGAACGCCGCCGCGGCCGTCGAGGCGAGCGCCGCACCCGCCAGCAACCCGCCCGCGCCCGCGTGGCCGGTCGGCACGCCGACCAGCAGAGCCAGTCCGCAGAGGGCGATGCCGATGGTCGCCGCCCTGCGCCGGTCCACCGCACGCCTTCCGGTGCAGTGCTCGAGCACAGCGACGACCACCGGCGACATGCCGATCGTGAGCAATGTGGCGAGGCTCACCGACGACGCCGTCACGGCGCCGAAATAGGCGCCCTGGAAAGCCGCCGCGAGTCCGGCCACCGCACCGATCCGCCGCCACGCCAGGGGATCTCGCGGCCACGGCCGCCGCGTTCCCGCGAGCAGCACCACCAGCAGCAGCCCGCCGACGGCGAGGCGGCAGGTGGCGACCGCGACGGGCGACAGGCCGGTGGCCCGGTGCAACAGCGTGCCGAGTAAACCGCCGGTGCCCCACAGGATTCCGGCTCCGACGAGATAGGCCAGCCCGGAACGGCCGGCCGAGGACACAGATGAGGACATGAAAGATCGCGCTCCTGCGACAAAAGGGATGGGGTCGCGGAAGCGAGGTGCACAGCGATGCCGAGAAGAGCGCGCTCACCGATCGGTGGCGCGCTGGATACCTACACCTCGCTCAGGAGGCGGGCGGCGGGGTGATGGGGAAGCATCGGTGCACGGGACAGATACTAGTACGAGGCGTGGCGGCGAGTCATCGACACCGCGACCGTCGAAATCCGGGTGCGACGGCGCATCATCGGTAGCATCGCCGCATGGTGGCACACTTGGCGCGGCTGGGACCCGTCGTCCTGCTCGCCCTCTGGGCGATCACCGGGTGCTCGAGTGGCGAACCGAAGCGGGGCGCCGACGAACCGACCCCGGCGGGCCGCACCTTCCTCTCGACCGATGTCCAGGGCACTCCGATTCCCGGGGGCGGTCCGCTGACGCTCGGCTTCACCGACAGCCGCATCGCCGCGGACGCGGGCTGCAACAAGTTCACCGGCGCGGTCTCCTTCGACGACCACGTCCTCCACGTGTCCGGCCTGGCCACCACCCTCATGGCCTGCGAGGACGATCGGCACGGCGCCGACGAGTGGCTCAGCGGGCTGCTGAATTCCGAGCCCGGCTGGCGGCTCGACGACACCCGGCTCACGCTGCACAGCCCCGACCGCACCGTGACTCTGCTCGACAAGAAGATCGCCCGGCCGGACAAACCGCTCGAGGGCACGCAGTGGCTGGTCACCGCGCTCATCACCGACAACAGCCAGGTCCGCTCACGCGCCCTCGACGAGGCGCAGCCCACGCTCGTCATCGCCGAGGACGACGGCGTCTCCGGCAACGCCGGATGCAACCGCATGACCGGCAGCGCCGAGGTGTCCGGCACCCGGATCACCTTCCGGATCGCCACCACGAAGATGATGTGCTCGCCGGAGGTGATGGAGGTCGAGCAGGCCGTTCTGAAAGCCCTGGACGGCAAGGCCACCGCCACGGTGGACGCCGATACGCTGACCGTGCGCAACGACAACGGCGCGGGACTGGTCCTGCACGCGCAGTGAACGTACCCGCTACTTCTTCCGCGTGAGTACAACGCGATCGGCGACCCGCTCCGCCTCGCCGGGCGGCGCGAAGTAGATCTCCATCACCACCCGATCGGCCGACTCCGGCCGGATCACCGTGCGCATAGGGATGGTCTTGCCGACGAACTGCGGGCCGAGCACACCGGGGTCGGTGAATTCTCCGGCCATGACGATATCGGTGTCGCCGCCACTGTTCTTCGCGCCCTTGTAACTCATTGTCATCGGCGTGACGCTGTCGACGGTCGTCCACTCGTAGCGGTTATCCGTCGGTGCGAATCCGAGCAGACCGAGCCGATAGTACGGCTTGTCGCCGAAGGTTCCCTCGGCTTCCTCCCGCAGGAAGTTGCCGCCGGTCTCAGCGATCCATTCCCACCGCGAGGCGATCTCGCTTCTGATCGGATTCTCCGCCGTGCCGCCCGCGATGTAGGTGGATTTCTCGCCCTTCCATTCCCCCACGAGCTGGTTCAGCCTGCGGTGCCCGGCGTCCTGCTGCTGCGGCTGCACCGCCGTGGCAGTGGCCGACGCCGCGTCGTGGTGGGCGTGATCGTCATGCGAGGTGTCCCCGGAGCAACCAGCGAGGGCGACCAGCGCGGCGAGCGCGACCGGGAGTGCGGCGTACAGCTTGCTTGGCATCACGGAAGTCCTTGTCCGACTGACGAATCGAGCTGCGTCATCATCGCACGGCTGGACCGCATCGGTGGTTCACCGTTGGGAAACGCGCAGCAGCCCGGTATCGCGGGAGCGGCGATACCGGGCTGTCGCGTGTAGCGCCGTATCAGGGCAGCGGGCCGCCCGCGGCGATGGCGGAGAGGGTGGCGAATTCGTCACCCTTGAGCGAAGCGCCGCCGACCAGTGCGCCGTCGATGTCGTTCTGCGCGACAAGTTCTCCGACGTTCTTGGCGTTCACCGACCCGCCGTAGAGCACGCGGACGCCCGCCGCGACCTCCGGCGAGGCGAGCTTCTCGAGTTCCCCGCGGATCGCGCCGCAGACCTCTTGCGCGTCGGCGGGGGTGGCGACCTTGCCGGTGCCGATCGCCCACACCGGCTCGTAGGCGATGACGATCTTCGAGACCTCTTCCGCCGTCAGGCCTTTCAGCGAACCGCGCAGTTGCTCGAGGTTGTACTCGACGTGCGTGCCCGCCTCGCGGACGTTCAAGCCCTCGCCGATGCACACGATCGGGGTGATCTCGTGCTTCAGCGCCTGCTTGGCCTTGGCCAGCACCGTGGCGTCGTCCTCGTTGTGGTACTGCCGCCGTTCGGAGTGCCCGACCACGACGAAGGCGCACCCCAGCTTGGCGAGCATGCTCGCGCTGATCTCGCCGGTGTAGGCGCCCGACTCGTGCACCGAGACGTCCTGGCCACCGTAGGTGAGCAGGAGCTTGTCCCCCTCGACCAGCGTCTGCACGCTGCGGAGGGCGGTGAACGGCGGGAGCACCGCCACGTCCACCTTGTGGAAGTACTTCTCCGGCAAGGCGAACGCGATCTTCTGCACCAAGGCGATGGCCTCGAGGTGATTGAGGTTCATCTTCCAGTTGCCCGCGATGAGCGGTTTGCGTGCCATGCTCAGCCCTCCAACACCGCGATACCGGGCAGCTCTTTGCCCTCCAGGTACTCCAGCGACGCGCCGCCGCCGGTGGAGATGTGCGAGAAGCCGTCCTCCGGCAGGCCGAGCGCCCGCACGGCCGCGGCCGAGTCGCCGCCGCCGACCACGGTGAATGCGCCCTTGCCGGTGGCCGTCACGATCGCCTCGGCCACCCCGCGGGTGCCCGCGGCGAACTTCTCGAACTCGAACACGCCCATCGGCCCGTTCCAGAACACGGTCCGCGCCTCGGTCAGCAGCACCGAGAAGCGGTCCACCGAATCCGGGCCGATGTCCAGGCCCAGCCAGCCGTCCGGGATCTCGTGCGCGGGCACCACCTTCGACTCCGCGTCCGCGGCGAACTTGTCGGCCACCACGATGTCGCGCGGCAGGTGGATGACGTCGGCGTACTGCTCGAGCAGCCGCTTGCAGGTGTCGACCATCTCCTCCTGCAACAGCGAGGCGCCTACCGAAAGACCCTGTGCGGCAAGGAAGGTGAAGCACATGCCGCCGCCGATCACCAGCGTGTCGACCTTCGGCGCGAGCGCTTCGATGACCGCCAGTTTGTCGGAGACCTTGGATCCGCCGAGCACGACCGCGTACGGCCGATCCGGGGTCTCGGTCAGCTTGGCCAGTACCTCGACCTCGGCCGCGACCAGCTTGCCCGCGTAGTGCGGCAGCGACTGCGCGACGTCGTACACCGACGCCTGCTTGCGATGGACCACACCGAACCCGTCGGAGACGAACGCGCCGTCGTCGCCGACCAGCTCGACCAGCGCCGCGGCCAGCTTGGCCCGGTCGGCGTCGTCCTTGCTGGTCTCGCGCGGGTCGAAGCGGATGTTCTCCAGCAGCAGCACGTCGCCGTCGGTGAGGCCCTCGGACCGCGCGAGCGCGTCCTGCCCCACCACGTCACCGGCGAGTTGCACGTTGCGGCCCAGCTCCTCGGCGAGCCTGGCGGCCACCGGCGCCAGCGACAGCTTCGGGTCCGGTCCGCCCTTCGGCCTGCCGAGGTGCGCGGTCACGACGACCTTGGCGCCCGCTTCGGCGAGCGCCCTGATGGTCGGCGCCGAGGCGATGATGCGGCCCGGGTCGGTGATCTGTCCCTGGTCGTCGAGGGGCACGTTCAGATCGGAGCGCACCAGTACGCCCCGGCCCTCGACACCCTCGTCGAGCAGATCCGCGAGTGTCTTGACAGCCATGCGCGTCAGAGCGACTTGCCGACGAGGCCGATGAGATCGGCGAGACGGTTGGAATAGCCCCACTCGTTGTCGTACCAGGACACGACCTTGACCTGGTTGTCGATCACCTTGGTCAGCGGCGCGTCGTAGATCGAGGAGGCCGGGTCGGTCACGATGTCGCTGGAGACGATCGGGTCGGTGTTGTACTTCAGGATGCCCTTCAGCGGGCCCTCGGCGGCGGCCTTGTAGGCGGCGTTGATCTCCTCGATCGAGGCCGACTTGCGCAGGGTGGCGGTCAGGTCGGTGACCGAGCCCGTCGGCACCGGGACGCGCAGCGCGTAGCCGTCCAGCTTGCCCTGCAGCTCGGGCAGCACCAGGCCGATCGCCTTGGCGGCGCCGGTGCCGGTGGGCACGATGTTCAGCGCGGCGGCGCGGGCGCGGCGCAGGTCGCTGTGCGGACCGTCCTGCAGGTTCTGGTCCTGGGTGTAGGCGTGGATGGTGGTCATCAGGCCGTGCTCGATGCCGAACTCGTCGTTGAGCACCTTGGCCAGCGGGCCGAGGCAGTTGGTGGTGCACGAGGCGTTGGAGATGATGTTCTGGCTGCCGTCGTACTTGTCGTCGTTGACACCCATCACGATGGTGATGTCCTCGCCCTTGGCCGGCGCGGAGATGATCACCTTCTTGGCGCCCGCGGCCAGGTGGCCCTTGGCCTTGGTGGCATCGGTGAAGATGCCGGTGGACTCGACGACCACGTCGACGCCCAGGTCACCCCAGGGCAGCGCGGCGGGGCCCTCCTTGATGGCCAGCGCCTTGATCCGCTGGTCGCCCACCACGATGGTGTCGTCGCCGTCGAGCGAGACGTCCTGGGGCAGACGGCCCAGGATCGAGTCGTACTTGAGCAGGGTCGCGAGGGTCGCGTTGTCGGTGAGGTCGTTGACCGCGACAATCTCGATGTCGGTGGTGCCGAGCGCCTTCTGCGCCTCCACCGCCCGGAAGAAGTTACGTCCGATACGACCGAAGCCGTTGATGCCTACACGGACAGTCACGTTATCGCTCCTCAACTTTCCAGCGGATCATTCCGATGTCCACTCACACTAACGTCCTACCGTGACCTCTCCGACACGCACCTGGCTTTCGTGAGCGCGGGGATGCCTGGTCAGACGCCCGACCAGGACGAGTTCCGGCCGCCGGAAACGCCGCGATCCCCGCGCCGGGGGC
>NZ_JBSGCA010000036.1:0-5341 GCF_053601535.1 Nocardia sp. NPDC004718
GGCAACGCCGCCCGATCCAACTTCCCCACCGGCGTCAACGGAATCTCATCCAACACCACAATCGACGCCGGAATCATGTACCCCGGCAACGACTCGGAGATGAAGTCCAGCAGTGCCGTGGTGTCGAACTCGGCCCCGATGCCCACCGCGTCCGCCTCGGGAAGCACGTAGGACACCAACATGGTCGTGCCGTTCTGCTGCCGCTTGCCCAACGTCACCGCGAATTCGACATCCGGATGGCGGCTCAGCGCGTCATCGATCTCGCCGAGTTCGACGCGGAAACCACGGACCTTCACTTGGAAATCGGAACGTCCCAGTACCTCGATGCCGCCCCCGCCGAGTCGGCGGGCCAAGTCGCCGGTGCGGTACATGCGCGATCCCGGATTGCCCGCCTCGCCGCCGAACGGGTTGGCCACGAAGCGCGCCGCGGTGAGACCGCGCCGGTTGAGGTAGCCCTCCGCCAGCGCGGGGCCGGACAGATACAGCTCGCCGATCACTCCGGCCGGGGCCGGGCGCAAGCGGGAATCCAGCACGAACAGACCGAATCCCGGTATCGCGCCGCCGATGGTGATGGTCTCGCCGGGAACCAGCGGCGCACTGCTGGTCGCGATGACCGTGGCTTCGGTGGGGCCGTAGCCGTTGATCATCGCCCGGCCGTTCCCGCTCCACCGGCCGACCAGGTGCGGACCGAACCGGTCGCCGATGACCATCACGACGCGCAGGTCCGCGAGCCCCTCCGGATCGACCGATTCCAGCGCGCCGGGCGTGATCAGCATGTGCGTGACGCGTTCGCGCCTCAGCACATCGGCGAGTTCGAATCCGCCGAATACGGTCGGCGGCGCGATCACCAGGGTGGACCCGGTGGCGAAGGCGAGCAGCAATTCCAGCACCGACACGTCGAAGTTCGGCGAGCAGATGTGCATCACCCGCGAGCCCTCGGTGACGTCGTAGCGCTCCCGTTCGGACGCCACCATCGCGCCCAATCCGGAGTGGGTGACCACGACCCCCTTGGGCCGACCGGTCGAACCCGAGGTGAAGATGACGTAGGCGGGATGCTGCTCGGTCAGCGGTCGCACCCGATCGGCATACGAGACCGGGTGCGCGGGCCGCCGTGCGATCCGTTCCCGGTCTCGCGGGTCGTCGAGTTCGATCCACGGGATCGACGTGCCCAGCGCTTCGCGGTACGCGGAAGTGGTCAGGCCCAGCGCCGCTCCGGAATCGGACACCATGTAGGCGATCCGCTCCGGCGGGTAGGTGGGATCGATCGGCACATACGCGGCGCCCGTCTTGGCGATGGCCCACACCGACAGCACCGACTCGATCGAGCGCCGAATGCCGATGGCCACCACGTCACCGGGCCCCAATCCCCGGTCGATCAATTCCCGTGCCAGCCGCGACGAGCATTCGTCGAGCTCTCGATAGGTCAGCTGGGTGGTATCGGCGGGATCGCCTGTCGGACTGAACCGGATCGCCACCGTGTCGGCGGCGGACTCGACCGCGGCTGTGAGCAGTTGCCCGAAGAGCGGAGCGCCGGAACGGCGACGGCGGTTTCCACGCGCAGAACGGCGGTCCATCTTCATTTCCGTGCTTTCTCCTTCAGGTGGTGCCGGCGCTCGCGGCCGTCACCAACGATCCAACCCACAACCTCGCTACTTGCTCGCACTGGTGTCGCAGACAGCCCGGGAACTCTCTCGCGAGAAGTCCCGGACTGTTCGGCCCCGTCGGGACAGTACACAGCTGGTAACCCGCTTACGGCACGGCGTACGGCGGCGCCGGCGAATTATGCTGCGTTTCACACCTTTCACTGATCAAGTGTGCCAATGCGGCACCGACCCAGACGATGATTCCGGTCGACTTCTTCCGTGGCTCATGCGACTCCGCCGCGAAGATTCCGCCCGAACTTCCGAGATGGCAAGCCCGACAGGCGTTCTCGGCGATCCTTCAGGCTGCGTCTACAACGGTTGCCGTTCCGCGATGGTCGCCTCCTGCTCGAACGGCGTGGCGTGCGCGGTCGACAGTGGTGCGAGGAGTGTGGCCGGCGTAAGGAGGCCCGCGGTGATCGCCTTCATGGGGACGAGTATTCGGCGAACCCCTCCGTGTCGCACGACCCCATTCATCGGGGCGCACCGCGTGCCATCCGGCTCGTGGCCGGCGTCCCGCAGCGCTGTCGCGTCGCATCAGTGTGAGTCCAGCGGTTGTAACGACCACGACGTGGCCTCGATCGGCATCGCCGCGGCGGACCGGGCCATGCGGCTGATCTTGGATCCGGTGATGAATTCGGGATCGGTGCCCATGATGACGCGCCCCTCGCTGTTGACCAGCACCACCCGCTGACCGAATGCCCGGAATCGCGGAAGCAGGACCGCCTCGATCGAAGCGACCGGAACATCGGCACCGGCGATTCCGAGGAAGGCTCCCGAATTGGTCGTCACCGGAATTGCGAAGGTGCAAACGTACTGATCGGTACACGCGTAATCGATGGTCGGCCCGTACACCCAGCGCCGACCCTGGTCGCGCGGAATCGTGAACCAGTCCATGGCCGTGTAGTCGTAGAAGTACTCATTGTGCGGATTCAATTCCAGCCCGAGACGTTGCGGTCCGCGGTCGGTGTCGAGGAACCACCACTCCAGGAATCGGGGGCGATCCGCGAGAACGCCGTCGGCCATCACTACGCCCGCGCTTTCGAACAGTTTTCCACGCCGCTCGAGCTCGCCGACAATGGTGTCGCGCAGCGGCGCGAGGTCGGTCGATCGGGGCGCGTGCTGCGGCTTCTCGGTCGATCTCGCCCACAGTGCCGCCAATTCGGCCCCGATGATGCCCAGCGATCCGTAGACCTCCTCGGCCAGTTCTGTGACGGCGTGAACGAGCGATTCGACGGTCACCGGGGTGGAAGAACTATCGGTATCCCTCATCGATCAACTGAGCTCCAAACGTAGGGCGACGAGGCGGCGGATGCGTGATTCGGTTTGTGATTCTGCCAGTTCTCTCGCCCGGGCGTCGTCTTCTCTTTCGATCGCGTCCACCAAATCGCGATGCGCGGTGGCTTCGGCAGCCGGGTCGAGTTTCAGTCGGGGTAACCAGAGCAGGGCGGAGAGTTCGGCTTGTAGCGCCACCTGGGCGCGAGTCAAGCGGGTGGATTGCGCGCACACCGCCATTTCGATATGGAAGCGGCTGTCGGCCCGGCGGGCCGATATGGGCTCGCTGCTGTCCTTCAGCCGGTCGGCCAGGGATCGGAGCCGCGCGATATCGGCTCGCAACCCGCGGCGTGCGGCGAACACGGCGGCGGCTCCGGTGACGGCGAAGTGCTCGTCCCCCAGATCGCGCAATTCTTGGATGCTCATCTCCTGCAGGCGCGCCAGTGAGCTGCTCTCGAGGATCTCCGCCGCACCGCGGATGAAGCTGCCGCCGCCGCGTCCGCGCTTGGTCTGCACGATTCCCTGCTGCCGGAGCACTGCCAGTGCCTCGCGCAGGGTCATCGTCGACACCCCGAGCTGACCGGCGAGATCGGTCTCGCTCGGCAACTGCTGGCCGTCGACCATCAGGCCGAGGCTGATGGCGGCACTGAGTCGCTGCACCACGGCCTCGGTCTTCGGGCCGCCACCCTCGAGGGGGGCCAGCACGGCGCCGAGAGCGGTCAGTCCGGCGCTCTCCTGCTTGGACAACGCGACTCCTCGGTGGGGGATGTAACTCGATCCTAGCCAACGAACAGTTGAACTATGAACTCTAGAGTTAGAGGTACCCGGTGCGACTGTGCGATCCTTCCCCGGTCGGCCGCCGATCGCGGTCGCGCCTGACGTGGTGGGCTCCGACCCGCACCCGAAGGTCTCGGTCGCATACCGGCCTGGCCGTGAACTTAACGCAATCCTTACCCGCCACGCGTTGAACTATGAAATCTAATGTCTTATGTTCAGACGAGTGGAACTGCCTTTCTGGGCACCGGGACGCGGCGGCGTCACGATCGAAACAGGATTTCCCATGTTCGAAGCGAACCAGAACAGCCATAGCGTGCACTACGGTCACTTCACCGCGACCGTGCCGAGGCGACGGCCCGGCAGGTGGCGCGGAGGGGAATACGGCCGGGGGACCACGGGGTCGGCGCAAGTGCGAGCCGAGCGTACGACGCCAGGGTTTCGACGATGAGTGAAGTACGCCATACCGAAGTCGACGGTGTATGCGCGACGTGGCGTTTCGTTCACCACCACCTGATCGCGATCGTCGCGGTGGACAAGACATCGGATGCTTCACCGTTGGTCGCGTTCGGCCCCGGCAACTACCCTGACCTCGCGCAGGCGCGCGAACTTCTTCCGGAGCTGACGCGGCTCTGGGACGCGGTGCGCCGCGAATTCTGGGCCAAACTCATCCCACCACTGCCCGTGGTGACCAGGCAGCGGGCTTGGGCGTGAGCCGGTTACCTCGGTGAATACACCGCCTGGGCCTGCTCACCACCACTGCCGCTGAAAGCCGCTCGTTTCGCCCGTAGGAGCGGCCGCGCGCCCGGCCGCGCGGTCTCGTATCCGCGCGGAGCGGATCTCAGTCCCGCGTGATGACCCCGTCCACGCGCCGCCAGATACCGAGCGGGTTGTCCGCGCGGATCTCGTCGGCGAGCAGGTCGTCGGGGACGTTCTGGTAGGCGACCGGGCGCAGGAATCGCTCGATGGCGCGGCTGCCCACGGAGGTGGTCGACGGCGCGCTGGTCGCGGGGAACGGGCCGCCGTGGACCACCGCGTGGCCGACTTCCACCCCGGTGGGCCAGCCGTCGAAGAGCACCCGGCCTGCGATCAGTTCGAGCTTGCCGAGCAGGGTCGCGGCGAGTTCGCGATCCGCGGCCACGGCGTGCACCGTGGCGGTGAGCTGGCCCTCGAGCTCGTCGACGAGGGTGGCGAACTGCTCCGCTCCGGTCACCCGGACGATGATCGAGGCGGGCCCGAACACTTCTTCGTGGAGTTCCCGATCGGCCAGGAACCGCTCACCGGTGGTCACGAACAGTTGCGGCACGCCCGTGCAGGCCGCCCCGGCGTCGCTGCCCTTCGCGGCGGTCCACACGGCCTCGGTCGCGGCCAAGCGCCGCACCCCCGCGGTGAACGCGGCGGCGATACCCGCGTTCAGCATCGGCGCGCCGGACGTGGCGGCGACGGCCGCGGTCGCCGCGTCGACGAAATCGTCGGTGCCGGGTCCGTCGGCCACGAAGATCAAGCCGGGGCTCGTGCACAGCTGTCCGACGCCGTTGGTGAGCGAGGCGACGAATTCGGCGCCGAGCCGGGGGGCGGGCGGCGCCCCCGCGGCCCGCGGCCCCAACACCCGGGTGATACAAGTCAAAGAGGCGAAAAAGGGGGTGGGGAGC
>NZ_JBSGCA010000036.1:5351-75302 GCF_053601535.1 Nocardia sp. NPDC004718
CGTGGTCCTGAGCCACTTCGCGGCCCCACCCCCCCCAGCGCCCCCCCCCGCCGGGGGGGGGCCACCCCGCCCCCCCCCGGCAGCACGAACACCGGGTTGACACTGGACATCTCGGCGAAAACGGGGATGGGTACCGGCCGTGCCGCGGCCGCCGCGACGAGCGCGAGCCCGGCCCGCCGCGAACCGGTGAAGCCGACCGCCCGGATTCGGGGGTCGCGCACCAGCGCCAAGCCGGTGTCCACGCCGCCGTGGATCAGCGAGAAGGTGCCTTCGGGCAGGTCGTGCTCCCGTACGGCCGCGCGGACCGCGCGGCCGACCAGTTCGGAGGTGCCCGGATGGGCGGGGTGGGCCTTGACCACCACCGGCGCACCCGCCGCCAGGGCCGAGGCGGTGTCGCCACCGGCAACGGAGAAAGCGAGGGGGAAGTTGCTCGCCGCGAACACCGCGACGGGTCCGAGCGGGATCCGGCGCTGCCGGAGATCGGGCTTGGGCAGGGGGCTGCGCGCGGGGTCGGGCCGGTCCAACCGGGCGCCGGTCCAGCTGCCATCGCGCACCACGTCGGCGAACAGCCGGAGCTGGCCGGTGGTGCGGCCGATCTCGGAGCGCACCCGGGCCTCCGGCAGTCCGGTCTCGGCGATCACCCGGTCGACCAGAACCTCGCCGAGCGCCTCGATCTCCCGGGCGACGCTCTCCAGGAACGCCGCGCGCGCACCCAAGCCGGTGTGCCGGTAGCGCTCGAAAGCGGTCGCGGCCAGTTCGGCGGCATGGGCGACCGTCCCGGCGTCGGCTTCGCCGTACTCCGGACCGAGGTCGGCGCCGGTCGCCGGGTTCGTCGCGTGGAACAGCCCGGCGGAGCCGGGGACGTCGGCGGCGCCCACCAAGTTGGCGCCGGTGAGATGCGCGGCATCGATGCGTGAGGTGGTCATCAGCTCACTTTCTTCACAAGGTCGGCCAGCTCGGCGAGTTCGACATCCTCGAGGCGTCGGTCAACGGGCTGCGGACCGGGCCCCCGGGCGTCCGATCACTTTCATGCGCCGCCCTCGACATCCATCGAAATCTGGCAGGACGGCCAGCGCATTCCCGGGATCCCTACCGTATCGCCGACGGTCTGCTCACCTTGCCGTCGCGCCCCGGACTCGGCGTCGAACTCGACGAGGAACAGGTCGCCGCCGCGAACGAGCTCTGGTTCGCTGACCTCACCACGTCGAAGCCTCTTGACGAACATATGTTTGGGACCACGGCCAGGAGGCATTACCCCAGCGGACAAGCTCGACAAGGAGGTTCAGATGTCGGCTGGAGTATGGGTAATCATCGTCGTCATCGCCATTGTCGTCGTCGCGGCCGTTGTCGCGCTCCTGGTGTGGCCGATGGTGCGTAGACAGCGACTACGCCGCAGGTTCGGCCCGGAATACGACCGGACGGTCCAGGAGCACGAGGATCGCAAGACCGCGGAGCGGGAACTCGCAGAGCGCGAGCGCAGGCACGCGCAACTGCGTCTACGCGACCTGTCGGACGACGAGAAGCGGGTCTATTCCACCCGCTGGGTAGAGGTGCAGGAGCGGTTCATCGACGACCCCGCCGGGGCGTTGACCGAAGCCGACCGCCTCGTCACCACGATCATGTCCGAGCGCGGCTACCCCACGGAGAACTACGAGCAGCAGGTGGCTGATCTTTCCGTGGAGCATGCCGAGCCGCTGGGCCACTATCGCGCCGCGCACGACATCGCGACCCGCCCCGCAGGTACGGCGGTATCCACGGAGGACCGGCGCACAGCCATCGTGCACTACCGGGAAGTGTTCGAAGATCTGATCGGCGTGGGCGGCGAAGGCAAGAAGGACGTGAAAGCATGAGCACCGAATCCGAGCGTCGTCCCTATCGCGATGGGGCGGAGGAGAATTCGCCGACAGCAGGTGAGGGGCGGGTCGAGTCGCAGTACGAAGGAAGCGGGCAGGCGGACCGTGGTCCGCAAGCCGGGCCGGCAGGCGAAACGGCAGCGCCGCGGCGCGATCCCGGGCAGACCGAGGCGTCTCCCGGGATCGGCGAGGCCGAGCCCGCGCAGACCACCGGAACGGCGGCCGAATCGAACACGCCCGCGGCGCACGGATCGGAGCCGGCCCGCGCGGATGCCTCGCGACGGGATGTGATCGACAGCGAGTGGAGTGACACCGGCAGGACTGGCCGAACCGCCGCCCAAGGTGCGCCGACGGCGGAAACCGCGTCGGGCGGCCCTGCGCCGTTGTTGCCCGATGCCGATCTCGATCGCCTGCGCACCCAGTGGCGGGAAGTGCAGGTTACCTTCGTCGACAACCCCAAAGACGCGGTCGCTCGCGCGGACGAGTTGCTCGGCGATACCATCCACCAGCTGACCACCACCTACGACCAGCGCAAACGCGAACTGGACGAGCGGCTCGGCGACACGTCCGACACCGAGGGGCTGCGCCAGGCCTTGCGCGGGTACCGGGCGTTCTTCGATCAGTTGCTCTCGATCGGCGGCTAGCCGGAAGCCGTTGGTCATGAAGGTATTCCGATTGGCCGGCGGGACGGTCGACCGGGCGACGGACTGGGTCGCCCGGCAGGTGAAGGCGCGAGTGCCCACCGCCGACCCCGCCGACCGCGATCCGGAGTTCATCGCCGACACCGTGGATCTGGGCTGGCTTCTCGTTCGCCTCTACTTCCGGGCGGAGGTGCGCGGCTTGGAGCGGGTTCCGCAAGAGGGGCCGGTCTTGCTGGTGGGTAACCATTCCGGCGGGAACGTATCGCCGGAAGTCTTGGTGACCACGCTGGCCTTCGTCCGGCGTTTCGGACCGCAGCGGCCCTTCTTCCAGCTCGCCCACGACATGGTGATGGCCTACCCGGTGATCGGCTCGTTGCTGCGCCGCTTCGGAACGGTCAACGCCGACCCGGGTAATGCCGAGCGAGTGCTGCGCGACGGCGCGGCGGTGCTGGTCTACCCCGGCGGTGACTGGGAGGTACACCGTCCTACGTGGGAGGAGGGCCGGATCGACTTCGCCGGTCGCACCGGTTTTCTCCACCTGGCCTGGAACGAGCGGGTTCCGATCGTGCCGGTGGTGAACATCGGTGCGCAGCAGAGTCAGTTGGTGCTCACCCGCGGTGATCGGATCGCGCGCCTGCTGCGGCTGGATCGGATGCTGCGGCTGAAGGTGTTCCCGATCTCGATCGCGCTGCCGTGGGGACTCGACCTCGGTGATCTTGCTGGGCATCTGCCGTTGCCCAGCAAGATCACCGTGGAGTTCCTCGACCCGATCGATCTTCGCGACGTGCTGGGGTCCGAGCTGGATCTGGACGCCGCCTACCGGCACGTCACCGGAATCATGCAAGGGGCGCTGACCAGGCTGGACGAAGAGCGCGCCCTGCCGATCGTCGGCTGACCCGAAACGGTGGCGCGATTACGGGCGATGCCCGTCACTTTCATGATACCGTTGGTAACATATACTCGCTCGTGTGATGGAGGTCACCATGCGCGACGCCGCGCATGCAAGGATCGAATGGTTCGCCGCTCCCGGCACCGAGGGCGGGGGAGCGGCGCTGGACCAGGTGGCGATCATGACCGGAGCCGCCGGACTGGTCGCGGTCCTTCTGCTGTGGATCGGGTATCTCCACCGAACCCGCCGGATCACCTGGTTACAACGCGTCGCCGACCGTCTCGGGCGGCTGTTCAACCGGCCCGGTTGGGTGGCCCTTCCGCTGGCGATGTTCCTGGCGACGATCCTCACCGCGCTGCTGGGCTTCATCTGGGATGTCAGCCTGCACGTCGGCAACGGCCGGGACAACGGGCCACTGGCGAATCCGGCGCACTATTTCATCCTGGCGGGATTGTTCTTCCTGTTCACCGCCGGGATGTCGGCGATCGTGCTGCCCCTGGACGAGAAGCCCGGTGCCGCAGCGGTGCGGATCACCCGCACCTGGTACGCGCCCGTCGGCGGCATCCTCATCGCGGGCGCCGGTCTCTACGCCTTGATCGGCTTCCCCCTCGACGATATCTGGCATCGGATCTTCGGGCAGGATGTCACGCTCTGGGGGCCGACGCATCTGATGCTCATCGGCGGCGCCGGGTTGTCACTGATCGGTGTGTTGCTGCTCGAGTTCGAGGGCAGGCACAGCAAACCGGAGCCCGACCGCGCCGACGGCAGGCTGATGTGGCTGCTGCGGTCCTTCGCCTTCGGTGGCTTGCTCATCGGACTGTCGGTATTCCAGGTGGAATTCGACTTCGGGGTGCAGCAATTCCGGCTCGTTCTGCAGCCGATGCTCATCGCCGCCGCGGCCGCGGTGTCCCTCGTCGCCGCCCGTGCGAGCCTGGGGCCGTTCAGCACACTGGTGGTGGTCGGCTTCGCCGCCCTGGTCCGCACCGTGGTGGCCGTGCTGGTGGGCGGACCGATCATGGATGCTCCGCGCAATGTCTTCCCGCTGTATCTCGGCTGCGCGGTCGTGGTGGAACTGCTCGCGCTGCTACCGCTCATCCGGCGGCCGATCTGGTGGGGCGCGCTGTGCGGATTCGGGATCGCGACAGTCGGCCTGTGGCTCGAATCCCTCTGGGTTCGGGCGGTATTCGTCAATCCCTGGCCTGCCGCCATGTGGCCGGAACTGCTGGCGATGGCCGTGCCCACCGGTATCGCCGGTGGTGTCGTCGGCGCACTGCTGGCGATGACGCTGCGCGGGGAACCGCTGCCACGCCCGCCGGTGCGGCGTGGATTGATGGCCGCCGCGGTCGTGGTCGTGGCGGCTGCCACCGCCAACGGGCTGCTCATCGACGTGCCGGAGCAGGCCACCGCCACGGTCGCGCTGCGTGACGTCGAATCGGGCCCAGGCGGGAGGATGGTGCTGGCGGACGTCCGCGTTACGCCCGCCGATCTGATCGGCTCCGACCCCGAATGGATGCAGATCCTGTCCTGGCAAGGTGGCATCGGCAGTGACAGTCCCGGCCGCGGCCTGGTCGTCGACCACCTGCAACGAGTGGGCCCGGGGCACTACGTCTCCACCGAACCCGTCCCGGCTCATGGGTCGTGGAAAACTGTTCTGCGGCTGCAGGACGGGCGCGTCCTGACCGCTGCGCCGATCTTCATGGCCGCCGACCCCGGCATCGGCGTCGATGAGGTTCCCGCGCTCGCGTCGTTCAACCGTCCGTTCATCGCCGAGATCACGGTGCTGCAGCGGGAGCGTTCGTTCGATTACCCGTCCTGGTTGTTCGGCGCGGCATCGCTGGTCGTCCTGGTGTGCAGCCTCGTCCTCGTCGGCGCGCTGTCCTGGGGCGCGGCGCGGATCAACGACCGGTATCCGCACACGAGCCGGACGGCCGTGGCGGAACCGGCGGTCTCGCGATGACCGGGGGCGCCGACGGCGTGGACGTGTTGGCCCATCACTCGCTGCTGCTCGCGATACCGGCCTTCCTGCCCGCCCTGGCCGTGGTCGCCGTCGTCGTGTTCGTCGCCGTGCGAGACCGCCGCGCCGAGGCGCGTGAGCGCACATCTGGTTCGCCGTCCGAGCACGGCGCGGAGAAGGAGCGGTGATGGCATCTGTGTGGCGGTGGGGCGCGCTGGCGTTGCTGAGTGGTCTGTTCGTGAGCGGCTGTGCCTCCTCCGATCCCGACACCGCCTCGCCGCCAAGCGCGACGGTTGGAGACTCGGAGAGTCTCGTCGTCGCGGTCCGGATCGCGGCCGGGTCGGTGAGCCCGGCAGATGTCCGCCTCGAGACCCGGGTGGGACGACCGATCGAGGTGGTGGTCGACAGCGACGCCGACGACGAACTGCACGTACACGGCACGCCGCAGCACACGTTCGCGATCACCCCGGGGGCTGGACAGCGGTTCCGCTTCACCGTGGATGTGCCGGGGCGGGTAGAGATCGAACTGCACCACGCGCGGCGAACGGTGGCGACATTGCTCGTTCGCGGATGACGGTTCTCGCGCACGGTATCGGCGGCGCGACGGATCTGCCGATCCCACTGTCGTACGCGCTTGTCGGAGCGGCCTGGGCCTTGACGTTCTCGTTCGCGGTGCTGGTGCTCGCCTGGCGCGAACCGCGGCTGGACCCGCGATCACCGGGAATCGCGCTTCCCTCGGTGGTGGGTGCGATCGTCTACTCCCCGGCGGTCCGGGTCGTGATTTCGGGAGCGAGCGTGGCCGTCACTCTCGTGGTCGTCGCGATCGGTGTCTTCGGAAGTCCCGATCCGGCGCGCAATCCCGTGCCCGGTGTCGTCTACATCTACCTCTGGGTCGGTGTCATGGTCGCCTCGCTGGTCGCCGGACCCGTGTGGAAGGTCTTGTCGCCGGTGCGCGCCGTGCACCGCGCCCTGTGCCTGATGCGGCGCCGTCCACCCGCCCAGGGATTGATGCGTTATCCCGGTTCTTGGGGGCAGTGGCCCGCGGTGCTGGGCCTGTTCTCCTTCGTCTGGATGGAACTGGCCTACCCGGAACCGGGTTCGGTGGCCGCCGTGACAACCTGGCTCGTGGCGTATCTCGTCGTGAACACAGCCGGACTGATCATGTGCGGCACCGCCTGGGCCGAGCGTGCCGACCCGTTGGAGGTGTACAGCAGTCTGCTGGGCAGGCTGAGCCCGTTGGGGCGTCGCGATACCGGTGAACTCGTGCTGCGATCGCCGTTGGACAATCTGGCGGGAACTCCGGTCCGGGTGGCCGCGGTGGCCGTGGCCGCCACCCTGCTCGGCTCGACCGCGTTCGACAGCTTCAGCACCTTCCCTTCCTGGCGTGGCCTGCTGGCCGACGCCGGTGGCGGCGGATACGAGTTCCTGCCGACCGTGCTGAAGACACTGGGGTTGCTGGGTTTCATCGTGGTCGTCGGCGGCCTGTTCTGTACCGCCGCGAGGGCGACCGGAGGCCTGCCCGAAGCCGACCGGAAACTGCTCCCGGCCCGCCTCGCGTACAGTCTGTCCCCCATCGTCGCGGGTTATCTCATCGCCCACTACCTCACCTTCTTGGTCGAGAAGGGCCAGGCGACGGTGCTCTTGTTCGCGGATCCGTTCGGACGAGGATGGAACCTGGCCGGATTGGCCGACCGCGACGTCGCCTACCTCTTGTCCACACATCCCGCGGTGCTGGGGACGATCAAGGTGCTGGCCGTGGTGATCGGCCATATTCTCGGCGTCGCCGCCGCGCACGACCGCTGCCTGCGACTGCTGCCGCGGGCCCATCGGGTGACGGGTCAACTGGCTTTGATGCTGACCATGGTCGGTTTCACCTTCACCGGCCTTTACTTGCTCTTCGAGTCGTGAGGCACATCCGAATCTCCCACCGCGACAAGCGTTTCGCGCAACGCCCTGCTGGAAGGATCAC
This sequence comes from Nocardia sp. NPDC004718, assembly GCF_053601535.1. Taxonomy (NCBI): domain Bacteria; kingdom Bacillati; phylum Actinomycetota; class Actinomycetes; order Mycobacteriales; family Nocardiaceae; genus Nocardia; species Nocardia sp. NPDC004718. The sequence goes on from NZ_JBSGCA010000036.1 coordinate 12,658, forward strand.
CGCAGCGGTGTCCGCGACGATCGCCGCGGAACTGGGCGTCCGGCCACCGTCGACGAGTTGGCTCGTATCCCTGCGCGCACACTCATCGGCGCGACGAACGCGCTCACCCGGATGATGCCCGAATTACCGCACCGCCTACTCCGGCGCCACCGCCGGGCAGCTGTATGAACGGGGATCGGCGATCGACGGAGGCAGCAGCGAGGTTTTGGCGGGTTATGGCTCAGCGATGGGCAGCGACGTGGACGCTCGGCCGGGGCCTTCACGATCGGCGAGGTGTAACTCGATGATCGAGCGGGAACCGGCCGGAATGACCGAGCCGACCCGTAGACCGGCCGACTCGGCGATCTCGCGCAGCCTGCCGAGGGGGCGTTCCCGGCCGCGGACGTAGCACAGCATCCGCAGGTCGCCTTCGGTATCGGGTGCGCCACCGTCGGCATCGCCGATGTGGTCGAGAACGAGCACCTTCCCGTGCTCCGGAACCGCGTCGGCGCAGCGTCGCAAGATGCGAACGGCGGCCTCGTCGTCCCAGTCGTGCAGGACACCCGAGAGCAGATAGCCGCCCGCTCCGGCGGGAAGGGGATCGAAAAAGCTGCCGACCTGCGCGTCGGCCCGGTGCTCGAGGCCTGCCGAGCAAATGGCCTGCCGTGCACGAAAGACCGGGCCGGCCAAGTCGAGCACCGTCCCGCGCAGGTCGCCATGGGCGCGAAGAAGGGCGACGAGCAAACTGGCGTCGCCCCCACCCACATCGACGAGGTGACCGAGCGCGCCCCATGAGTAGGCGTCGGCCACCGCCGGGGCATCCGCCGCCAACCGGGAGCCCATCAGAGCGTCGAACGACGCTCCCAGCGCGGGATCGGCGGACAGATCCTCCCAGAACGTCCGGCCGAACTGACGTGGAAAAGCGGGCTCACCGGTGCGAACGGTGTGCAACAGCTGGACGAAGCACAGATCGGCGCGCCCGACGGCCCCCTCCAGATCGATCCAGCGCCGCACGCCTTCCGGATGATCGTCCCGCAGGCGCTCACCCAACGACGTCAGTCCATAGCCGCCGGTACTTCCACCAGACAGCACACCGGCGGTCACCAGGTGGTCCAGCAGACGCCCCAGCGCGTCCCGGTTCACGTCCACCGCGGCGGCCAGCGCCTCGCTCGTCCGCCTGCCCGCGGCGACGTGGTCGGCCAGCCGCAGTGTCGCGGCCACGCGGATGGCCATCGGCGTCACCAGGTCGGCGGCGGCCCACAGCGCCCCGCCCCATTCGATCGGCTCCTCGGCCATAACCCTCCTCGCTCGTCGGCTCCGGGTCGCCGATCACATGACTCCGGCGGTCAGCGCAGCGGCACCTGCCAGCACAACCGCGTGCCCGCGGTACGCCCGTCCGGTTCGGTACCGGCCGTGATCATGAAGGTCCCGGCCGCTTCCTCGGCGCGCCGGGCCAGATTCGTCAGACCGCTCGGGGCGACGTCGGTGGGCACCCCGCAGCCGTCGTCCTCGACGACGATGGTCAGGTCGTCGGCCACGGTGATCTCGACCGAGACGGTGTCGGCTCCGGAGTGCCGTACGGCGTTGCTGACCGCTTCGCGCACAACGGCTTCGGCGTGATCGGCCAGTTCGGGATCGACGACCGAGAGTGGCCCGCTGATGCGCACGGAGGTGCGGATGCCGCTGGGCGCGGTCTGCTGGCGGATGGCTTCCTCGATGCGTTGACGCACCCGCGCGCTGTCGCCGCCGTGCAGGTCGAAGATCGAGGTGCGGATTTCTTGGACGACATCTTGCAGGTCGTTGATCGCCTCGTTGATCCGCTCGCGCACTTCGGGCACGCGGGTGCGGGGGACGGTGCCCTGCAGGCTCAGTCCGACGGCGAACAGCCGCTGGATTACGTGGTCGTGCAGGTCGCGTGCGATGCGGTCGCGGTCGGAGAGGATGTCCAGTTCCCGCATGCGCCGTTGTGCGTCGGCCAGTTGCATCGCCAGCGCGGCCTGGTCGGTGAAGGCGGAGGTCAGTTCGAGGATCTCGTTGTTGTAGGGCGCCGAATCCACCGCCCGCAGCGCGACCAGCACGCCCACCGTGGAATCGGAGGTCTGCATGGGCAGCACGAGTGCGGGCCCGGCGTCGGGGAAGATCTTGCCGAGATCCGCGCGGCGAGCGTCGTCCACCCGCTGGGGAGAACGCTGTCGGAAGGCCTGACCGATGGTGGTGTCTCCCAACGGCAGCTTGATCAGCCGCTGGTCGTGCGCGGCGCCCCCGGTGTGTGTGATCAGCAGTTCGGTGATCTCTTCGGGTGGCCCCTCGGAGTCCGGGACGACCGCGAGATAGGTCCGTTCGGAGCCGGTGAGCCGGTGTGTGGCTTCGACGAGGTGGGTGAGGACCTGGCCTGGGGCGGTGCCTGCGAGGAATTCGGTGGTGATGTCGCGGGTGGCTTCGATCCAGGCTTGGCGGGTGCGGGCGGATTCGTAGAGGTGGGCGTTGTCGATGGCGATTCCGGCCGCGGCGGCCAGGGCTCGCACGATGACTTCGTCGTCTTCGGTGAAGGGTTGGCCGCCTGCTTTCTCGGTGAGATAGAGGTTGCCGAATACTTCGTCGCGGATGCGGACGGGCACGCCGAGGAAGGTGCGCATCGGGGGGTGATGGGCGGGGAATCCTACCGAGGAGGGGTGGTCGGCCAGGTTGTCGAGCCGGATCGGTTTCGGCTGGCTGAACAGTAGTCCGAGGACGCCGTGGCCTTGGGGGAGGTCGCCGATCGACTCGCGGGTCGGTTCGTCGATGCCTTCGTAGATGAATTGGGTGAGTTGCTGGTCGTGGCCGCGGACGCCGAGTGCGCCGTAGCGGGCATCGACCAGGGAGATGGCGGTGTGCACGATGGTGCGCAAGGTGCGGTTGAGGTCGAGGCCGGAGGTAACGGTGAGCATGGCCTCGACCAAGCCGTCCATGCGGTCACGGGCATCGATGATCTGCTCGATGCGATCCTTGACCTCGCCGAGCAGTTCGCGCAGCCGCAGTTGGGAAAGCGTATCGCGCACGGAGTAGGGGTCGGCCGACGCGTAATCAGTCATATGCGCCCCTGAAACGCCGTCAGCGCGGCTTCTCGCCATGGCTCAAGAATATTTCACCTGGTTCCGGAAATGAACGCCACCGCCGAGCGGATATGGACGCGCCACCGGTCAGGAGTCGATGGTGGAACCGGACGGCCGGGACCGGAGTTTGGAGGCGTAGACCGCGGCCTGGGTGCGCCGTTCCAGCCCGAGCTTGGCGAGCAGGCGGGATACGTAGTTCTTCACCGTCTTCTCTGCGAGGAACATGCGCTGAGCGATCTGGCGGTTGGTCAGTCCTTCGCCGAGGAGGTCGAGCAGTTTGCGTTCCTGATCGGTGAGCCCGGCCAAGGGGCCGTCGTGGTGGGTGTTGGCGCGTAGTCGTTGCATCAAGGCGGCGGCGGCGCGGTTGTCGAGCAGGGAGCGCCCCGCGCCGACTTCCTTGATGGCTTTGGCCAGCTCCATGCCCTTGATGTCCTTGACGACGTAGCCGCTGGCTCCGGCGAGGATCGCGTCCAGCATCGCCTGTTCGTCGGTGAAGGAGGTCAGGATCAGGCAGCGCAGATCGTCGAGCTTGGACAGCAGGTCACGGCAGAGTTCGATCCCGTTGCCGTCGGGCAGGCGCACGTCGAGAACGGCGACGTCCGGCCGGAGTGCGGGAATACGGGCGAGGGCCTGGGCGACGTCGCCTGCTTCGCCGATCACGGTGAGTTCCGGGTCTTCGGAGAGCAGGTCGGCGAGGCCGCGGCGGACGATCTCATGGTCGTCGACCAGAAACACCGTGATCATCGAGTGTCCAATCCGGGGGCGGGGGTGGGGTCGACACTACGCATCGGGCACGCCGCTCGGTACGGACCAAAGTCCCTTCCTGGGTGGCGACGGGACTCGCCGCGCAGGCATGTCACTCACGGTGCGACACACCGCGCTGCGAAGTATCCGGTAGGGCCGGTCGGGAGAGCCCGGCAGCGATCAGGTCGGCGCCTCCGAGCGGGTGAGGCCTTCGGCGATCAGAATCCGGTGGGCTTGCTGCGCGGCGGAGACCTGCGCGCTGTCGGGCGGTTCGCCGCCGGCAAGATCTTCCAGGCTGCGGGCGAGCACCGCCACCGCGTCGGTGAGTGCACGTAGCCGGCCGTCCAGCTCGTCGAGACGAGACGATTCGGGTCGCGTGACCGGAGTGGCGTCCTGCTGCAACGTGCCCGCGAGGTCGGCTCCGCGCAGGACGGCCCGCAGATCTTCGGGCAACAGCGCGAACACGTGATCGAGCTGGCCGGGCGAGAACAAATCGGCCAGCGCGTCGGTCACCGCACCCGCGAGAGCGTAGGCCTCGTCTCGGGAGACGCCTGCTTCCAGTGCGAACTGATCGAGGAAGGAGGGCACGTCGTGCGGGAAGGGCACGTGTGCGGGCACCCAGCCCTCGTAGAAGATCCCGCGCAGCAGTTCGGGCAGCTGGGCGCTCAGGTGCGCGGCCGCGTTGACACCGATGCGGTCACGCACCGTGTGCAGCCAGGCGCGCAGTGCGCGGTGCGCGAATGCCCGGTCTTCGGTGGCGAGTTCGTCGGTCAGAGTGCGCAGCCACTCGTGCGCGGTGTGCACCGCGGGTGCGAGGGGGTCGCGGTGGTAGCTCATGACGTGTGCCTTTCACGGGTGAATCGTGGTCGAGGTGCGATATCCACGAGACTGCTCGTCCGAGCCGGGACCGGTGAGAGGACTCCTACCCGCACTGACGGGACCATGGTCACCCCGGATGCCGGATCGCCGTGGACGCGACCGGATCACGTCCGCGCGGGCGACGAATCGCGGAGGACAGCCAATGCGGCGGCGAGCCGCCGCCGTAGCTCGCCCGCGACGGACCGCAGCCCCGGCTGCGCTGTGACGCAGACCAGCAGTTCCGGATCGGCGACCTCGACCTGTGTGCCGGTGTCGGTCGAGCGCACCACGAGACCGCACGAGAACATCGCCCCGGCGTGGCGGTCGGCCGACAGCGCCCGGTAGGTCAGCTGGGGGTCGCAGACGCCCAGCAGCAGGTAGTTCTCGATCTGTTCGCCGATCGTCTCGCGCAGCGTGGCCTGCAGGTCGACTTCGGCGATCACCGCCAGTTCCGCACCGCGCAAGGCATCCCTGGTCCTGCGCACCGCCTCCTCGAAAGGGGCGTCGAGATGCACCGCCACGGTGACGGCGGGGGCGACCGGCAACCGGATCTCGGTGAGCAGTCGCCGGGCGTCGGTGACCTCGTCCGGGCCGATGAGGTAGGCCTCGGTAGGGGGGGCCGATCGGCCGGTAGCCGCTGTCACGCAGCCATTCCTGGAGCGCCTGATACGCGGCGGCGAGGTCCCGGTAGCTGCCGCGGTGGCAGGTGCGAGCGACGAGAGTTCCCGGCAGGACGACCACTTGCGCGCCGGAGCTGGGCCCGAGGTTGGGTGCGGGCTCCACCGCGACGCCGAATTCCACCGCGGCCGCTTCGCCTCCGAGTGTGTCGTCGCGGAAGGTGATCGTGGGCGCGCCGCTGGCGACCAGACCGGCCTGCCGCACGACGCGGGTCACTTCCCGCATTCCCTCGGCGATGTCCTCGCCGAGCAGACCTGGGTCGGGACGGAGCCTGCGTGCCATCCGCAGCACCGTTTCCGGTGCGGACTCGACCAGGGCGATCCGGTATTCCACCGCGTCCTCCTCGATTCGTCGTGCCATGGGCGCGGGCCGCCGCCCTTCGGGTGTCGGTGGGCTCAGCGGGAGCCGGTGACGGTGAAGACGTCGGTGACCGGGCGCCGGGGAGTCGGGGGGACCATGTCGGCGTCGTCGGGTGCGGTGCCGACACGGAGCAGCACCTGAGGTGTCGCCGGACGGGGAACCAGACTGGCGAGCAGTCCCCGGGTCGTCGGCAGTTCGGTGACATGGGTGAGCGCGCAGGTCGCCAGGCCTGCGGCGGTGCATTCGAGCAGCACGGCCGACAGCGCTTCGCCGGTGCGCAGCCAGCGCGTCACCGAATCCCCGTCGGTGCCGAGCAGAACCAGCCGCGCGTGATCATCGAGCCGGGCCCGCCGCATCGAACGCGGCGCCGGGGGGAACGCGCGCCCGACTCCGACCCGGGCGAATTCCGCGTCGGACACCAGCGCGGAGGCCGGCACGCCTTCGAGCGTCTCCGAATGCCCGGCCCACCATTCCAGTTCGGTCTGATACAGCAAGTCCTGGCGGCGCAGCGCACCGATCTGTTCCGAGGCGGCGGCGAGCCGAGGCCGGGCGCTGTCGTCCAAGACGTCGAGTTCCACCTCGTGCGGGGAGGTGAGCATCCGCAGCCGGTGTAGCAGGCCTGCGAAGCCTTGCGGTTCGAGCATCGGCAGCCGGTCGGTGCGGCGCCGGTCGATGACGCGTGCTCGGGTGTGGATCCCCTCGGGCGGGTCGGTCCACGGCCGGAATTCGATCACGGCGAGATGGTCGGGTCGCTGCCGATCCGGCACGCGCACCGTGTCGGTGTGCCAGCCTTGGTCGGCGAAGGCGGTTCGCGCGTGATGCAGGACGGTTCCGCAGCTGATCACCAGCTGGCGGCCGTGCGGGTCGGTCGAGGGCAGCAGCCGATCGGCGTCGGTGTAGAGGTGCAGGCGGGTTCCGTCGAACACCCACCGCCACGGCTGGGTGTTGTGCACCGACGGCGCGCGGGTGGCCAGCCGCAACGCAGCCAGGATCACCCGATGCTCGGGTACCGAAATGGCGGGTGCTTCGTCGTTCGCGGTCATGGTTCGAGTCTTCGCGGGATCGTCCGGGGCGGATACGGGCGTTCCGCCCGCGACGCAGGGTCCTTGGTCACCGTCGCCGCTGTCGGCGGCCGGTCCGGCGCGAGGCCGCCGTGATCTCTCCGCACAACGTTCTACTCCTCGGTGTCCGCCACCCCGGCACGCAGGATCGTCACGCCCCACCACAACAGCCGCAGCGCGAGACCGGCATAGATCAACACGGCCAGATACACCAGGCCCGCGCCGTAGTCGCGCGCCCAATCGGGCAGCAACAGGACGAGCGCCACGAGCATCCCGATCAGCATGATCGCAGCGAGCACCACCGCGGGAACCGCCAGCGGCACCGAGTCCGGGTCCGGAGTTCCGTCGGGTGGACATGGAGGTATACGACGGGGCGACATAGCACACAGCTTGCTCGAGGGGCGGGGGCGAGGGGAGGGTACTGCTGCCCGGAAAGCGGGGGCGAACGTCCCGATATCGATGTGGCCTCAGTCCACCTCGCCCTGTGGACCGGACATTTCGAGGATCTCCGAGAGTGGGCGGCGCGGCGTCAGCGGGACGTCCTGCGCGGATTCGGGCGCCGAGCCGACCCGGACCAGCACCTGCGGCAAGCCGAAACCGTCGGTCAGCGTGCGGACCAGCGCGCGGCTCTGCGGGACTTCGGTCAGGTGGGTCAGCGGACAGGTCGCGTACCCCGCGAGAGTGCACTCCAGCAGGACCGTGGACAGCACCTCACCGCAGTGCAGCACGTCGTCGGGGGTGTCGCTGTCGGTGGAGAGGACGAGGATCACCGAATGGTCGTCGGCGACCTCACCGCGCCGGTCACCGGAGACGGTGGGGAACTTGCGGCCCACGCTCACCCGCTGCCGTTCCTGCTCGGAGATCAGCGACTCTTTGGGGACACCGGCGTCGGCCACGACGTGCCCCGTCCACCATTGCAATTCGGCGTGGTAATCCGGGTCGTAGCGGCGCAGCGACGCGGTCATCTCCGAGGCGCGGGCCAACGTGGGGCGGCTGTCGTCGTGCAGGACGTTCAGCGTGGCGTCGGCGGAATCGAACGTGCTGCGCAGCACGGTTTCGAAATCGGGCCATCCGGGCGGTGCCGCGAACGGCAGCCGGTCGGTGTGCCTGCGCAGGATGGCGTCGGCGCGGGCGCGGTCGGCGTCGGTCACGAAATGCGACCGATGGAACGTGAGGGTGGCGAGATGATTGCGACGATTCGGGTTGGGGAAATGGGCGACGAGGGTGCGCCATCCGGCAGCGGACATGCCCGCCCGGAGATGGCCCAGCGCGACACCGCAGCTGATCAGCATCTGACGACCGGCGGTGTCGGTCGCCGGGAGGCGGCGTTCGGGTACCGCGAACAGCCGCAGCGCTTGGCCGTCGAACGTCCAGTGCCAGGGCTGGCTGTTGTGCAGCGACGGCGCCCGGCCGGCGAGGAGGACGGCCTTCTCGATGGTTTCTCCGGTGGGTAGCTCGTTCATATGGCCGACGGTAGGTCTCCCACGCCGATGGGAAAACAGTCGTTGGTCCCGGATCTCGTCGCTGGTGGCCCCCAGGTCAGGCGGTTGTTGCGGACTTTCGTCCCTGGACGGGACACCGGCGGCTCGGTCAGGCTTGAAGTCGTGGGCAACGGTGTGCGGGCGACACCGCGGATCGATTCGCGCCGCCACGACGCGGTGATCTTCGACATGGACGGGGTGGTGACCGACAGCGCGTCGATGCACGCCGCGGCGTGGACGGAATTGTTCGACGACTTCCTCACCCGGCGTCCCGCCGGCGCCGGACAGGACCGGTCGCCGTTCACCGAAACCGATTACCTCCGCTTCGTCGACGGCAAACCACGCTATCGAGGCGTGGCGGACTTCCTCGCGGCGCGAGGTATCGCGTTGCCCTGGGGCACCGCGGCCGATCCGGAGACGGCCGAAACCGTATGTGGGCTCGGAAACCGCAAGGATCGCCTGTTCCGCGAGCGCGTCGCACGTGAGGGTGTCCAGGTGTTCCCGTCGACCGTCGACCTCGTTCGTCGTTTGACGGCCGCGGGCATCGGCACGGGCATCTTTTCCGCCAGCCGGCATTGCGCGCAGGTGCTCACGGCCGCCGGTGTCGCGGACCTGTTCACGGTGCGAGTGGACGGGAACGATGCCGAGGCATTGGGCCTGGCGGGGAAGCCCGATCCGGCGATGTTGCTCGAGGCCGCGCGCCGACTCGGGGCCGGACCGGACCGGACGGTTGTGGTCGAGGATGCCGAGGCAGGCGTCGCCGCCGGTCGCAGTGGGGGCTTCGCGCTGGTCATCGGTGTCGATCGGCGAGCGAACGCGGATGGGCTGCTGGCGCGGGGAGCCGACGTCGTCGTCGATGACCTCGCCCGGGTGCGGTTGCGCGGGGGCTTCCGGCGGATGTCGGAGCTGCCGGACGTCGAGGAGGGCTGGCCACGTATCGCCGACCGTCTGAGCACCGAGAAGGTCGCGGTGCTGCTCGACTTCGACGGTACCGTCGCCGATATCGTCCCCGATCCGAATGCCGCCGAACCCGTCGCGGGCGTGGCGGCCGCATTGCGGAAGCTGGCCGCGGAATGCCCCGTCGCGGTCGTCAGCGGACGCGATCTCGCCGATCTGCGTGCCCGCGTCGGCGTCGGCGGAATCTGGTACGCGGGCAGTCACGGCTTCGATCTGGTGGCGCCGGACGGCACCGGGCACGTGCACGGTGCCGCGCCCGGCGCCGAGGAGGCGCTCGCCGCGGCAGCCGGTGACCTTCGGCGTCGCCTGCGGGACGTCCCCGGAATCATGGTGGAGCACAAGCGGTTCGCGGTCGCCGTTCACTACCGCAACGTTACGGCGGACCACGTCGGGGGAGTGGTCGCCGCGGTGCACGAGGCAGGGCACACGGCGGGTTTGCGCGTCACCCATGGCAGGCGTGTCGCCGAGCTGCGTCCGGATGTGGACTGGGACAAGGGCGCCGCGGTGCGGTGGATTCTCGACCATCTCACCGTCCCGGTGCTGCCGGTCTATCTCGGCGATGATCTGACCGACGAGGACGCGTTCGATGCCGTCGAAGCGGATGGGCTCGCCATCGTGGTGCGCCACGAGGAGACCGGTGACAGGCACACCGCCGCCCGGTACGCGATCGACGGGCCGCATCGTGTCCGCGACTTCCTCGATCGGCTGGCCCGCAGGCTGCGACCCGATACCGTCGCGGCCGCGCCGGAGTCGTGGACCCTCGACTTCGATGGATATGATCCGGCCCGGGAGAAGCTTCGGGAGTCGCTGTGTACGGTCGGCAACGGTTATTTCGCCACCCGCGGTGCGGCTCCGGAATGCGGGGCGGGAGCGGTCCACTACCCGGGTACGTATGTGGGCGGTGTGTACAACCGGCTCTCCGACACGATCACCGGCCACGTGGTCGACAACGAAAGTCTGGTCAATCTGCCGAATTGGCTCCCGCTGACCTTCCGGATCGAACGCTGCCCCTGGTTCGACATCGATACCGCGGACTTGCTGGATTACCGCCAGCAGCTGGATCTGCGCCGCGCCGAACTCGTGCGGCGGTTCCGTTTTCGCGATCCGTCGGGTCGGATCACCGCGGTGACGCAACGCCGGTTCGCCGCCATGCATCGTCCGCACTCGGGCGCGATGGCGACGACGATCACCGCCGAGAACTGGTCGGGCGAACTGACCATCCGCTCGGCGATCGATGGATCCGTGCGCAATCAGTTGGTGCAGCGGTATTGGGACCTGTCCGACACCCATCTGGTGACCGAACACGCCGTCCACCTGTCCGCGAGATCGGTGCTGCTCTCGGCGCGGACCGGCGCCTCGAGAACACCGGTGGCCGTCGCGACCCGCACCGGTCTGCGACGCGGCGGGGAGCCCATCGACCCGGCATGCGAAGCGATCCACGAGGACGGCCTGATCGGGCACGATCTCACGGTTCCGGTCACCAGCGGGGACGCGGTGACCGTGGAGAAGATCGTCGCCGTGTTCACCGGACGTGATCCGGCCACGGCGGGACCCGACGAGGAAGCCGCGCGCTGGATCGACGCCGTCGACAGCTACGCGGATCTGTTCGAGGGACACGCGGTGGCGTGGGAGCATCTGTGGGCGCGGCTGCGGATCGACCTGGACGGCGCCCAGGGCGCGACGCGCATCGTGCGCCTGCACTTGTTGCACCTGATGCAGACCTTGTCACCGAACACCACGAACATGGATGTGGGCGTGCCCGCGCGCGGCCTGCACGGTGAGGCCTATCGCGGTCATGTGTTCTGGGACGAGCTGTTCGTCTTTCCCGTGCTGAATCCGCGGTTTCCCGAGCTGACCCGTTCTCTGCTGCGGTACCGCTATCGCCGTCTGCCCGAGGCCAGGCGAGCGGCCGCGGAAGCGGGACTCGCCGGGGCGATGTTCCCGTGGCAGTCCGGCAGTGACGGCCGTGAAGAAAGCCAGCGGATGCATCTGAATCCGCTGTCGAGACGCTGGAATCCGGATCCCAGCCGCCGTGCGCACCACATCGGGATCGCGATCGCCTACAACGTCTGGCAGTACTACCAGGCCACCGGCGACCTGGAGTTCCTCGTCGGATGCGGGGCGGAGTTGCTGGTGGAGATCGCTCGTTTCTGGTCGAGCCTGGCCCGCTACGACGCCGAGCGCGACCGCTACACCATCCGCGGCGTGATCGGCCCGGACGAGTTCCATTCCGGCTATCCGGACGCGCCGGAGGCCGGTATCGACAACAACGCCTACACCAATGTGATGGCGGCCTGGGTGATCCTGCGGGCGATCGACGCGCTCGCCCTGCTGGCACCGCGCGAACGATCGGAGCTGCTGGAGAAGCTGTCGGTGCGACCGTCGGAATCGGCGCACTGGTCCGTTGTCGCTCGGCGAATGTACGTCCCTTTCCACGACGGAGTCATCAGCCAGTTCGAGGGATACGAGCGACTGGCCGAACTCGATTGGGATCACTACCGTCGTCGATACGGCAACATCCAGCGGCTGGACCGGCTACTCGAGGCCGAGGGCGACGACGTCAACCGCTATCGCGCCGCCAAACAAGCCGATGTCCTGATGCTGTTCTATCTACTGTCGGCCGACGAACTCCGGGAACTGCTGGGCCATCTCGGATACGAACTGCCCGCCGAGATGATTCCGCGGACGATCGACTACTACCTCTCGCGCACGTCGCACGGCTCGACGCTCAGCGCGCTGGTGCATTCGTGGGTGCTGGCGCGGGCCAACCGGGAGCGCGCCGTGGAGTTCTTCGATCTGGTACTCGGCTCCGACGTCGCCGATATCCAGGGCGGAACCACCGCGGAGGGGATTCACCTCGCCGCGATGGCGGGCAGCGTCGATCTGTTGCAACGGTGTTTCACCGGTATGGAGCTGCGCCGTGACCGCCTGGTGTTCTGCCCGTATTGGCCGGAGTCCTTGGGCGCCTTGTCGTTTCCGATGATCTATCGCGGCCATCGGCTGACGGTGCGTGTCAGCGGCGATGGCGTCGAGATCAGCTCGGATCCCGGCGCGTCGCCGCCGATCGAGGTCACCTGCCGGGACCAGACCGCGCGGCTCGAGGCGGGAGCGACGGTTCGGCTGCCGATGAACTCGGTGGGCGGATGATGATCACCGGCTCTTCCGCCTGTGCGGCGGTACCGCTCGACCGCGGTCGTCAGCCGGAGCTGCCCATTGGTCGAGTCGTTGATCTCGTGCATCGTTCCGGTGCCGGCAATCCGGGTGCGAGATCCGATCCAGTTCGGTGTGGGCGATGCGCGCGGCCCAGGCACGGGCGCGTTCCAGCTCTCCTGGACCGAGCGGGCCGGTCGAGTCTTCGAGGAGGAAATCCATCGGGTCGTCGGCGAGGGCATAGCCCAAGCGCCGCAGTCGTTTTCCGATGCCGCGTGCGGTCGATCCGGGCGGCCACGACTGACCGGCCGGTTTGGTGGCGAACGCGATGGCAGTGTGCCCCCGCGGAACGGGCAGTGCCGCTTCGAGCCACTCCAGGACACCGATATCGGCGATCGGCGCATCGGTTCGCTTGGTGGCGTCGCGGCGGGTACGCCGACGGCCGAGCCGGAAGGTGCGGGTCGGTCCGCCGACCACGAGCAGATGCACCTTCGGAGCGGGCACTTCGGCGGCCGCGGCCACCGGCACGACTTCGACGTCGGCGTGCTCGCGCAGCCCTTCCGCGATGGCTTCCGCGACCGCCGCGGTGTTGCCGAACATCGATTCGTAGACGACTCGTGCACGCATGGCTGGCTCTCCTCCGCACCGCGCCTCGCCGAACGCGGATACTTCGGACGCTATGCGGCGTGAAAGACCGTGCACAGAGTCGAACCGACACTTGCCGCGGGACCTTGGCCCCGTCTTCTTGTGATCCGGCGGGTTCGGAGACCGCGGATCAGAAGTTCCGGGCGCCGCTGGCCGCCTCTGAGCTGCCCGCCCTCATCGATCGCGTCAGGAGATGAGCGAGGTACGCCGCGTCTGGTGACCAGCGCGGCTCCGGGTCACGGATGCTGGCGAAGGGGGCGGCCCAGTACACCAGACCGCGCGGTTATCGATGCGCCCATCTTTTCGCCGCGGTGTGGTCGTGGGTGGGAATGACCTCGACGTCCGCGGGCAGGCGGTGCAGGCGGTGGATCGCTGCGAACGCGGCGGATCGGTCGTGGTCGACGAGAAGCCCTGGCAGCGGGGGTTTCTCGCGCAGCAGCCGGATCTGCTCCCGCCGCCAGACGGCGTCGCCCGCCAACAGCACGGTGCCCCCGTCCGCTACCGCGAGAACGAGCCCGATGCTGCCAGGGGTGTGCCCGGAAAGGTCCACCGCCAGCACCGAGCCGTCGCCGAAGAGGTCGTGGCTGCGGGAAAAGGTGAGTACTGGAGGCCCGTCGAGGTCGAAGGCCGGTGTCGGTCGTGAGCCGAGCGACTCCGCGACGCCCACGGGGGCCGTCTCGGGGTTCGTCGCCCATCCCAATTCGGCCGTGGTCACCCGCAACGCGAGGGATGCCGGCAGGTCGAGCAGTCCGGCCACGTGGTCCCAGTGGATGTGCGTCGCGATCGCGAAGTCGAGTGCGTCCACGGGGACAGCGGACATCGCGAGCGCATCGGCCAGGCCGACAAGCGATTTACGTGGAGCGACGAGATCGCGATACGGGCGGCGCAGCTGCGGCAGGACCCGGGCGTGTACGTCGGCGCACATCGCCGGATCGACCACGAAACGAGCCTGTGGGTGTTCGACCAGAAAACTGGTCATAGCGATCGCTACCGAGGGCGGCCGCAACGCTCCTTCGATCACCCCGTAGGCCGGAGCGGGCCGCACACCATGGATGAGCGCGGTCAGCCGGACCCTGGCTCGCGCCGGGGGCAATCCCGCGTCGGTGAGCGTGTCGAGCAACTCCGTGTCGCGACGTCGCGGCTGCAGCGTGCGCCACGGCATCGACATCCCGGCGGCGCAACACGACCACCACGTCCCGGCGGTACCGGTCCGCGCCGTCAACGGCCCCGCTGATGGCAGATCCACACCCGCCCCTTCCAGCCCGACCGGCAGCGGCACGGCCGACGAACAGCTTTCTCAGGCAAACCACGATGTTAACTCAGGTTCCGGCAGTCGACCGGTGCGCGATCGCGGACCCGCAGCGCGCCGGCGGGATGCGCGCGATGATGGAGGGGTGCGCACCCGCTTCCACGATCACCTCGAGCAGCTCGCCGACCACTTGCGAGCGATGTGCGTGCGCAATCGGGAGGCCATCGCGATGGCCACCGACGCCCTGCTCGGCGCGGATCTGGAGCTGGCCGAACGCACCATCGACTACTGCGCCGAAACCGCCGCGATGCGCGAGGACGCCGAGCACGCCGCGGTCACCCTGCTCGCCCTCGAAGCTCCCGTCGCGGGAGAACTGCGGCAGGTGGTGACGGCGCTGCAATTGGTCGATGACCTCACCCGGATGAGCGCGCTGACCGAGCACATCGCCGACGCCGCCAGACGCAGGCATCCCGCCGGCGTGGTCCCCGAACCGGTGCGAGACCTGATGACCCACATGGGTGCGGCGGCTGTCGACCTCGCCGACGCCGCGGTCGGTGTGCTGACCACCGCCGACCCCGGCGACGCCGCGGACCTCGACGCTCGCGACGACACCATGGACGATCTGCACCGCGACCTACTGGAGGCGATCCTGGCCGAAGGATAGGACAACGGCACCGCAGCCGCGGTCGACGTCACTCTGCTCGGCCGCTACTACGAACGCTTCGGCGACCACGCCGTCGAGGTGGGCCGCCGCACCCTGTACATGACCACCGGGCGCCGCCCGGACGACGAGGTCGCGCGCTCGATATAGGTCCGTGACGAGACGATCCAGGCCGGCCACGAAGGACCGGCCTGGATCGTCGAATATCGATCAGGCGAGATCGAACCGGTCGTTGTCGACCACCTTGACCCACGCAGCGACGAAGTCGTCGACGAACTTCGCCTCGGCGTCGTCCTGCGCGTACACCTCGGCCACCGCCCGCAGCACGGAGTGCGATCCGAAGATGAGGTCGTTGGCCGTCGCCGTCCACTTCGCCGCACCGGAGGCGCGGTCGAAGCCTTCGTAGACGTTCTCCGCCGACTCCGATGCCTTCCACTCGGTGTTCTGGTCGAGCAGGTTGACGAAGAAGTCGTTCGTCAGCACGCCCGGCCGGTCGGTGAACACACCGTGGTCGGTGCCGCCGTAGTTGGCGCCCAGAGCGCGCAGACCACCGATGAGCACCGTCAGCTCCGGAGCCGTTACGTCCAGCATGTACGCCCGATCGAGCAGCAGGCGCTCCAGCGGAGCCTTCTCGCCGGTCCGCGTGTAGTTGCGGAACCCGTCGGCCCGCGGTTCGAGCACCGCGAACGACTCGACGTCGGTGTTCTCCTGGGTGGCGTCCGTGCGTCCGGGTGCGAACGGCACCGTGACCTCGTGGCCCGCGTCCTTGGCGGCCTTCTCGATCGCCGCGGACCCGGCCAGGATGATCAGGTCGGCGAGCGAGACCTTCTTGCCGCCGGAGGCCGAACCGTTGAAGTTCTGCTGGATCTGCTCGAGCACCGGCAGCACCTTGGCCAGCTCGTCCGGCTCGTTGACTTCCCAGTTCTTCTGCGGCTCGAGCCGGATCCGGGCACCGTTGGCGCCACCGCGCTTGTCGGTGCTGCGGTAGCTGGCTGCCGAGGCCCAGGCGGTCTTGACCAGTTGCGCGACCGACAGGCCGGACTCGAGCACCTTGCTCTTCAGCTCCGCGATGTCCTGCTCGTCGATCAGCTCGTGATCGACGGCGGGAACGGGATCCTGCCACAGCTGCGGCTCGGGAACCCACGGGCCGAGGTAGCGGCTGATCGGGCCCATGTCGCGGTGCAGGAGCTTGTACCACGCCTTGGCGAACGCCTCGGCCAGCTCCTCGGGGTGATCGAGCCAGCGCCGGGTGATCTCCCGGTAGATCGGGTCTTCGCGCAGCGACAGGTCCGTGGTCAGCATGGTCGGCGTACGCGCGGGGCCGCCGAACGGATCCGGGATCGCGCCCTCGCCCGCACCGTCCTTCGGCTTCCACTGCCAGGCCCCGGCGGGGCTCTTGGTCAGCTCCCATTCGTAGCCGTAGAGGTTCTGCAGGAAGCCGTTGCCCCACTTGGTCGGGGTGGCGGTCCAGACGACCTCCAGGCCGCTGGTGATGGCGTCCTTGCCCTTGCCGGTGCCGTAGGCGCTCTTCCAGCCCAGGCCCTGCTGTTCGAGGGGAGCGCCTTCCGGCTCGGCGCCGACCAGGCTGGCATCGCCCGCGCCGTGCGTCTTGCCGAAGCTGTGTCCGCCGACGATCAGCGCGGCGGTCTCCTCGTCGTTCATCGCCATGCGGCCGAATGTCTCGCGGATGTCGCGCGCCGCGGCCACGGGATCCGGCTGACCGTTGGGCCCTTCGGGATTCACATAGATCAAGCCCATCTGGACGGCGCCGAGCGGGTTGGCCAGCTCGCGGTCACCGCTGTAGCGCTCGTCGCCGAGCCAGGTGTCCTCCGGACCCCAGAAGACCTCCTCCGGCTCCCAGATGTCCGGCCGGCCGAAGCCGAAGCCGAAGGTCTTGAACCCCATCGATTCGAGGGCCACGTTGCCCGCGAACACCAGCAGGTCGGCCCAGGAGATCTTGTTGCCGTACTTCTGCTTGACCGGCCACAGCAGCCTGCGCGCCTTGTCCAGGTTGGCGTTGTCCGGCCAACTGTTCAGCGGCGCGAAACGCTGCGCGCCCTGACCGCCGCCGCCGCGGCCGTCGGAGATGCGGTAGGTGCCCGCGGCGTGCCAGCTCATCCGGATGAACAGGCCGCCGTAGTGGCCGTAGTCGGCGGGCCACCAGTCCTGCGAATTGGTCAGGACCGCCGCCACGTCGGCCTTGAGGGCGTCGACGTCGAGCTTCTTGAATTCTTCTGGGTAGTTGAAGTCCTCCCCGAGCGGGTTGGACTTGGACGTATGGGCGTGCAGCACCGAGACATCGATCTGCTCCGGCCACCAGTCCTTGTTGCTGCGGGGGCGGTGGTCCGTCTTCGCGGTGGGGGACGGGATCGCCGGGTTCTCGCTCTCGCTCGCGCTGTGGGTCTTGGTGTCAGGATTGGGCGGGCGGCTATCGGATGACACAGCATTCCTTCCTGAATGAGTGATGTGGGCTGCGATCACGAATGTGATCGGGAAGCCTGTGATTCCACACAATCGGGGCACAGGCCCCAGTAGATGACCTCGGCTTCATCGATCGAGAACCCGCTGTCATCGGACGCGGTCAGGCACGGGGCCTCGCCGATGGCGCAGTCGACATCGGCGATCACCCCGCACCCTCGGCATACGACGTGATGGTGGTTGTCGCCGACCCGCGATTCGTAGCGGGCGACGGACCCGGACGGCTGGATACGCCGGACCAGGCCGGTGGCGGTGAGTGCGTTCAGGGAGTCGTAGACCGTTTGGTGGGACACCTCGGGCAGCGCGGATCGAACAGCGCGGATGATCGACTCCGTGTCGGCGTGCGGGTGGTCGTGCACCGCGCTGAGCACCGCGACCCGCGGGCGGGTCACACGTAGCGAAACTCCTCGCAGCATCTGCTGGAACTCCGAGGCCGTTGGCATGCTCGGAAGTCTCGTCCGTTTTCTGGAACGAGTCAAGAGTTTGTTCGGAAGTTGCGCGGTACGGGTCGCGCGGAGGCCGCCTCGAGGGTCGTCGCGCAGCGTACCCACTGCCGCGCAGAGCGCGTGGGCGTTTGCGGCGATTCGATCGAGCCGACGAGGCGCGGAGGATCCGGCGACCGGATCGGATGGGCAACCAACGAGCTATCTCGGCGCTGCGGCCACATGGGCCCGCTCAGGGCCGGAAAACGGATCGGATGCAGCCTTCCTTTTTGTGCTTGAAGACGTCGTAGCCGTATACCGCGTCGTCGAGCGGCATGTCGTGGGTGATCAGGTAGGAGGGGTCGAGATCGCCCTGTTGGATGTAATCGAACATGCGGGGTACGAACCGCTGGCCGTATTGCTGTGCCGTGCGAATGGTGAGGCCCTTGTTCGTCACGGCGCCCATGGGGAATTTGTCGGTGAGACCGTATACGCCGAGCACCGAGACGATGCCGCCTTTCCGGCACGCGAGAATCGCTTCCCGCAGCGGTGTCGCGCGATCCGATTCCAGCCGGAGCAACTGTTTGGCCCGATCGTAGAGTTGCTGGAGTCCGGTGCCGTGTCCTTCCATCCCGACGGCCTCGATGCAGGCGTCGGGGCCGCGCCCACCGGTACTTTCCCGCAGGACCTCGTAAACGCTGTCGACGGCGGTGTAGTCGATGGTTTCCGCGCCGAACTGCTCTTCCGCCACACGCAGCCGCTCGGGAAGGCGGTCGATGACGAAGATCCGCTCGGCGTCGAGCAGGCGTGCCGTGTGCCCGGCCATCAACCCGACGCCGCCGCTGCCCCACACCGCGACGGTGTCGCCGGGGTGGATGTCGCAGAATTCGGCGCCCATCAGTCCCGTCGGCACGGCATCGGACACGAACAATGCCTGTTCGTCGGTGATGCCCTCCGGTATCCGGAAACAGTTGGTGTCGCCGAAGGGGACACGGACATATTGCGCATGGGAACCCTGATAACCCCCGAAGGGATGGGTGTAGCCGTAGATTCCGCCGGTCGGGTAGCCGAAAAGCGGTTGTTGCAGAGCGCTGTTCGGATTGGTGGTATCGCAGAGGGAATACAGTTCGTGGTCGCAATACCAGCACGATGCGCACCCGATGAAGGACGGGACCACGACACGGTCACCCACGGCGATCGAGGTGACTTCGGCTCCGGTTTCTACGACCTCGCCCATGAATTCGTGGCCGAAGACGTCGCCTTCCCGCATTCCCGGCAGATATCCGTCGATGAAGTGCAGATCGGACCCGCAGGTGGTGGTCAGGCGGACTTGGACGATGACATCGTGCGGATTGACCAGAACCGGATCGGGGACGGTTTCCACGGCGAGTTCGTTGACGCCGTTCCAGCAGAGCGCGTGCATGTCTCCTCCTGTTCACCGAGCGGAAGAGCGGGCGCTCGGATTGTGGGCCAGGGTGGGCATTTCGCCGGTCTGCAGCCGGGCTCGGGCTCGGTAGAGCGCGTGAACATGCCCGCGCCCGTCAGCAGGTCGGGCAGCGGGGTCCGGGCTCGCATCGTCACTTCGGTCCCGAGATTTCGCGGTGCTTCCCGGAAGGTGAGTTCGATTTCGAGACCCTGGCCTGCGTCCTGGTCGGCGGAGCCGACGAACCGGAAGTGTCCGTCCTCCTCGCGCAGTGTGGTCTTCCAGGTCGTGTGTCCGTCGGCGCCCGCGTGCAGCCTCCACTCGTAGGTCGACGGAGCGGGAGATCTGACCTCGGCGATCTCGCCGAGTACCTCGGATAGGCTCGTCGGGTCGCGCCAGAACTGCTCGACCTCGGCTCGTGGCCGGGCGATGGTCACGGTTTGGCTGCCCGAGTAGCTGGTCGCCGACTCGATCACCCGTCCCACGAGATCGCTGAGCAGGTGTTTGGTGTCATCGATGTAGTGCATAGGGCCCTCCTGTCGGTCTCCGTGGTCGCAAGGCACCCGACACACACGAAGGGACCCTGCGATTCGGACACGAACCATCGGCCGCAGAGTCGTGCGCTTCCTATGCGGTCTCGGAGCGGCTACCCGCCGCCGGAAACGCCAAACCGATTTCGTCCGGCTCCGCCGACCTCCGCCCACACCGCGCCGCCGCCGTTCATCTCGATCGGCCGATCTCCGCCTGCTTCGCTGTCAGGCGCGCGGCGAATTCCGGGGAGTCGAGGGAGGCGACCTGCGGCACGATCTCGGCGTCGACGGCATCGGCGTGGGCGTCGAGGTTCGCGGTGTGGCGCATGGTGCGCTTGGTGGTGATGAGCAGATCGCGCGGAGCTTCGGCCGCGCCGCCGGCGAAGTCGATCGCTCCGGCGAGCAGCGCGTCGTGATCGCCGTCGATCACCCGGTGCGCCAATCCGGCGCTCAGCGCCGACCGGGCATCGAGGATCTCTCCGAACAGCGTCATCGCGGCGGCCTGTTGCGGTCCGACGGCGCGTTGCAGCATCCAGGTCATCCCGCCGCCGGGATGAAGGCCGAGCCGCAGGAATCGCGCGTCGAACCGCGCGCGGGGACCGGCGATCCTGACATCCGCGGCCAGCGCCAGATTGAGTCCCGCGCCGACGGCGGCGCCGCCGACCACCGCGATGGTGGGCAGTGCGCAGCGCGCGACCGCGAGGAATCCGTCGTAGATCACCCGCAGCCCTTCCTCGCGTGCCGCACCGAGCGCGCTCAGATCGGCTCCGGCGCAGAATGCGGGCGGGGTTCCGGTGATGAGCACCGCGTGCACGCCGGTATCGCGCTCGGCCTCGGCCACCGCGGCGGCCAGTTGTTCGGACAGCGCCGGTGTCAACGCGTTCCGCCGATCCGGGTCGTGCACGGTGATGACCGCGACCTTGTCCCGCCGCTCACTCCTGATCTCCGCCATGACCGGATCGTAGGCGCCGGGGACGGTCGGAAAGACGCTCGGGACCGCGCACCGTGTCGGACGATGCCCGATCGCGAACGTGGTCGCCGACCGCTGCCACGGGCCGCGCCGACCGCGTCAGTCGATCGGCGGCAACTCCGTTCGTGAACCGACGGCGAACGCTTGGATACCATTTGCACAGGTCCGCGGATGCGTGGCGAACAATTTGCGTTCATTCCGCGTCGAGTACCTTGCGGGCACGGTCGTAGTTCTCCTTGCGCTCCGAAGCGCCATTGGAACCTCCGTTGATCGATCTGGTGATCGCGCCGACATCCGATTCGTCGGCCCGGTCGTTCAAATCCTTGGCGTCCCAGAACCACCCAGCGGTTGCGAAGGCGTACTTCGGATCGGCGGCCAGCTTGTGATCGCCGACGAGATCGACACCGAGGGCGTCGCCCGCCTTCCGGTAGTTGTTGCGACCGGTCAGCTGCAACGCGCCACGGCCGTGGAAGCGGGCGCCGTCGCCGGGCTTGTTGTTGCCCAAGCTTCGGCCCACGCTGGAGCCGGGCCCGTAGAGGCGGTTGAAATATTCGTCGTCACCGTATTCGTCGAGCGTTTTCAGGTCGTCGGTTTCCACCCCGATCTGGGCTAGGAAAGCGGCTTCCCGCTTCGGCGTGTCGATCCCGAAGTCGCGCATCGCCTGGTCGAGGTAGGGCAGGTACTCCCGCAATTTCGCGCGGGATGTGCCGGGGAAGATCCGCTCCAGTTGCTCCAGGCTCAGCGGGCCCGTGGTCCCGGCCCGGTCGGCATTGTGCCCGGCGACCGCGGCGAATTTCGTCTCCACCCGCACGAGGGTTGCGACGACTTCGGTCAGGAGGGCCTTCTCCTCGGTCGGCGACAATTTCTTCGAGCGCGCCGAGACCGCCACCGTGGCAGCTTGCAGCACCGGTGCGAGACGTGCTGCCTCGTCTCCGATCGTTCCGATCAACGCGATGTTGTCCTTCGCCACGTCGCCCACCTTGCCGGATATTTCCGTGGCTTGGGCTTTCAGATCGTCGGCAAGGCGGGCCAGCTTTCCGGACTTCTCGTTGTAATGCGTGGTGACGATGGACTCGTTGGCCACGTCGTACAAGTCGGCCTCATCGAGCAGGACGATCAGGTCCGGAATGCCCTCGGGGTGTCCGTTGCCGAGTTGGTCGACCATGAGATCCAAGGCGTTTCGAGTGAACTCGATGACTTCCCGCAGCGTGGCCGAGGCTTGTGGTGGGGCGATCAGACTCTCGATCTGTTTCCGGGTATCGGCGACCGCCGAGGACGCCGGCGGGGTCGGATCCGACCCGAGTACCTTGGCCGGTAGTGCGAGCAGACCGTATCGTGCCCGCCCCCAGGGATCCGCCTGCAACGGGTCGTAGGGGGTGCCCATGTCCACGATTCTCGCATGACCAGCGCAAACGTCCGCCAGTCTCTCCCCAGCTTTGACAAGGCGGTCTCACCCGGCGGGGAATATCGAGCGAGCGCTTCGAGTGTCTGCCGACTCAGGTGGTGACGACTCCGGCGCAAGCGGCATGCATGCCGGTGCGAGTGCCGGGCAATCCGTCCGCCGCACAGTGTTTCGCATGAACGAGACACGTGAAGTGGTGGTGGTCGGCGCCGGGCCGGTCGGGCTCATGCCGGCCTGGGCGCCCGGCGGTCTGCTCGACACCTACACCGCCGAACGCCATCCCATCGGGTTCGGCGGGCGCCGCGGTCAGCTCAGCAGGCGCTGTTCCAGTTGCGCGAGGACGGCTCGGTTGCGTTCCGCGTCCAGGGCAAGGGCCGCCGCCCAGACGTGCGCCGAGATGACTCCGGTCTGGACTCGGTCGATCCAGTCGTGAATGGTGCTGCGCCGATCGAGGGTGTCGCTGTCGAAGGTGATCGGTTCGAGCTCCGGCAGATGCACGTAGCGCAGCTGGGTGATCTCCCTTCCGCGGGCGTCGAAGATGCTGGCGGCCCACACTTCCTTGGGGGTGGAGGATTCTTCCGGCCCGTCCGGCGATGGGGTGATCGTGTCGGGCTGGTTGTCGATCCCGTGCACGACGGCGTCCGTGGCGGCCTGGTGGGCCAGCCCGAATCCCCACAGGCGGCCGTTCATACCCGCCATCATCCGCCCGGCGATGTCCAGGATGGGAGAGCCCGCCACGGTGGGGGTGTCGTTGGGCGAGAATTCCGCGAAGCCCGCCGCACTCGCGCTGTCGTCCTCGCCGGTGCCGGTGAAACCCCAGACGTGGACGAGGCCGGTGTCGGTGGTCGGCGCACCGCTGCGGCGCGTGATCATGGCGGGCAGCAGGATGTCGATGACGGATCGGGCCGGATACCGAATCGCCGGTACGGTACTCGGACGACGTGAGTTGTTGTTGCGCTTGGGGTTCCGGCGGCCGGACATAGAACTTCTCCGTCGAAGTGTGGTTTCGGACAAGGCGTCGATCCGGTGGTGCTCAGCGTTGTCAGTGTAGATAGACCGACCGGTGACGTTGTCGACAACAGCGCATACTCGTCCGCGTCGCATGCCCGAACCAACGGCCTCGGCTACCGCGCTCGGTTCACCGTCTCGCCGACTGCCGCGGGTTGTTCGTCCAGGTCGGCGCTGCGGTGGGCCGGCTCCTCGCCGTGTGTGCTCGCACCCGCGCGGGCGGCGTCGGCATCAGGACGTGTTGACAAGCGTGAACCCAGCGACGGCAGCCTTTCCCGGGCGGCGTCAGCCGGAAAGCCGTTCGTCAGGTCAGGTGGTCGGTCGGTGAAGCAGAACCTGAGGTTCGCCGTGCCTTTCGCGGTCTCGGTCGTCGTGATGAGCTGGTAGCGCAATGGTGCTCGGTGCGCGGCGGCGGTGGTCCAGATGGAGCGGTGGCTCGTCGCGAGATTCTCCGACGCGCCGCCGATATGGGCTGTCCCGCAGCACCGGCGGGGTCGCGCTGCCGCATCGGCGGTCAAGCGGTGCGATCCAGCCGCGGCGCGGAATGCCCTATCGTGGCGCTGGTTTCGCCGATGAGGCGCCGCAGGAAGGCTTCCTGCTGCTCGCGTCCGTGGATGGCGGCGCGGTCGAGGCCGCCGGGAGTCAGGTGGGTGTAGGCGGTGCGCACGAGGTTGACCGGGATGCGCAGCGCCGGGTACCAGGGCGGGACATAGGCGGGCAGGCCGAGGATACGCATCGCCTTGGGTCCGAGGAAGGCGCTGCTGACCGACAGGTGCTGGGAGCGGGCGAGCCGGCCGCGCAGCGTGGGCAGGTTGGGATAGGACCAGTTCAGTGGATCGTCGGCCATAGGTAGGGCGAGCTGGCGGCTGGTCTCGTCGGGATTGGTGATGGCGGTCAAGCAGTGGTCGAGGATGGCGATGCCGTCGCGGAAGCTGGTGGGCAGCCATTGCTCTTCGACGCCGATCAGCCAGCCGACGTAGCGGGTGAGGTGGGCGGCGGCGGCCAGCTCACGGGGGGAGAGGATGACGCCGAGCGCCATGCCGCCGACGACGGGAGCGAGCAGGGCACCGACGAGAGTGGCGGCCATGTCGGTCTGGTTGATCGGCAGGCCCCATTCCCCGGTGCGCCAGTCGGGCATGGCGGCGACGTGCCTGCGGACCAGCGAGTGGATGAGGCGCACGTGCAGGGTGGAGCGGTAGCCGACACCGTAACGGTCCATGCCGTTCTCGGTGGACACGTCCATCGCCCATTGCAGGGTCTCGGCGAACCGGCGGGCGGGGCCTTTCTCCAGGGCGCCGGTGCGCAGAAGGGTCTTGTTGAAACCGGAGGCCAGATAGCCGCCGATGAAGGAGACGTCACGGGCGAAATACAGCCCGTCGTTGCCGCCGGAACGGAACACACGCTCGCCGTCGCGCAACAACTTCGGGTCGACCCAGGCAGGGGTGTCCTCGACGGCGGTGAAGAACTCGCGCAGCGGCGCGGGCGCGCCGGGGATGCTGTCGATGCCCGACCGGAGTGCCTGCTCGAACAACGGCCGCGTGACGGCCATGCCTTCGGTGTACATCCACTCGACGAGGCTGTCCATCGGCTCGTCGCCGACGAGCAACGAGGCGCCGAGCAGCTGCCAGCGCTGCGGGGAGGGTTTCCCGATGCGCAGCAGCGCGGCGAGCGGGCCGAGGCCGGGCGCCTTACGAGGCCGATCGGGATGCCGGGCCGGGATTGTCGCGGACGTCGTCATGGGTGGGCTCCTCGTCGGGGCGGGTGATGCCGTGTTTCATCAAAGGCACGATGGTGGTGCGGACAAAGGCGCGGGCGCGGTCGTCGTCGGTGAAGTCGACGCTGCCGCCGCCGGGGGTGAGCATCAGCGAGTGGGCCAGGCGGGCGACGAGTTCGGCCACCGGGCGCGGGTCGTACTCGTCGACGAGGCCCGCGGACTGGGCATGAGTGAGCATGCCGACGATGTACTCGATGCCGATGGACACCAGGCGTTCGCCCTGGACGGTGGAGAAGCGCAACGCTTCGTCCGGCGCGACCCGCAGCAGCTGGGTGACCAGCCGGTGGATGCGGGTCTGCAAGAGGACGTGCAGCATCGTGTCCTCGATCTGGGCGTCCACGTCGATGGCGGTGGCGGCGATCGCGGTCACCTCCGCGAGCATGCGTCGGGTCTCGCGGGCCAGCACCGCTTGGATCAGGTTGTCCTTGCCCGCGAACCGGCGGTGGATGGTGATCCGGCTGAGCTCGGCCATGCGGGCGATGTCCTCCAGGCTGGACCGGCGGATCCCGACCTGCAGGATGCGTTCGAGCGCGGCGTCCATGATCCGTTCGTCGACGCCGTCGGAACCCTCGCTCATGATACAAACATATAAAGACTGTGTCATTGAGTCAATGATTCGACGAGTGTGGCCGTGACACCGGTCGCGATCGTCGCAGCGCCACGTTGTCGCTCCCGGATCACCCGCCACGAATAGAATTGCGCGGGAAGCGGACTCCCGATCCGTGCGGCCGCGGGAAACGTGGGAGACGATGACCGGACTGCGATGGCCCACCGTAGCGCTGCGCTGGTCCGCCGGGCTCGCGTTCGCGGCTTGGACGGGCGGATGCGCGACCTTGCTCGGTGAGCCTGCTCCGCCGCCTTCGGCCGAGGAGATCGCCACCGCCGCAGCGGAATTGGCCGGACTACCGGCTTCGGAGGTGGCCGAGCAGCGGATGGCGTCGGTCGGGGCCTGGCCCGGGTTCCAGGAAACGGCCCGAGCGCCGGCCGCGTCCGTGGGTGCGACGGACATGCTGCCGGGTGCGGCATCGTCACCGGACCGGTACGTCACGTTCGAAGGCTCGGATGGGGCCGAGTGGGACAGCAACACCGAACTGTCGGTGTTCGCCGATGCCCGGTCGATGACGATCACCGCGACCGTGGGCTGCCGACTACCCGCGGATGAGCGGTCGCCTCGGTGACTTTCCCTGTCAGACCTGTATTCCCGTGCCCCGGAACGCTCGCCGGTAGGCGCCCGGGGTCGTGCCCACCTGGGCGCGGAAGCGGCGGCGCAGGTTGACCGCGGAGGTCAGGCCGACCCGTGCCGCGATCGCCTCCACCGGCAGGTTCGTCTCCTCCAGCAGGGTGCGCGCCTCGGCCACCCGGCGGGACAGCAGTCATGCCCCCGGGCTCGTGCCGAGCTGATCGGCGAAACGCCGGGCCAGCGTGCGCGGCGAAACGCTGAGGTGTGCGGCCAGATCGCCGACCGACAGCGCTGTCCCGAGCCGCGCGCCGGCCCACTCGAGCAGGCCGTCCAGCGCGTCCATGGGTGGTGCGGGCGGGGCGTATTGTGCTTGGCCGCCCTCGCGGTGCGGCGGCATCACCATGTGCCGCGCGACGAGCGTGGCATGCGCTGCCCCATGGTCCTTCCGGACCAGGTGCAGGCACAGGTCGATGCCCGCGCCCGCTCCGGCGCTCGTGGCGACATCGCCGTGGTCCACATAGAGCACGTCCGGTTCCACCCGAACCTCCGGGAATTCCCGCGCCAGCTGTGCGGCGCGCGCCCAGTGCGTCGTCGCCGAGCGTCCGTCCAGCAAGCCCGTGCGGGCCAGCGCGAACACTCCGGAGCAGATCGTGACGAGCCGCGCCCCACGGGCGTGCGCCCGCAGCAGCGCGCAACGCACGGCGGCCGAGAGTGGCGCCTCCACCGGCGCCCAGCCGGGGATGAGCACGGTGTCCGCGGAAGCGAGCGCCGAAAGGCCCTGCGACACTTCCAGCGTGTACCCGGCCGATGTCGGTACCGGCCCTGGCGTCTCCGTGCACACCTCGAACTCGTAGTAGTGCGGCACCCCGGCCCGCTGTGTGCCGAAAACCTCCGCGGCGCAGCCCAGCTCGAATGTCGACTGCACCGGCCGCACCAGGGCTACCACGCGATGCATGGCAAGAATGTACCCGGTGGCGGCAGACTGGACACTTTCTCGGTCTGCTTCCAGGCGGCACCGTGAAGGCCATGCATTCCGAAATCCTCGCCCAGGAGGGCTACACCTCTGTGTCCGTCGCGGAATCCCCGATCCGGGAGCTATTTCCCGGAATCCGGGTTCGGCACCTATGGACCGGGCCGTCCGGGGCGAGCGCCAACCTGCTGGAGATGGACCCGGGTACGTCGTGGCCGCGCCGCGACGTCCACGAGCCCGGCCCCGAGGAGGTCTACGTGGTCGCGGGCACCTTCAACGACGGCGCGCGCGACTACCCGGCCGGGACGTTCCTGCACGCCCCGGCCGGATCGTGGCACGTGCCGGGGACTGCGACCGGCTGCACGCTGTTCGTCTTCTACCCGGAAGGCTGACCGCGCCAGCGGTCTCCGGCCCCGACGGGCGTCGAGGTTTCGGCGAGGCCGGTCAGCGCCTGCGGCAGTGGCCCTTGGTGCAGCACGCCGAGACGTTGGGTGGCGCGAGTGAGGGCGACGTAGAGTTCGGCCGCGCCGCGCGGGCCGTCGGCCAGAATTCGTTGCGGCTCCACGACCAGGACGGCGTCGTATTCCAAACCCTTGGTCTCCGCCGCCGCCACCGCGCCCGGCACCTCCGGTGGCCCGATCACGACGCTGGTGCCTTCGCGTGAGGCTTCGTCGCGGACGAATTCGTCTATGGCGGAACTTATTTCGTCGGCGGTGACCTGCCTGGACCACGGCCGTACGCCGCATGCGCGAACCGACTCCGGTGGCTGGACGCCGGGTGCGAACGTGGCGAGCAGCTCGGCGGCGACGGTCATGATCTCCGCCGGGGTGCGGTAGTTCACCGTCAGCGATCGGTAGACCCACCGGCCGGGTACGTACGGATCCAGCATCGCGCCCCACGAGGTCGCTCCGGCGGCCGACCGGCGTTGGGCGAGATCGCCGACGATCGTGAAAGATCGCCCCGGGCAGCGCCGCATCAGCACCCGCCAATCCATTTCGGACAGTTCCTGGGCTTCGTCCACCACGACGTGCCGGTAGGTCCAGTCCCGGTCCGCCGCCGCGCGTTCGGCGAGTTCCCGGGTGTCGCGCTCGACGAAGCGATCCGCCAGATCCTCCGCGTAGAGCAGGTCCTGGGCGAACAAGTGGTCCTCGTCGTCCATCATGTCCTCGCGGCTGACCAGAATGTCCAGCACACCCGCCGCGTACTCGGCCTGGGCCTGCTGTTCCCGCTCGGTGTCGTCGTCCCGCTGCACACGGCCGAGCAGATCGACCAATTCATCGAGCAGCGGCACGTCCGACACCGTCCAGGCATCGCCTCTGCGGCGCAGGAGGGCCGGGTCGGCGCCCGCCGCTGCCAGCCGTTCCGGGGATTCGTACAGCTCCGCCAACAGCGTCTCCGGTGTCAGGGTCGGCCAGAGTTCGTCGAGCGCGGCGGTGAACCGGTCGTTGTCCGCGAGTTCCGCGCGCAGGTCCGACCGCAGGTTCTCCCATGCTTCGCGGTCGTCGCGGGTCAGCCAGCCCCGGCCGATGCGGGCGATCGCCCGCTCGGTGAGCACCCAGGTGACGATCTCGGTGAACACGGCGCGAGCTTCGTTGTGCGGTAGCCCGCTCGCCCGCGCCTCCTCCCGGCCCCACTCCGCGGTTTCGGCGTCGATTCGCACGGTGACGTCGGACAATTCGATCGACAGCGGATGCTCCGGTACCCGCTGCCGATCGGCTACGGCCGCCGCGAGCACGTCCAGGATCCGCAGCGACCCTTTGTGCCGGGCGGTGTCCGGGTCGTCCTCCGCGGTGACGTGCAGGCCGGGCACCAGGTCGCCGGTGGTCGTGAACACGACGTTCGTCTCGCCCAGCGACGGCAGAACGCGGCCGATGTGGTTCAGGAACGCCGGGTTGGGGCCGACCACGAGCACGCCGTGGCGTTCCATCCGCTCCCGCTGGGTGTAGAGCAGATACGCGACGCGGTGCAGCGCCACGACGGTCTTGCCGGTGCCGGGGCCACCCTCGATCACCAGCACGCCCGGGTGGTCGAGCCGGATGATCTCGTCCTGCTCGGCCTGGATCGTCGCCACGATGTCGCGCATCCCCTCGCCACGCGGCGCGTCGACCGCCGCGAGCAGCGCCGCGTCGCCTCGCTCGGCGCCGCCGGGGCGGCCGAGGACCTCGTCGGTGAAATCGACCACCCGGCGCCCGCGGGTATGGAATTGCCTGCGCCTGCGCATGTTCTCCGGGCTGGCGGCGGTGGCGACGTAGAACGCGCGCGCCGCGGGCGCCCGCCAATCGAGCAACAGCGGTTCGTACTCGTTCTGTGCGTCGAACAGGCCGATCCGGCCGATGTAGGAACGTTCGCCCGACAAGGCGTCCAATCGCCCGAAACACAGCCCGTTGTCCGCCACGTCCAGCCGCTTCACCTCCCTGGCCAGCGTGCGCACCTCGACATCCCGTTCCATCGGCGTTCCGCCGTTTCCGCGCAGAGCGGCGGTGTATCCGCTCCTCGCTCGCGCGCGCTCGGCGTCGAGCCGCGTGTAGAGCCCGGCCACGTAGCTCCGCTCGGACCGCAATTCGTCCTCGTACCCCTGAGTTGACACAGGCCCCTCCGTTTCGTGGCTCGACGATCCCGCGCGGACGCCGCTGCTCGCCTGCTGGCATCGAGCAGTAACGCCGCAGCCAGCGATTCTGCGGCACGACCCGGGTCTTGCCGCAAGCCCCCGGGTGCGCTATAGGTTGTAGGTGGATGGGGTCAGACGCGGGTGAGTTCGAACAGCGGAATGACGCGTTCG
Source organism: Nocardia sp. NPDC004718 (assembly GCF_053601535.1). Taxonomy (NCBI): domain Bacteria; kingdom Bacillati; phylum Actinomycetota; class Actinomycetes; order Mycobacteriales; family Nocardiaceae; genus Nocardia; species Nocardia sp. NPDC004718. The sequence continues at coordinate 42,509 of NZ_JBSGCA010000036.1, forward strand.
GTCTTCGCCTGGTAGTCCGCGAGAACGGGCGCCAGCTCGACAACTCGCTCGAAATACCGGTCGCGTTCGTCGCGCGGCAACTCACGAGCGATCACGGCATAGGCATCGGTGCCGACCTCGACTCGGGCACGCGCGTCGGCACGCAGGTTGTGCACCCACGCCGGATCCTTGGGCGAGCCGAGGTAGGAGCCGACTACCAGCATCCGCCCGTCGACGGTCACATACGCCAGCGGTGACAGCCGGGGCGCGCCCGACTTCGCGCCCGTCGTGTGGAGCAGCAGTAGCCTGCCGCCCGGTAAGCCGGCGACCTCGCCGCCGTTGGCGCGGAACTCTTCCACGATGCCGCGGTTGAAGCCGTCCAGCGCGTCGGTGTCGGAAGCCAGTCTGTCCTTGTCGATCTCGGTCATATGCATGGCAACTGTCCGATGGGCGAGGTCCATTCCGGGCATGTCGCGGCGGCCGAAATCGTCCCGGCCCTACTCGACCAGCCTCGCGCTCTTCAGCCAGTCGTAGGCGACGTCGGCGGGGTCTTCGCCGTCGATGTCGACCCGGCCGTTGAGATCCTGCATCAGCTCGTCGGTGAGGTGCTCGGAGATGGTTGCGAGCAGCGCGCGCAATTGCGGGTACCGATCGATGATCGCGCCGCGCACGACGGCGGTGCCGCTGTAGGGCAGGAAGAACTTCCGGTCGTCGTCGAGGACCACCAGGTTCAGGTTCTTGACCCGGCCGTCGGTGGTGTAGATCATGCCGAAATTGCACGGGGCGCTCTTGGCCGTGGCCGTGTAGACGACACCGGCGTCCATCCGCGTGACGTTGCCGGAGGGGACACCGTTCGGATCGTTGTAGGGGATACCGTATTTCTGCAGCATCGGAATGAAACCGTCGGCGCGGCTGAAGAATTCGTCGTCGACGCAGAATGTCCGGTCGGGCACCGGGAGTGCGGCCACGTCGGACAGCGACTTCACATGCAGGCGTTCGGCGGTCGGGGTCGAGGCGCCGAAAGCGTACGTGTCGTTGAAGTTCGCCGGCGGCAGCCACTCCAGATCGTGGTCGCGCTTCTCGATGTCGTGCACGCGCTGCCAGAGTTCGGTCGGGTCGGAGATCGTCTCGGTCTGGTTGTGGTAGTTGACCCAGCCGGTGCCGGTGTACTCCCAGAGCACATCGGCGTCGCCGCCCAGCTGAGCCTGCCGGGACGAGGCCGACCCCGGCGCCCCGGTCAGGTCGGTGACCTTCGCGCCCGCCGCGGCCAGGTAGGTCGCGGTGATCTTGCCCAGCAGCACCCCCTCGGTGAAGCTCTTCGAGGTGACGACCAGCTCGGCGCCGTCCAGCGGCCGATCACCGCCGGGCAGGCGCGCGTCGTGGAAGGTTCCCGAGGAGCTCACCAGACCGCACCCGGCGAGCGCCGCCGCCGATACGACGAGTGCGCAGAGCAGGGTGACCAGCCGGGCTCGTGGCGATCTCATGAGATACCTCGTGGGGTCGCGGCCAGTTCCACCAGTCGGCCGAGCCAGTCGATGATCAACGCCAGGAGTCCGACCAGAATCGCGCCGGAGACCAGCAGTTTGGGCAGGAAGAGGGTGACGCCGGTGGTGATCAGCGTGCCGAGGCTGGTCGCGCCGATGAACGTGCTCAACGTCGCGGTGCCCACGAGGATCACCAACGCTGTGCGCACCCCGTTCAGAATCACCGGGACCGCGAGCGGCAGTTCGACTTGCAACAGCGTGCGCGCGGCGGAATAGCCGATGCCGCGGGACGCCTCGATGGTGCGCTGATCGACTTGCCGGAGCCCGACGATCGTGTTCTGCAGGATGGGCAGCACCGCGTACACGACGAGACCGACGATCGCCGTGCGGAATCCCGTGCCCAGCCAGAAGGTGAACAGCACGAGCAGCCCGACCGCGGGCGCGGCCTGGCCGATATTGGCGATATTGACCGCGATGGGCTCGAGCCGCCGCAACGCGGGGCGGGTCAGCGCGATGCCGAGCGGAATCGCGACGACCACCACGATCACCGTGGCCACCACGGTCAGCTCGATGTGCTGTGCGATCGTGGTCCGCAGGTTGTCCCAGCCGAGGGACGCCTGCTCGGTCGCGGTGAATGTCGTCGACCGGTACCAGAGGATGTATCCGACAGCGATGACGAGGATGACGATCGGTTCGAACCACACGTCGATCGGCAGGCGGCGCAGACGGCTCATGACGGTTCGTCCGATCCGGGTTCCTCGTCGGCGGCGACCACCGGCGTGGGCGCCGGATCGGTTCCGTCGACGTAGGTGACGTAGGAGAGGTCCTCCGCGTCGGCGCGGCCTTCGGCGAGTTTGGTCCGGATCACGTCGGTGACCGTGTCGATGCTGAGTGAGCCGAGGACCGCGCCGCGGCCGTCGGTGACCAGGGCGGCGCCTTGGCTGGTGGCGAGCATGGCGTCGAGCGCGTCGTTGAGCGTCGAGGATCGTGCGACCACGGGCAACCGCCGATCGAGGTAGTCGGAGACCTCCGGTTTGGTCGCCAACTCCGTGAGCGAAGGCCACGACCGGGGCCGTCCGGCCTCGTCGACGACGACGACCCAGGTCTGTCCGGCGGCCTCGGCGCGGTCGATCACGCCCCGCGCCGACTCGCCGATCCGCGCGGTGATCACATCGTCGTAGGCGACGTCGCGCACCCGCGACACGGTCAGATAGGCCAGCTTCGCACCGGACCCGACGAACTCCTCCACGAACGGTGTGGCCGGATCGGTGAGGATCTCCTCCGGGCTCGCGTACTGCTCGACCTGCCCGCCTTCGGACAGGATGAGCACCTTGTCGCCGAGCTTGGTGGCCTCTTCGAAGTCGTGGGTGACGATCACGATGGTCTTGCCGAGTTCCTGCTGGATCGCGATCAAGCTGTCCTGCAGGCGAACCCGGGTGATCGGATCGACCGCGCCGAACGGCTCGTCCATGAGCAGCACCGGCGGGTCGGCGGCGAGCGCACGCGCTACGCCGACCCGCTGCTGCTGTCCGCCGGACATGTCCTTCGGCAGCCGGTCGGCGAAGGTGGCGGGATCCAGACCGACCAGATCGAGCAGGTACTCGGTGCGTTCGGCGATGCGCTTCTTGTCCCACCCGAGCACCCGAGGGATGGCGCCGACGTTCCTGGCGACGGTCCAGTGCGGGAACAGGCCGCCGGACTGGATGACGTATCCGATCGACTGCCGGAGCTTGTCCGGGTCCTCCCTGGTGACATCGCGGCCGCCGATGAAGATGCGGCCCTCGGTCGGCTCGATCAAGCGGTTGATCATCTTCAACGTGGTCGTCTTGCCGCACCCGGACGGGCCGACGAACGCGACGATGTCTCCCGCCTCGATCTCGAGGTCGAGGCGCCGCACCGCAGGCTTGTCCTGGCCTTTGTAGCGCTTGACGACCGAGTCCAGTGTGATGGACGCACCGGTCACCGAGCGTTGCGTCGGCGCGGGAGCGGGCCCGTTGGTCACATGCGCGGTCATGACAGTCCCTTTGCGATCGTGAGGCGTCCGAGCAGGACGAGGAGTGCGTCGAACACCAGCGCGATGATGACGATGAGGATGGTTCCGGTGAGCGCCATCTCCAGGGAGTTCGCGCCGCCGAGGCGGGAGAGGCCGTTGAAGATCAGCGATCCGAGGCCCGGTCCGAGGACGTAGGCCACGATGGCGGCGACCCCGACGATCATCTGCGTGGACACCCTGATACCGGTGAGAATCACCGGCCAGGCGATCGGCAATTCGACGGTCAGCAGAATGCGCCGGCGCGAGAAGCCGATCCCACGGGCGGATTCGACGACCGAGGCGGGCACCGACCGCAACCCCACGATCGCGTTGCCGACCACCGGCAACGCCGCGAAGAACGCCAGCATCACGAACGACGGGACGACCCCCAGCCCGAACGGGACCAGCAGGATAGCCAGCAGTGCCAGCGAAGGAATCGTCAGCGCGACCCGGCTGGTGGTCAGCGACAGCGCGGACAGCAGCGGCAGCCGATAGACCGCCACCGCGATGAGGACGGCGACCACCGTTCCGACCAGAACGGTTTGGAACGCCAGGGAGGCGTGTTGATAGGTCAGGAACGCCAGGACTTCGCCCCGCCCCCGGATATAGCTCCATAAATTCACGGGATTCCCATCGTCAGCCGAAGACCGGTCGGTGCCTGTCCGTGTACAGCCGCGCGAGCCGGCGAAAAGTCGTGGACAAAGCGGGTTCGATTTCCGGCGGCACGCGGAAAGCGAATCGCCGCACGGCCGAATTCGCGCTCCTTTTCGACCGTAACCGATTCTTTGCCGGACACGAGTTCTGTGGGCACGAGTCCTCCGGTCACGAGAACGGGTTATGCCGCCCGTGCGACGGGGTCGACCGTCGAGTAGAGCCCGGCATTGCCCGCCGTCACGGTGCTCGGCGCGCCGACGTGACCACCTGACTCGACCACCTGCGGAGCGGATGCGATGCCGGCTGTGTGATCGGCGGACATACCAGGGCCTTTCGCTCGAACCGGATGATCGGGTCAGAGGAAACCACGCCTACCCCGGTGCGGCCAGCATTACAGTCAGCCGGATCGAAATGGGCGTGCTTCGCCGTCTCCGGTGCCGTCTCACCGGTCTGCGCGCAGATCCACCGGCAGGATCACGGCCCGGCTGTGGCAGGTGTCGAGCGACATGCTGATCGCTTGACGGGCACGTCTTCAGCTCTCGGAGCCCTGCCCCGGGCGCGTGGCGACAGGGTGGCGAGAGCTGAAGGCGTTCACCGGAAGAATGTTCCCCACACTCGGTAGCGGTGTTTCGAGATGGCGGTGAGCGGCTCCGCCGTCAGCGCACCCGGCGTGATCTCCGCGAAGCTCGACACGTCCCGGCAGAGGTGGGACTGGTCGGTGTATCCGCAGGTCGCCGCGACGTCGGCGGCAGGAAGACCCGTCAGCAGGCCTTCGACCGCGTGCCGGAACCGGACCAGCATCGCGGCCCGCTTCGGGGTCAGTCCGATCTGGGCTTCGAACCTGGACCACAGCCGTTTGCGGCTCCATCCGCAGCATTCGGCGAGCTCGCCGACCAGGACCCGCCCTCGGCTCGCGACGATGCGTCGCCAACTGGCGACGACTTCCGGGTCCGGGGCCCGGGTAGGGTCGGCGCACTGCCGCAAGAACGAACTCGTCAGCGCGAAACGCTCCTCCCAAGTCTCGGCACCGGCGAGCCGCTCACGCAGCAACAGCGCCCCGCGACCCCACAGATCGTCCAAGCCGACTACCGTGCGGCCCAGATCGACCGGATCGATAGTCGACAACGAATAGAACTGCAGCGGCGACAAGCGCGCCTCGATGCATTCGGCCCGCTCGGTGCGCACCCGCATCGTCCCGTGCGGAAACCCGGAGACGAAGCCGCTGAGTGCCTGCCGGCCCGCCGTGCTGTCGACGATCAGTTCGTTCTCCCCGAACTCGATCAGCACCGTGACCGCCGGTAGCGCGGTGACCCGGAGGTCCAACCCGCCGGCCCCATGAGCGCGATACCCGATCATCGCCGTGCCGCCCACCGGTGCGGCGGCGGACGAACGGCGAAAATCCCACCCGGTGTCATGCTCGAGCCCGATCGGTGCCACCCGCTCAGGCTAACCGCCTCGACCCGCGATGAGAGCGGGCCGCCCAGGACGGGTCGACGCGTTCGAGGGCGAAGCGTGCCAGATCGGTGGAAACGGTCTCCGGCCGTCCACCGGAGTGTCTCGCCGCGGCGGTGAGCACGGCGCGTCCGCGCTGTCAACGCCGGTTGGGCGGCCTATGAAACATCCCGAACGCGGGCTGGTTTGCTCTGCCATCCGCCCCATATGCCGAGCGCGTCGAGTCATCGTTCTCCACGCCCGCCCGCACGTCCTCTCCGATGTCGGCCAAGCGGGGCCGCCCGCTCGCGATCGTGGGTTCGTCGCGGAACACGGCTGCGATGTAGCCGTCGGGACGAATGAGTACCGCGGTGTCGCCGGTGATGTCGTAGTTGCGGTGGACACTGCCGTCTCCATCGATCAGCGTGTCCGCTCCGGTAGTGGCTGTGTCGGTGGTGATCCGGATCGTTCGCGTTGCTGCGGTGCCGCGGGTGTCGGCCTGGTCGGGAGCGTCGCCCTGGTCGAAGGTGAGCAGGGTCCACTGCGGACCGCGCAGCAGATCGAATACCCGGACTTCGCGACCGGACGAGGCCTCGATACCGATGGCGTCGGGAGCGCGGTCACCGGCGCGAACGCGGCCGGTCCGCGGGCCGGGGCCGGTGAGCGGACTGTCGGGGTAGGCGACGGTGAGCCCGGTGGTGAAATCGTCGGTGAGCCTGCGGACGGCCGACGCTCCGTCGCCGTCGCCCGCGGAGCGCATGAGTGCGTGCATACGGTCGGTGCTGTCGTCGAGGACGGCCCGCGCGACCGCGCGGCGTTCGAGTTCGTAAGTGTCCAAGAGGGTTTCGTCGGCCCCGTCGAGGACGGCGGCGAGTTTCCAGCCGAGGTTGTAGGCGTCCTGGATGCCGGTGTTCATGCCCTGTCCGCCGGCGGGGGAGTGGATATGCGCGGCATCCCCGGCGAGGAAGACCCGCCCGACCCGGTAACGGTCGACCAGGCAGACGTTGATCCGGTAGAGCGACAACCAACCGGCATCCTCGATGCGGACGTCTCCCAGTCCGGAATGCTCGGTGAACAGGCGCCGGAACAGGTCGAGCGTCGGCGCGGCCGGCTCGGGGTCATCGGCGGGAATGGACGCCTGGAATTGCCAGACATCGGTGCTGGGCAGTGGGAACAGCGAGAGGATCCCGTGCTCGGGACTCATCCACACGTGCTGGCAGCGGCCGTCCAAACCCTCGATCCGCACATCGCCGAGCCACCAGCGGTGGTCGCCATAGGACACCCCGGCGAGTGTGGCGCCGATCCGCTCCCGGACCACGCTGCGCCCACCGTCGCAACCGACGACGTAGAGGGCGCGCATTCGCCGATCACCGGTGGTCGTGGACACGGTCACCTCCACGGCGTCATCTGTCTGCGCGACAGCCGTCACCTCGGCTCCCCACTCGACCCGCCCGCCGAGTTCGGCGAGCCGATCGCGCAAGATCTGCTCGAACAGCGGCTGCGACAACCACACCGGCGCGTACGGCACGCCTGGATCGCGTACGCCCAGCGCGGCCTCCACGGCCTCGGAGATCACACGGTCACGGTCGTAGTGCCGGGTCGGCACATGCACCCGCCCCAGCTCCAATACTCGATCGATCACGCCGAGGTCGTCGGCGACCTCCAAGGCCCGGGGCTGGATGGTCTTGGCTCGCGACGCCGTGCTGGGTCCGGCGGCGCGGTCGACGATGCGGTAATCGACGCCACGGCGGGCCAGGTCGATCGCCAGGGCCAGACCGGTCGGGCCCGCGCCGACGATCAGGATTTCGGTTGAGGTCTGCATGTCATCTACCTACCTTAGGTATCTATTATTCGGCCGCACGCCGCCACTTTCGAAGGGGTGGGATGCCGAGTACTATATACCTAACTTAGGTATCTGGACAAGGTGGGAAATGAGCGGCGACAATGATGCGCTGAAGGGGCTGCTGCCGCGCATGGCGCAGCTGAGCAACACGCTGGGCCGCGGGCAGTTGTTCGAAACCGCCACGGCGACAGCGGGAATCACTCTGGAACGGCCCGCGGTCACGATCCTCGTGATCCTGGAATCCGCCGGGCGGCCCTTGCGGGTGGGGGAGATAGCGGCCCGGATGCAGGTGGCCGGGCCGCACGTCACGCGCCAGCTCAACGGTCTCGAACAGCGCCGCCTCGTGCGTCGTGTCCCGGACCCGGACGACCAGCGCGCCCGACTGATCACCCTCACATCGGCCGGCGAGCAGCTGATCGGCCGCTACTTGCGAGTCATAGACGGCTGGTTCGACCGGGCCCTGTCCGGATGGTCCGAGTCCGATCAGCGCGACCTCGTTCGCCTGCTCGGCCGTCTGGTCGACGACCTCTCGGCGCACTTGGACACCGTCGTCGAGGACGCTCTCCCCGAATAGCGCCACCACCACGCGTCGCTCATCGGTGGGCGGGGTCTGCGACTGGCTGCTCGCAGCCGAGCGGCAGCAGCGCCGGCGTCACCCCTGGTTCCATGCCAGGCGCAGCACGCCGTTGACGAGGTAGCAGGCGAACAGGATCGCGGCCGGGGTGAGTGACGCGGCACCGTACAGCGCCAATGCGCCGGTGCCGAACCAGGCCAATTCGAACAGCATTCGAGCGAAGCCGTGCAACGGGTACGTGGCATTGGTTCCGCCGCCCGCGGCGAACAGTCCCCATAGCACCGCGAGCAGCAGAGGCGTGCCGATGCCCGCCACGATCTTGATCGGCCACTGCGAATTCACGGTGAAACCCCAGTATCCGGCGCTCCCCAGCACGCTCAACTCCAACAAGAACATCAGGCCGAGATTGGCCGCTTTGACCGCGCCGAGCACAACTACCTCCAGTGATAACCGCTCTTTCTTGAGAGCAATGCTCTCATTTTGGTGGTGGCGCGTCAAGCGGCGACGGTCACCGTCCGGTGTGTGGGTTATTGGTCCGATCGGTAGGGTGGCGGCATGCAGGTCGGGGAACCGAGTAGAACCGCCATGGCCGTAGCGCGAGCGAGGGCCCACCACCAGATCGCCGACGAGCCGCGGGTGTTCACGGATCCGCTGGCTGTGCGGATCGTCGGCGAAACCGCCGTCGTGGCGAGCGAATTCGACCGAGGCGTCGACGCGGACCTGGCTCGTCGACGGCGTTTGTTCATCGCGGCGCGCAGCCGCTTCGCCGATGACGTCGTGGCGGCCGCGGTGGCGCGGGGGACGAACCAAGTAGTCGTCCTCGGTGCGGGGCTGGACACCAGCGCCTACCGCAATACCCACGAGAACGTGCGATTCTTCGAGGTCGATCATCCCGACACCCAGCAATGGAAGCGGCGCAGGCTTGCCGAGGCCGAAATCGCCGTCCCGCCATCGCTGACGTTCGCCCCGATCGACTTCGAAGAGTCCACGCTTGCCGCCGGATTGGCCGCGGCCGGTCTGGACCGCAGCAGCGACGCGTTGTTCGTCTGGCTGGGTGTTGTCATGTACCTGACCAGGGCATCGGTCGATGACACACTGCGCTACATCGCCGGTCACGCCGCCGCCGCGGAGGTGGTCTTCGACTATCTGTACCCGCCCTCCTCGGCGCCGCATGACGTCGTGGCCGACGACAGGCAGGCACGCGCGGATCGCGTCGCCGCGGTCGGTGAGCCATGGCTCAGTTTCTTCACCGCGGAGGAGATCCGCGATGCGTTGCTGTCCTTCGGCTTCACACGGGTCGAAGACCGTGCTGCGACAGAGTTGTTGAGCGCGTATGGCGTCGGAGCCGCAGCTCGGTCCGCGAATTCGGTGCCGCACCTGGTCCACGCCGGCACGGTGTGAACCCGGGCGTCCTCGCCTGCCCGGCATACTCCTCGCGGTCGGCGGACCGCCACGCCGTCCACCTGGGTCTCACCCCGCCTCGGCGGGTGTTCGCGCTCATTACAGGCACGGCAGCGACTTCGCCGCAACCGGACGACTTGCCACCTGTGACGGTGTGCGGCGCGAACCCTCGCCGCTCGAGTCGGGGTCCTCGCGGTCAGGTCGGGGGCCGCGACGCATGGGGTAGGCGACGATCCCGGCGCAGCCGAGGACGTCGGGCCGGATCCGCCGTCCGGGTGCGGTCCGCTGGGCGTCCTGGCGCAGTGCCCGTGGTTCCGGAGAGCCGGTGCGCAATTTCCGCTGGCGCGGTGGCGATCCGAAGCGGTTAGAGTGGCCTCGTGACATACGAGATCACGGCCGAGCAGATCGAAATCCCCCAGGACGACGCGACACCCATGGCGGCTTATCTCGCCCGGCCGGAGGGGGCGGGCGACTACCCGCTCGTCCTGGTCGGAGCCGAGTTGTGGGGGCTGACCGATGAGGTCCGGGCCGTCGTGCGCGATGTCGCCGCCCTCGGGTATGTGGCGATCGCGCCGAATCTGTACCACCGCTCCGGTCCCGAGACCTCTGCCGGGTTCGAGGAGAGCGATGCCAACCGGGCCCGCGCGTTCGAACTGCTGGGCCGATTGACCCGCGACGGTGTCGAGGCGGACCTGCGCGCCGCCGCCGAGCATGCCCGCGAGCATGCCGGGGCCGGTGACCGGATCGGCATGTTGGGCTTCAGCCTCGGTGGCCACGTCACCTATTTCGCGGCGACCCGGCTGCCGCTGCGCGCCGCCGCCATCTACTACCCGGGATGGGTGCCCGACTCGGGTATGGCGTTGAGCGTTCCGGATCCGCTGTCGGCGGCGACGCCTGGTATCACCGCCCGGCTGGCCCTGTTCTTCGGCGGGCAGGATCACATCATCGATGCCGATCAGCGGGAGCGGATCGGTGCGGCGTTGTCGTCGGCGGGTGTCCGGCACGACGTGGTGGTGTATCCCGAGGCTCGGCACGCCTTCTTCTTCCCCGGTCGTGAGGTGTACGACAAGCAAGCCGCCGAGGATTCCTGGCAGCGGGTGCGCGAGCTCTTCGCCGCCGAGCTGACAGCGTCCTGATCCGGTTATGCGGTAACGATCCCGGCCCCCGCCGGGCCGAGCCGGCGGGGTGGGGAGAGATCACTCCTCGTGCATCCAGGCGAGTGTGGTCCGCGACTCCCTGAGTCGCCAGCCCGCAGGCGTCCGTACGACGGTGCAGGCCATGCGCAGGCCGCTTGTTCGATAGGGTGCTCGGCCTTCGCGGAAGAAGTACACGAGCGAGTTCGCCGAGGCAGCCGCCTGGTCGCCGTGGACGTCCACCAGCAGATCGGTGGTCACGTGCTGGGTGTGCTCCTCCGCGACCTCGGCCTCTCGCATGAGGCCGACCAGGTTGTCGATGCCCTGGAGTTCGCCGTTGCGGGGCGAGTGGATCGCCACATCGTCGGCGAAGACGGTGGCCGCGTCCTCCCATCGCTTCTCGTCGAGCAGGCGCGCCAGGCGCGCGAACAGATCGGCGATCTCGATGCGATCGGCGATCAGGGTGTTCGTGGACATGAGAGCCTCTTTCGTTGGCGGCACTAACATTGGCTGCGCCAACTATATCTGATTTTGATTGGCATCCCCAATGAAATCGTGTTGGTGGTGTGCAGCAGACGGCGAACGCGACAATGCCGCGAAATGCGGTGCGAGCCGGGCGGTGGGGCGGGATGTGCTCTCCGGCGCGACCGATTTCCTGCTCCTCGGATCGGGGGCCGACCCCGGGGGCCCGGTCGGCTCGGTCGGATAGATTGGGAAAGAATTCGTGGTGGTCGAAGTGGTGGAGGAGGCGCGGTGGGCGCGAATGCGGAGTCGGCGACGGGTCCGGCGACATTCGACGATCTGGTCACCGAGATGCGCGCCAGATGGGATTCGCTGTCGGCCTCGCACAAGAAGCTGGCCGAGCGCGTGCTGTCCGACCCGGAGGCGGTGGCGTTCATGACCGTGTCCGATCTGGCGAGCGCGGTCGGCGTGAACGAGGCGACGGTGGTGCGGTTCGCGAATGGCCTCGGGCTGAAGGGATATCCCGGCTTGGCCCGCCTCTGTCAGGAGCGGCTGCAGGAGCGGGCCCAGTTGCTGCGCCGTTTCGAGAACCTCGAACACTTGGTGGCGCAGGGTGCGGGCCTGCGGGAGAGCCAGGTGGTGCTGGACCAGGCGAACATCGCGCGTTCCTTCGCGAGCATCGCGGACACCACTTGGGACGCGGTGGCCGCCCAGCTGGCGCGCGCGCCCCGAGTGCACGTGATGGGTCTGCGCAAGTGCCACGCGCCTGCTTATCTGCTGGGCTACCTGCTCGGTCTGTTGCGTGAGGACGTGGCGACCGTGACGGGGACCAGGGGGTCGCTGACCGACGAACTGCGCCGTGTTCGCGCGGGGGATTGCTTCGTGGCGATATCGATCCATCGCTACAGCTCCGACACGGTCCGTGCGGCGCGGTGGGCACGCCAGCGTGGCGCCCACGTGGTGGCCCTGACCGACACCCCGGCCTCGCCGCTGGCGGCGGCGGCGCACGAGACCTTCTACGTCGAAGCGTCGAGCGCGAGCGTGCTGCGCTCGATCACCGCCTTCACGTCGATCGTCCAGGCGCTGTCCGGCGCGGTGGCGCACCTCCTCGGCCGTGAGGTCCGCGAGACCTTGTTGGAGGAGGAAAGACTGCTGGGCGAATTCGGCGTATACGCCGCCGATGGCGTCTGATCCTGTTCTGCCGGTGGCTATTTCACCGGCGTCATCGCCGCGCCCCGGTCGGCGCGACGTTGGTGCAGCAGGCCCGCGGCGACGGCCAGGGTCGTGACCACCAGGGTGAGCGCCAGCGGCGTTCGGGTATCGGAACCGAACACCATCCCCACCACGATGCCCAGCAAGGTGACCAAGATCAGGTACGGCAGATAGGGAGCCCCCCACATCCGTACCGCCGGCGCGGCGGATTCCACGGCGGCGCGGTTGCGCCGACCGGCGATGTACGTGGCGCAGATGCACAGGTAGACCACCACCGCGACGGCGCCGGACGAGCTGAGCAGGAAGCTGAAAACCGCTCCGGTGGGCAGGAAGTAGTTCGCGGCCACGGCCAGGAATCCGGCGCTCGCGGCGGCGAGAACCCCGGCCGTCGGCACACCGGAACGGGTGACGCGGCCCAGCGGTCGCGGCCCCTCTCCGCGTTGGGCCAGCGCGAACAGCATGCGCGACGCGGAGTAGAGCCCCGAGTTCAGGCACGACAGCACCGCGGTGAGCACGATCAGGTTCATGATGGTCCTGGCACCGGGAACCCCCAGCAGGTTCAGCACGGCGGTGTACGGACTTTCGGTGATCTCGGCGCTGTCCCACGGCAGCAAGGTCACGACGACCAGGATCGAGCCCACGTAGAAGACGAGGATGCGCCCGGCGACGCTGCGCATGCTCGCCCGCACGGCGTTGACCGGATCGTCGGCCTCACCGGCGGCGATGGTGACCAATTCGGTGCCGAAGTAGGAGAAGAAGACCGTCAGCGACGCGGCCAGCAGGGGAGTGAATCCGTTGGGCAACAACCCGCCTCGTCCCAGCAGGTTCGTCGTGCCCGGTGCGGTGTAGTGGGTGAAAGCGCCACAGATCGCCGCGATACCGACGCCGATGAAGACGACGATCGCGGCGACCTTGATCAAGGCGAACCAGAACTCGAAACGCGCGAACGAGCTCACCGCGGCCAAGTTCACTCCGGTCAGGGCGCTCAGAAAGAGCAGGGCGAACGCCCAGGCGGGCACCGCAGGCGTCAACTGGTTGGCGATCGCGCCACCGGCGACGGCCTCGAAAGCGACCGTCACCGACCAGTGGTAGCTGTACACCCAGCCGACCGACAGTCCGGCCCATGGCCCGAGTTCGCGTGAGGCGTAACTGGAGAACGAACCGGTCTCCGGGCGCGCCGTGGCCAGTTCGGCCAGCATGCGCATCACCAGGATCACGACCAGGCCGGTGAGTAGATAGGCCAGGACGATGCCGGGTCCGGCGGCTGCGATCGCGTTGCCGCTGCCGACGAACAACCCGGCGCCGATGACACCGCCGATCCCGATCATCGTGAGCTGACGAGTGGTGATGGTGTGCTGCAGATTTCGCGTAGGGGGAATTGAGGTGGGCACGATGCCTCCCAAGGACCGTGGGTTGTGACCCGGGTAACTGATGGTCGGTCATGCAACACCCGCGTCACCGTGTATGCAAACTGAATTGCATTCAGAGCTGGGAATGCAATTTGTATGGCATAGTGTGACGTCGACCCGAGCAGGAGGAGATGTGCGAATGTCCACGGTGCTGGTGAGCAGGTCCGGTCCGATAGCGACGCTGACGTTGAACCGTCCGGAACGGCTCAACGCGGTCAGCGAAGAGCTCTACGAAGCGTTGATCGGCCATCTGGTGGTCGCCGACTCCGATCCGGCGGTGCGCTGCGTGGTGCTCCACGGTGCGGGCCGCGCGTTCTGTGCAGGCGCCGACCTGAAGGCGCACCACGCCGGCTCCCGCACGCCCACCGAGCAAGCGCACTACCTCGATCTCGCCCAGCGGGCGTGCGAGCAGATCCAGCGAATGGACACGCCGGTCGTCGCCGCCGTCGCCGGGTACGCGCTGGGCGCCGGCGCCGAAATGGCGGTGAGCGCGGACTTCCTCGTGATGGCCGAGGACGCGCAGCTCGGTTTCCCCGAGGTGAGCATCGGGACGTTCGTCGGCGGCGGAGTCACCCATCGGTTACCGCGTTTGGTCGGTCTGCGCCGCGCCACCGATCTGCTCGTCCTCGGCGAGCGCTGCACGGGCACACAAGCGTTCGAGTGGGGTTTGGCCTATGCGTCGGTACCCGGCGACCTCCTTCTCGATACGGCGCGCGGACTCGCCGACACATTGGCGGGGAAAGCGCCGTTGTCGCTGGCGCGGATGAAGGCCGCGCTGCGCCGTGACGATCCCCTGGAAGTCGCGCTCGCCGGTGAGCCGCGCCAGATCCTGGAGTTGATGGCGACCAGAGACTGGGCCGAGGGCGTCGCGGCGTTCGCCGAACGCCGCACCCCTGTGTTCGAAGGGGAGTGACGTGCCCACACTCGACGCCTCGGTCCGCACCGCGCTCGAACGTCTGTTGGATCCACGCTCCGTCGTGGTGGTCGGTGCGTCCTCCGACCCGGCGAAGCGCGGTCACCAGGCCATTCGCGCTCTGCAAGAGGCCGGTTACGAAAACCCCGTCTACCCGGTCAATCCCAATGCCGGGCAAATACTCGGCCTGGATGTCTGCGCATCGCTCGATCAGGTTCCTCCCGGCGCCGATGTCGCGCTGATCGCCCTGCCCGCCGCCGCCGTGCCCGGCGCGCTGCGTGAATGCGCGGCCGCGGGCATCGCCGGAGCAGTGGTGCTCGCCAACGGTTTCGGTGAGATCGGGGCGGACGGCGCCGATCTCGCCGCCGCGCTGGCAGCCGCGATCGACGAGACCGGCATCCGCGTCATCGGTCCCAACACCTCCGGCCTGCTCAACCTCACGTCGGGTGCGAATCTGGTCGGGCTGCAGGGTGTTCCGCGCGGACCGATCAGCGTCATCACGCAGAGCGGGAACATGCTGTTGTCGTTGGTGAACGACAACAGCGCCCTCAGAGGTCCCGGCTTTCACGCGTATGTGGGATTGGGCAACCAAGCCGACGTCCGTTACGACGAATGCCTGGCCGAACTCGCCCGTCATCCGGAAACCGGTGTCGTGGCGATCCATTCCGAGGGTTTCGCCGACGGGCGGTCGTTCCTGGTGGCGGCCGCTCGGACCGTGCCGGACACACCGGTCGTCCTGCTGCGCGGCGGCCGCTCGGAGGAGGGCCGGCGCGCCGCGGCCTCGCATACCGGCTCGATAGCGGGCTCGGACGCCGTGGCGACCGCCGTCCTGCGCCAAGCCGGGGTGGAACTGGTCGATCGCTCCGACGAACTCGCGGTCGTGGCGGGAGCCCTAGCCGTGTGCGCTCCGATCACCCCGGGGCGCACGGTCGCGATTCTCAGCGACGGCGGTGGACACGCCGCGTTGGCGGCGGACGCCCTGGCCGCGTACGGGATCGAATCCGCGCGGCTCGCGGAACGCACCCGGCAACAATTGCGGACAGTGCTCGGTGCGGCGGCCGCGGTTTCCGGCCCCGTCGATGTGGCCGGCGCCACCGATACCGACCCGATGGTCTTCGCCGAAGCCGCCGAGATCCTCATGCGCGATCCCGCGGTGGGCCTCGTGCTGATCATCGGGCTGTTCGGTGGCTACCACCTGCGTTTCGACGCGGGATTGCGCGGCAGCGAAGACGCGACGGCGGGCGTCTTGCTCGCGCTTTCGGCCGAATACAATGTGCCCTTGCTGGTCCAGAGCTGCTACGCCGGTCTCGATATCGCCAATCACGACCGGCTGCGCGCCGGCGGCGTACCGGTGCTCGGCTCGATCGAGCACGCCGTGCGAGCGGCGGCGGCCTTGCAGCGGCGCGGCCGCCTGATCGCCGAACGCGCCCGGCGCTCCTCGCTGACGCTGCCGCCGCCCGCCCCGCCCATCCCGGGTTCGGGGATCCTCGACGAGCCCACCGCGCGGCGGGTGCTGGCCGACGCGGGAGTAGACGTCGGCATGTGGACCTTCGCGCGCGACGTGGATGCGGTGGCTCCGGCAGTTGCCGCCTACCAGCGACCGTGTGCACTGAAAGTCGTCTCAGCACAGGTGGTCCACAAGTCGGACGTCGGTGGCGTCCGGCTGGGAGTGGTGGCCTCCACCGCGACCGAGAACGCCGAGGCCATCGTCGACGCGGTGACCGCGGAGGTGCCCGACGCCAGGATCGACGGAATGATCGTGACCCCCATGGCCGATGCTGGGGTGGAGTTGCTCGTCGGCGCGACACGGGATCCGATCTTCGGGCCGGTGCTGGCTTTCGGCACCGGTGGGTTGCTGGTCGAGGCGGTCCGGGATGTCGCGTTCCGAGCCGTCCCCCTCACCGAATCGGAAGCTCACGAGATGATCGAGGAGACCATCGCCTCCCGCATGCTCGACGGCTACCGGCACCTGCCCGCGGTCGATCGTGACGGGCTCGCGCGATTCCTTGTGCGCGTCGGGGATTTCGTCGCCGCGCACCCGGACATAGCCGAACTCGATCTCAATCCGGTGATCGCGTCCGGGCACGACCTCACGCCGGTGGATGTGCGAATCGTCCTGTCCGAGTCAGCGTCCGGAGGTCGCGATGAGTGACCCGATCCTGATCGACCGGACCGGCGATGTGGTCGTCTGGACCCTGAACAACCCGCGAGCCCGCAATCCGATCTCCGAAGCGGACACCATCAGTGCTCTCGAAGACGCGGTGGCGGCGGCCAACCGGGACCACAGCCTCCGGGCGGCCATCCTCACCGGTGCGGGCTCGGCGTTCTCCTCCGGCGGCAACGTCAAGCACATGCGCGACCGGGCCGGAATGTTCGGCGGCACACCGGCGCGGCTACGTCAGGAATACCGTCACGGGATTCAGCGGATCCCGAGAGCGCTGTATCACTGCGAGATACCCACCATCGCGGCCGTCAACGGCCCGGCCATCGGCGCGGGTTGCGACCTGGCCTTGCTGTGCGACCTGCGGATCGCCGTTGCCACCGCCGTGTTCGCCGAGAGCTTCGTCAAGATCGGCTTGGTCCCCGGTGACGGCGGAGCCTGGCTGCTGCCCAGGGCGATCGGCATGGCCAGGGCCTGCGAGATGGCGTTCACCGGTGAGCCGATCGACGCGCACACCGCACTCGACTGGGGGTTGGTCTCGGAGGTGGTCGAGCCCGGCGCACTCCTGGACGCGGCCCACCGGCTCGCTGCCCGCGTGTGCGCCAATCCGCCGCATGTGCTGCGAATGACCAAGCGGCTGCTGCGCGAAGGCACACACCAGACCTTGGAAAGCCTGCTCGAACTGTCGGCGGCCATGCAGGCCGCCGCGCATCACACCGAGGACCATCGCGAGGCCGTCTCGGCCGTGCTCGAGCGCAGACCACCCGAGTTCACGGGTGGCTGAGCAACTTCCCCGGCGGCGCACGGGCCACTCCGCCGACGGTACGGTTATCGGAGTCGGTGGCTTGCAGAGGTGCGGCGAAGGCTGGACCGCGGTCGCCGGGCAAGCTAGTCGGTGATGACGATCTTGCCTCTGGCGTGGTGTCCGAGCATGTGGGCGACCGCGTGCGCGGCTTCGCCGAGGGGATAGGCCCTCTCGATGATCACCTTGACGTCGCCGGACACCAAGAGCGCGGCGAGATCGTTCAAATTGCCCTGGCCGGGGAGGCAGGTGACGGTGCGGACGTCGGTCGAACCCCAACCCATCATCTTCGCTCGGGCGATCCTCGGCAGGCTCCCGAAAAGTCCTCTGGCGCTTCCGATGCTGTTGGGGATGAGTATCCCGGTGGGTGTCAGCAGATCGGCTGTCGCGGAGGGTGGATGGTTCAACACGTTGTCGAGGATCACGTCGTAGCGTTGTGTGCCGCGCGTGTAGTCCTCCCGGGTGTAGTCGATGATGTGGTCGGCGCCCAACGACTGCACGAGCTCGATGTTGCGGGTGCTGCACACGCCGGTGACCTGAGCACCGAGCGTCTTGGCGATCTGCACCGCGAGCGTTCCGACACCGCCCGACGCGCCGTTGATCAGGACCCGTTTCCCCGGCCCGGCCCGGCCCACGTCGCGCATTGCCAGCAGCGCCGTGATGCCCGACATGACCGATGCCGCGGCCTCCGCGAACGACAGTTCGGTGGGTTTGCCGATCAGCTGGGACGCCGGTACCACCGTGAATTCGGCGAACGTGCCTGCCAGCGATTTCGCGCTGTTGTCCCACAGCGAACCGAAAACCTCGTCGCCGGGCCGGAAGCCGGTCACGTTCTTTCCGACGGCCTGCACGGTTCCCGCGATGTCACTTCCGCGCACCGGCGTCGCAGGCCGGCGGAGTCCGAACTCGAGTCGGAGGAGGTACGGCACACCGGTCACCGCGAGCCAGTCCGGGGTATTCACGCTGGTGGCACGCATGCGGACCAGGACCTCGTCGTCTGAGGGAGTGGGGCGGGCGATGACGTCCGGTGCGAGTACCTGTTCCGGTGAACCGTAGCCGCGTTGGACGATCGCCTTCATCGTGGTGTCGCGTTCGGGCGTGGTCGCGTTCGTCGATGCCGACATGGTTTTCTCCCTCGAATGGTCACGACGGGCCGCGAGCGGCGTCGGTTGTGCGACCATCCTGGCGAACCGGCCGACGGACCACATCGGACGAGCGGTTCGATCCGAGTCGGCCGATAGGACGTGGCCCGCCGATACTTTCGGCCGAGGTGCTCCGGTCAGCGCCCGACGCGGTCGGTCTCGTACGCCCAGATGACGAGTTCCACCCGGTTGCGCGCCCCGAGTTTGGCCATGAGGCTCGCGATGTGTGTCTTGACCGTGCTGAGGCTGATGTGCAGCTCCGCGGCTATCTCGTTGTTGGTTCGCCCCCGGGCCACGGTGGCCAGTACGTGCTCCTCGCGTTCGGTGAGTTCCATGGCGGGCCGGGCAGGCGCTGCGGCCCGTCCGGCGCCTGCGAAGGCGGTGAGCAGACGCGCGGTGATACTCGGGGCGATGAGCGCGTCGCCGCGTGCGGCGGCATGGACGGCCTGCGCGAGCATCGCGGGCCCGGCCTCTTTCAACAGGAATCCGCGTGCGCCGGCACGCAGCGCCGCGTAAACGTACTCGTCGAGGTCGAAGGTGGTGATGACGACCACGGCGAGAGGGTCCTCGACGGCAGGCCCGGCGAGCAGGCGGGTGGCCTCGATGCCGTCGACGCCCGGCATGCGGATATCGAACAAGCACACATCAGGGCGTAGATCGCGAGCGAGCCGAACGGCCTGCGCCCCGTCCGCGGCCGCGCCGACGACTTCGATACCCGGTTGGGCGTCGAGGATCATCACCAGCCCGGTGCGGACGATCTCCTGGTCGTCGGCGACGACAACCCGCAGATTCGGCGTCATCGGCTCACCCGCGGTCATGTCGCCGCACCCTGCCGGGGCAGCACCGCCGTCACGGTCCATCCGCGGTCGGAGTTCGGGCCCGCCGCGCAGGTGCCGCCGAGCAGGTCGGCGCGCTCGGCCATGCCGACCAGCCCGTAACCCGGAGATCCGGCCGGGCGTGCTGGACCGCCGTCGCCGTCGTCACGGACGAGCAGCCGGACCGCTGTGCCGTCGGTGGTGACACGCACTTCGATGCGGGTGGCGTGCCGGGCGTGACGCACCGCGTTGGTGATCGACTCCTGGGCCAAGCGGTAGATCGCGGTGCCGACCGTCGCGGGCAGGTCGGTGACATCCCCACTGATCTCCACCTCCACGGAAGGACCGTTGCCGGTGGGACCGGCGAGCTGTTCCAGATCGGTGATGCCGGGATTGGGCGAGCGGTCCCCTTGGTCGATCGGCTGGTCTCGCCGGAGCACACGCACGATGGCGCGCATCTCGGCGAGCGTGCGCGCCGCTTCGGCCTCGATCAGCCGCAGCGCGTCGACGGCGGCGCCGGGCGTGGACTCCGCGATCGCCAGACCGGCTTGCGCGCGAATCGCCATGGCCGACACATGATGCGCGACGGTGTCGTGCAGATCGCGGGCCAGTCGTTCGCGCTCGACCAGCTTGACCTGATCGAGTTCCCGAGCCTTCGCCCGTGCCCGGTACCGGAACGCCAGGCCCAGCGCGACGGCCGCGAACAGTACGAAGAACCCCCCGGCGGCATCGGCGGCGGGGAGGCCACCGGTCAGCATCGCGATGTCCGCACTGGGGAAGACGATCGCCGATCCGATCACGATGTCGCGCCCGGACCCCCACCGGTACAACGCGTAGGGCAGCAGCAGCATCGCCCCCATGGCGGCGATGTCCGACTGATCGCCACCCAGCAGCACCGTCGCCGATGTCGAGCCGACGAAGGCGATGCCGACCATCGACAGCGGCCGGCTCCGGCGCCACAACAGCGTGGGCATGATCGCGACGGCGACCGCGATCCACCAGAACCGGTGCGAAATGTCTTGTCGCAGCGAACCTTCGAGAACCGCGAGCGCCGTGAACGTTCCCACGAGCGCTCGATCCCGCCATGACCGAGGTGGAGCGTCGGGCGCTTGCGGCTCGTGCCACACCGAGCGGATCAGGTCGTGCACGCCTCAATGATCGCGCTCGGACCCATGGAAGGGAACGGCGGGTGCTTCCACTCGGCGGACGGCGCTCGTGCCGTTAGACCTTGCGGTTCTCCGACTTGATCATCCACGCCAGTTTCTCCAGCGACGCCGTGATCTGATGCAGCAGGTCGCTGGTGCTGGGGTCCTCGGCGTCCACCGCGTCGTGCACGTCACGGATGGTGTCGATCGCCGCGTAGGTGCGGGTCGTGATCAAGTCGACGACGTCGGCGGAGTTCACCTCTTGGGCGGGGAACGGTGGAAGGCTCGTCGTCGCGGCGACGGTGTCGGAGCGTCCGTCGGGGACCACGTCGAGGGCTCGCATCCGCTCGGCGATGGTGTCGCTGCCCTCCCGTGCGGCATCGACGAGCTCATCGAGTTGCAGGTGGAGGTCGCGGAAATTGGCGCCGACGACGTTCCAGTGGGCCTGCTTGCCTTGCAAGTGCAGTTCGACGAGATCGACGAGAACGCGCTGCAGATCTGCGGCCAGGCGGGGTGAACCGGTGAAATTGCGGACCTCGTCGGCGAGACGACGATTGGTTCGGTGCTGAGTCTTGTGTGTCGTAGTCATGGTTGCACTCCTCTCGTGATCTTCACGGAGAACAACTCCGACTTCATTGGAATCATTCCAGATTGTACTGTCGCGTGGATCACCCCGCCTCGGCGTGCGCACGGCTCGAGGTCACGTGACGAATGTGTGCGCCCAGTAGACGGCGCTATCGTCCGCGCACACTCGATGCAGGTACTCGCCGTCGCCGCACGTCCGCCGCACCCCGAGGCCATCTTCGTCAGCGGCGGCCACCATGAGCCGCGCCTATCTCGCTCGCGGCGCGGCGCCCCCGCCGGGGATGACGGCACGATGGACGGTCGTGTATTCGGCTTGCACCTTGTAGTACCGCGATCGCGGACCGTAGGCGGCGTAGAGGGTGAAGCCGCGTGGCCCTTCGAAGGCGCGCGGCGCCCCGTCGACGAAACGGGCCAGTACCGGATCGAGGTCGCGCGGAAAATTCGATTCCTGATAACGCTGCGGGAAGCAGATGCGTCGCATGCGCGGCGAGGTCCAAGAGAAGGTGCGGTAAACGTTGAATGTGCCGTCGAACAGCGTCAGTTCTTCCTCGGTGGCCGCGACGAAATCCAGGTCGGTCAGAATGGTGGCGATGTCGTCGGAAGTGACCGCACCGGGCGGCAGCACCTGGGAGTACAAGTTCATGGTGCGACTGGCGAAATCGAGCGCCAGAATGCCGACCTTGCCGCCGTAGCGGGTCAAGTGCTCGGTGTGCGAGCGCGCCGCGTCCGGAATCCCCGGGAACGCGAGCATCCGCTCGACCTCGAGGACATCGGCGAAGAACAGCCAGACCTTCTGCACACCACCGGTGAGGGACAGGTCAACGGCCGATCCCGCCGGTACCTCGGCGCAGACCTCCGCCAGCAATCGCTCCATGGGATGTCCGGTGAAGGTGATCAGTCCGGCACCGCGCAGCGTCTCGACCAACTCGGCCGGTGGGCCCGAGTGCTGCACCCTGGCGTTGACCTCGCGCTCGGGGACCGGATGGGTCGTGGTGCGGACACCGACCACCGAGCCGGTCCACAGATCGGCGAGAGCGTCCAGCGCCGGATCCACCACCGCGGGGTCGTAACGCGCTTCGGCCAAGCGCGCGAATTCGCGCAGATCCCGGCGCAGCCGGTCGAGCGTGACAGTGGCCGATGTGCCGCTCATACGTCAACCTCGAATACTCCCACCGTGGGGTGAGAAGCCAAGTCCATCAACAGATCGACTCGTCACGATAGTCGCGCGGCCGGTCGTGTCGCTACGCGGACGCGTGCGTTTCTCCGCGGGCTCGTCGGCGTCGTAGCCGGCCCGGGAGTTCGCTTCGGTAGGGTCGCGGCGGAACCCGCGAACGGGGCGGAGCCGGAGAAGGAGTGCGCACCATGCCGCTGGTCGGGCGAGAGCGCCCGGAGCGCGGTGGCGGGTCCGGGTAACGGGTTGGCGCGGCCACGACGGGATAGTGGTCGGCGTGCAATTTCTCGATCACGTCGTCCCAGCTGGATGATTCGCCACCGTGTGCGACCGCGTCGGATTTCGACCATATGGTTCGTCCTTCGAGCAGGTGTGATGCAAGTCGTGTGATCCACTGTCGGTCGTGCGGCGTCCCCGCCACATCCGTCAGGTGACGCTGTACGCGACATAATTCGGCGACCGAGGTCTTCGAGTGCGCTGCACCGGTGCGGGCGAGGAAAGCCGGTGCCGTGGCTGGCCGATGCCGCGGGCGTGCTGGCGATCGTGAACGTCTTGGTCGCCGTGTTGTGGGCCTGAGGTGTCCGGCGCCGCGTGGGCGCCGAACACCTCTCACGCCTCGAACAGCGGTTGCCCGACATAGCCGCCCGGTGACGCGACCCCGGGCGGGATCGCGAACACCGCGGAACCGATGGGTGTGGTCCACACATTGAGAGCGTCGAATTCCGCGAGCCGGCGCTGGACCGGAAGGAACTGGGTGTCCACGTCCCGCTGATAGGCGGCGAACAGCAGGCCCGAGTTGGAGGTCCCGCCCGGCGTGGGGGCGTCGTCGTAGTTGTAGCCGCGCCGCAGGAAACGCTCGCCGTCGTGGGTGTGATGGGCGCGAGCGATGTGCGATGACGGTGGGATGACCGGTATCCCGTTCGCGTCGACGGCCGCGAAGTCCGGCTCGTCGAACTCGCCGGTTCCGGTCAGCGGCGCGCCGTCGGCGATGGTGCGGCCGACGGTGAGTTCCCTTTCCTCTCGGTCGATCCGGTCCCAGGTGTCCAGCGTCATCGCGATCCGCCGCAGTACGCACGAGGTTCCGCCGCGCAGCCAGGGCTGCGTGGCCCCGTCGTCCCACACCAGACGGGCGAACTCCGGTGTACCGGGCGCCAGGTTCACCGTGCCGTCGACCTGTCCCATCAGGTTGCGCGGTGTCCGGCCCGGCGCGGCATTGCGAAATCCGCGTTGCACCCAGCGCACGGTGACCAGCGAGGTCACGCTCCGGCACAGCACACGCACCGCGTGCGACACCGTGGTCGCCTCCTCCGCGCATACCTGCACGAGCAGATCGCCGCCGGTCCAGGCGGATTCGAGCCGGTCGATGGCGAACGGGGGTAACGGCCGCAGCCAGGACGGCCTGCGATGTTCGAGCCCGGACGCCGTGAACACCGCGGGCCCGAAACCCACCGTGATGGTGAGTCGTGCGGGGCGGACCGCGAGTTCGGCTTCGGTGTCCGCGAGCGCGGGCCGCCCCTCGGTCAGCCGGGCGGCGTCGCCGGTCCATATCTTCAGCAGTCCGACGAGGTCGTCACGCCGGACACCCGGTCGCAGATCGAAGGCGACGAATGCCGCGTGCGTTTGTGGGAGGGTGTCGATCCCGGCTTGGTGCGGGCCGTAGAACGGCACCGTCGCTTCCCAGGCCGAGGGACCGGATTCCCGCCGTCCGGTGCGCGCGGCCGCGCCGAGCCCGACACCGGCGACGCCGGCCGCGGTGGCCCCGCCGCCGAGCAGACGCCGCCGGTTGATCCGTGCGGGACGCGGTTTGTCGCGGTCAGCCACCGTGCGCGGGGGTCTGCACGCCTGCATGTGCCTCGCCGCCCGCGTGATCGGGCACGTAATTCTCCTGGTTGCCCGCGAAGTCGCGCACCTGAGCGGTGAAGGTGGTGGTCGAGCCGTCGTCGAAGGTCAGCGTGACCGACGTCTCCGACCCCGTGCGCAGCGGCCCGTGCAGGTCCATGAACATGATGTGGTCGCCGCCGGGCCGCAGCTGGGTGCGGCCGTGCGCCGGAACGACGAAGCCGCCGGGCTTGGGCCGCATCGCCTTGGTCCCGTTCGCGTCGGTGACCACCTCGTGCAACTCGATCCGGCCGGAGGCGGGACTGGTGGCCGAGACGATGGTGCGCGGGGTGTCGCCGCTGTTGGTCAGGTCGCCGAATGCGGCCGACATCCCGCTGTCGGCGGCCTTGACCCACTGGTCGGAGATGGTCACCGCATCGGCGGATGCGACAGTGCCGGTCTTGTCGGCCGACGAACACGAGGTCAGCAGAAGGGGCACCGCCGCGGCGGCGAGCGCGCCACGCAGGAGGCGAGCGGTGCGCGGTGCGACGAAAAGGTTGACGGTCATGAGAACTCCGCAAGTCGTGAGATTCGGTGTGGTGCGCGCTGACGAAGGCCTCGGGAGCTCCGGGCATCGACCGATCCGTCGGCGGGCCCGGGTCACTCGGTGCTGTCGGTGGACACGTCACATCTGGCCCACCGCGACGAGGCCGGGCATCCGAGTCGGCGGCAGCAGATCCGGCCCTGAAGCCGCATTGCGAGTCGCCGAAACGCCCGCTTCGCAACCGGGTTCACGGCGAGTCGGTTCTCCGGCGCTGTACCGCCGTGATATCCGAGGTCGGAACGACATTCGCGAGCCGGAGTGGGCAGCCATGATCCGAAGCGAATCGTGGGCAGGGTCGTCGAGCGCGGCCCGGTGCTCCGGCGATGCTCGTCGGCGCGATATAGGGGTCAGCGGATCGGTGGCGGGCCGCGCAGGCCGGGGCCCGAACTCAGCAGCGGGCGGCACGGATGGGGAAGAACATGCCCGAACGCGGGCGAGCCGATCCGGACCGGCGCGCTGGGGCCTTCGCCGAGCACGCGCACCGTGTGGCGCACATCGGAAACCGCACGCACTACAGCGTGTTCGGCGGCGCGGATGAGCAGCGCGCCGAGCGGGACGGCCGCGAGATGCGTGCCGAGCATGACCGAGGTCGCGCCCGCGTCGTGGTGATGAGCGGCCGGCAGGGCGGACGCGAGGTGCGCGACGGCTTGCGCCACCGCCAGCGTGGCCATCATCTCGCCGAGCCCGTGCCGGTGGGGTCGCGCACCGGTCAGCACGCCGACCGCCGTGCACGCGGCGATCAGCAGGGCGATCGGCGCCGCGCCGGGTGCCATGGCGCCGCCGCCGAGCGCGTGCGCGGCGATGCTCACCGCCCCGGCCGCGGATCCGACGAACGCGCCGCGCAGCCGCGCCGCCACTACCGTCGGATTACGCACCGACTCATACTACCGCCTGTCGTAGCGCGGGGAGGTGCCGGATCGGACACCCAACGGACCCGCGCGCCGAACTCTACTCGACGGGTCCCGCCCACAGACCGGAGCCGAATCGTTCTGGCGTGGAGCATCTCTGCCACGGGCGGGTGACGACGTTCGTCGTCCGCGCCACGTCGTTCGTGCTGCCCGGAGTTTCGGGACTCGGGTGTGCCCAGGACGGATGCTGTTGCGGCGCACGTGACGCGGCAACTCGCCGATCATGCCGTGGCATCACCGCTGGTCCGGAACTTCGATCGCGACCTCCTACACGGCTCGACCGGAATCGCCGCGGCACCGAACTCGTGGCCCGCTCGGCGTCGGCAGCACGACGGCATCGAGGCGGACCCCGGCCGACTCACACCGTGACGCTCGCGTGGACGAGATTGTGGTCGGACACCCCGCCGATGTCGTCGACCGACGCCGCCGTGACGGTCGCGCCGTGGACCACCACGTGGTCGATGTGCTGCGACTTCGTTCCAGAGGAACGCGGGCGGGTGGGCAGCCCACCCGCGGCGTGTTCGGCGACCGTGAAGTGGTCGCCCAATCCGGCGGCGACGGTGGCGCGATCGATGTTGAAGTCACCCAGCAGCACCGCGGTGTCCTCCGGGGCGTCGGTGGCGAGTTCGGCCAGGCGGGCGAGCTGGTCGGTGCGCCGCCGGTCGCCGGTGACATGGGTGGCGATCACCGTCAGCCCGCCGACGTCGACGACGAGGGCGCCCTTGCCGTGGTCGTGCGCGAAGGATTCGGCGGTCACCTCCCTGCTCGGCTCCGCGGTGAGCACCACCAGGTACTCCCCGCCGTCGAGCAAGGAGCTGGGCATGCGCCGCGGCGTCGGCAACCGCTGATACCGCATCGCGTGGAAGATTCGATCCGGCAGCGCCATTCGCAGGCTGGCCAGTTGATCGCCGCTGACCTCCTGTAACGCGATGATCCGCTCGGTGCGTTCGGCCACCCGCGCGGTGACTTCGGCGATCCGCGCGCCCTCGTCCGGCCACCGGGTGGCGACGTCCTCGTACCAGTTCTCGGCGTGGACGCGATGCAGGACGTTCCAAGTGGCCACCGTGATCACCTTCGCGATGGTATGCGACCGATTGAAACAGGTTGCGGCGCGGGCTGTGCCGATCCGGCGCGCGCTCAGCCGGCGCCCTGGATGTCGATGCCCTGCTGGAGCGACGCGATCGCGCGATCGAGGACCCGGTGCAAGGCCGGGATCGAGTGGTCCGTCCCCATCATCCAGTGATCGAGGCCGACACCGAAGGCCGCGAAACAGGCCGCGGCGGTGAGCTGCGGTCGCAGGTCGTCGGCGGGAAGCCCGGCGCGGGCGGCGAAGTTCAGCGCCATCGCGCGCTGGCGTCCCAGCGCCCCGATGAAGTTCTCCCGGCGCAATTCCGGATTGCCGACCAGCAGCTGCCTGGCTCGGCGCGCGGTCTCCGCCTGGCGGTCACGCGACGGTGCGTCCCGCTCGTCGAGCAAGAAGTCGCGCAGCGCCGCGCGCACCGCGGTCAGCACCGACTCGCTTGCCGGGCGGCGGTCGACGGCGGCGAGCAACTGGGCCATGAGGTCTTCCTCGTGGCTGAACACCACCGCGAGCTTCGACGGAAAATGACGGTGGAAGGTCCGCCGGGAGACCTGTGCCGCGTCGGCGATCTGCTGCACGGTGGTCTGCTCGAACCCGTGCAGCTCGAACAGCCGCAGCGCCGCGTCGACCAATTCCCGCCGCACCCGCGCCTTCTCGCGGTCGCGTGGACCGTTCACACCCGTCATGCCCCGCATTCTCTCTCGGCGCTGTCATCCCATTGGTGTCTCAAAGTGACACATTAGCCGACAATCGGGCTACAGTGTCTCGACGGGACACCAAGTTGAGAACCGAAAGGTGGCGCCATGTCGGTGCGACGTGCAGGAATCACCGTGGCCGCGGCCGCATTGCTTTTCGCGGGTCCGCCGGCGGGGTCGGCTGTGGCCGACCCCACGGGGCCGGGCGCGGCTCCGGGCGCGGTCGCCACCGACGAGGCGCTGCCCGAACAGCTCTGGATCGAGGGCGCGGGCGCGGCCCGCCGCCTGACGTATTGGACCAGGACCTCCGATGACCGGCCCGCGCTGGCCGGTGGTGCGGTCTTCGTTCCCGCGGGGACGCCGCCGAGCGGTGGCTGGCCGGTGCTGTCCTGGGAGCACGGGACGGTCGGCCTCGCCGACGAATGCGCGCCGTCGACCGCGGGCCGCAGCAAGCGCGACCTGGATTACCTGGCGACCTGGTTGCGCCAGGGCTACGCCGTCGTCGCGACCGACTACATCGGTCTGGGCACCCCGGGGCCGCACGCGTATCTGGACGGACGCGCCGAGGCGCACGCCGGGATCGACATGGTGCGCGCGGCCCGCGCCGTGGAGGATTCGCTGTCGTCGAAGTGGGTGGCCATCGGGCAGTCGCAGGGCGGCGGAGCCGCGGTGTTCACCGCCTCGCTGGCCACGGCGTACGCCCCTGAACTGGACTATCGCGGCGCGGTCGCCACCGGCCCCGCCTCCAATGTCGTCGAGGCCGCCTCCTTCCTCGGGCCTGACGCCCCTCCGATCGACAATTCGCACCTCACCGCCTATATCGCGTATGTCTTGAATGGACTGCAGGCGGCGCGACCGGGCTTCGATCTCGACAGTTACCTCAGCCCGGTCGGCAAGCAATTGGCCACCGCCGCCGAATCGCTTTGCTTCCAGCCGCTGGCCGAGCGGGCGCAAGGGATCTCGGTCAACCGGTTGTTCTCGCGCCCGCTGGCGGACGGCGATTTCGTCGCCACCGCCCGCTCCGTCATGGACGTTCCGCTCACGGGCTATGACCGGCCGCTGTTCA
This sequence comes from Nocardia sp. NPDC004718, assembly GCF_053601535.1. Classification (NCBI taxonomy): domain Bacteria; kingdom Bacillati; phylum Actinomycetota; class Actinomycetes; order Mycobacteriales; family Nocardiaceae; genus Nocardia; species Nocardia sp. NPDC004718. The sequence continues at coordinate 71,029 of NZ_JBSGCA010000036.1, forward strand.
TCGGGCAGGGCACCAACGACACCGACGTCCCGGCTCCGCTGACCGCGAAGCTGGTCACCGATCTGGAATCGCACGGCGTCCGGCCCGAGGTCCACGTGTATCCGGGCAAGGATCACAGCGCCACGATGGCCGCTTCGCTGTCCGACAGCATTCCGTTCGTCGCCCGCCTTTTCGCCTGACCCCCGCGCGGGCCGCGGCGCTCAGGCGCGCGCGGCCGCGGGCTCCAGGTCGGCCTCCGGCAGCGTCGCGGCAGGCTTGCGAACCGGAATGGCCAGCGCGATCAGCGCCGCTAGCACCGCGACGCCGCAACCGATCAGCAATCCCGTGTGGAAACCGGCCTCGGTGGGGATGGTGTGCCCACCGAGGCGGGTGCTCATCTGGGCGAGGACGACGCCGACGACCGCGGCCGACACCGTGGTGCCGATCGAGCGCATCAAGGTGTTGAAGCTGTTGGCCGACGCGGTTTCCGACAGCGGGACCGCGCCCATGATGAGCGCGGGCATCGAGCCGTAGGCGAGGCCGACGCCACCGCTGCACACGCAGGTCACGACGAGCAGCCCCCAGGTCGACCCCATCAGCACGACCGACGAACCGTATCCGAGGGCGATCACCGAGCTGCCGACGGCGAGCGTCACCTTCGGCCCGCGCGCGGCCGAGAGCCGGGCGCCGAGCGGGGAGACCGCCATCATCACCAGGCCGGCAGGGGCCATCCACAATCCCATCGCCAGCATGGACTGTCCGAGGCCGTACCCGGTGACCACCGGCAGTTGCAGCAACTGCGGGATGATCAGGGACTGGGCGTACATGGCGAACCCGACCACGATCGAGGCCGCGTTGGTCAGCAGGACCTGCGTGCGCGCGGTCACGCGCAGGTCGACCAACGGGTCCGCGGTACGCAGTTCCCACCAGCCCCACACCGCGAGGACCAGGACCGCGACCGCGAACAGGCCGAGGATGGTTCCGCTCGTCCAGCCCCAATCGGCGCCCTTGGACACCGCGAGCAACAGGCACACCAGCGCCGTGCCGAGACCGAGTGCGCCGGGAACGTCGAAACCGCCGCCGCCGCGTGCCGGGATGGCGGGCACCAGCAGCCAGATCAGCGTGGCGACACCCGCGCTCAGCACCGCCGAGCCCCAGAACAACACGCGCCAGCTGGCGTTCTCGGCCACCGCCGCGGCCAGCGGAAGACCCAGCGCGCCACCGATTCCCATCGACGCGCTCATCACCGCGATGGACGTGCCGAGTCGTTCGGCGGGCAGGACGTCGCGCAACGCGCTGATGCCGAGCGGGACGACACCCATGCCGATGCCCTGCAGGCCGCGACCGGCGATCATCGGCACCACCGAACTCGCCAGCGCGCAGACCAGCGATCCGGCGATGAGCGGAACCGTGCACGCCAGCAGCATGCGCCGCTTGCCGTAGAGATCGCCGAGGCGTCCGGTGATCGGGGTGGCCACCGCGCCGGCGAGCAACGTCGCCGTGATCACCCAGGACGCGTTGGACGGTGTGGTGTCCAGGATCCGGGGCAGGTCCCCGATCAACGGCACCACCAGGGTTTGCATCAGTGCGGCGACGATGCCGGCCGCCGCGAGTACGCCGACGATGCCCTCGGATCGAGCTGCCGATGGTGCTGTCACGCGGGTCTCCCTCTCTTCTCGATTCTTGTGCACGGTACACATGAATTGCATTATGCACAATAGTTGTAGTATGCAAATACGCTGGTCGGACCGCAGGGTGTGGTATAGGTGCGGAGATGAGCCCGTAGCTGGCGACGGCAGGAGCGTTGTGTGGACAAGCCCGTATCTTCGGTGGAGTTCGAGACCATGCTGCTGGGGCGGCACAGCCTCAGCGCCAAGGCCCGCCGGGGCCCTGACCACCTCGACCGCAGCGCCTATACGGTGCTGAGCAGGCTGCGGGTGCAGGGCCCGATGTCCGTGGGTGAACTCAGCGATGCCTTCGGCTTGGACACCTCGACGCTGCACCGGCAGACGACCGCCATGCGCGGAGCCGGTCTGATCGAACGCATTCCGGATCCGGACGGCGGCATGGCGCGCAAATTCCGGATCACCGCCGAGGGCGCCCGCCAGCTCGACGCCGAACGCGCCTACAACGTCCGCGCTCTCGAAAATGTCCTGGCGGACTGGACGGCGCAGGACATCGCCGCGTTCGCAGAATTCCTGAAGCGGTTCAACACCGACATCGAACGCATCGACAAGCGGCCGTGGCCCCGGCCGTGAACGCGGGCGCGCCCGCGTGGATGCACACGAAATCTCCACAATCGAGCCCGGATCTCTCCACGGCCGGTGGCTAGGGTTCGGTGCATGGAACACAGCGCACCGGCGCAGGCCGCCCGGCGGATCCTGGTGGTGGACGACGAGATGACCATCGCCGAATCCGTCGCGGCGCGCCTGCGGGCGGAGGGGTACACCGTCGACCTGGCGCACGACGGCCCCTCGGCCGTCGCTGCCGCCGAGGCGGTCGGACCGGACCTGGTGGTGCTCGACGTCATGCTGCCGGGGTTCGACGGATTGGAGGTGTGCCGCCGTATTCAGGCGCGCCGCCCGGTGCCCGTACTCATGCTCACCGCGCGCGCCGAGGAAACCGACCAGCTCGTCGGGTTGGGGGTCGGCGCGGACGACTATCTCACGAAACCTTTCTCATTGCGCGTACTCGCGGCCCGGGTGCACGCGCTGCTGCGCCGGCTGGATCGGGCCGCCGACCGCGACGGCGCGACGATCCTGGTCGGTGATCTCCGAATCGATGTCGACCAGCGCCGGGTCTGGCGCGCGGAGGTCGAGGCCCTGCTCACGCCATTGGAATTCGATCTGCTGGCCCGGCTGGCCCGCCGCCCGCGCACGGTGCTCGCGCGCGAGCGGCTGCTCGAAGACGTCTGGGACTGGTCCGACGCGGCGGGCACCCGCGCGGTCGACAGCCACATCAAGGCGTTGCGTCGCAAACTCGGCGCCGACCTGATCCGCACCGTGCGCGGCGTCGGGTACGCCCTCGAGGCCCGATGAGTACCGAACGCGAGAGCGCGCCGGAGGTGAAACGCGAAATACCCGGCGGGGGAGCGAAATACGGCGAATGGCGGTGGGTGCGCCGAGTGAGCGATCGGATCGCCGAGCTGTTGCCCCGGCCGCTGGACCCGGTGAAGTCGATCAAGCTGAAGCTCGCCATCCTCATGCTGTGCTCCGGCGGGGTCGCGTTCGGATTCTTCCGGTTCAAGATCGGATGGCTGCCCCCGCGCACCACGCTCACCGCGGTGGTGATCGCGCTGCTCACTTCGCAGTTCCTCGCCCACGGCATCACCAGGCCGCTGCGCGAGATGACCGCGGCGGCGAAACGGATGGCCCACGGCGACTACACCCTGCGGGTGCGGGCGAGTTCCCGGGATGAAGTCGGGCAACTGGCCGAGGCGTTCAACCAGATGGCGGCCGACCTCGCGGCGGCCGACCGGCAACGCCGCGACCTGATCGCCAACGTCTCGCACGAATTGCGCACGCCCATCACCGCTTTGCAGGCGGTATTGGAGAATCTCGTCGACGGCGTCTCCCAACCCGACCCGGCGACCCTGCGCACCGCACTGGCCCAAACCGAACGGCTCACCCTGCTGGTGTCCGAATTACTCGATCTCTCCAGCATCGAAGCGGGCGCCTTCCCGCTCGACCGCGAGGAGTTGCCGATCGCGCCGCTGCTGGCCGACGTCGTCGCCGAAGCGGAGGTCATGACCGCCGCGCTCGGGCGCGGCGTGCGATTCCGCACCGACGTACTGCCCGGCGCCGCCCGCGTGTACGCCGACCGTGCGCGGCTGCACCAAGTGCTGCTCAACCTACTCGACAACGCCGCTCGCCACGGACCTGCGGGCGGGGAAGTCCGCGTGGCCGTACGTGTCTCGCAAGGCGAGGCCGTCATCGACGTCGACGACGACGGCCCCGGCATCCCGCACGCCGAACGCGCCAGGGTGTTCGACCGGTTCACCAAGGGCGGCCGGACCACGGGCGGCGGCACCGGGCTCGGCCTCGCCATCGCCCGCTGGGTGGTCGACCTGCACGGCGGCAACATCGCGGTCGCCGAGCCGGGCTCCCGTATCCGGGTCGTTCTGCCCGGGCGCTGACCTGCCACATCATCCGACCCGGACCGCCAGAACGGTGCCGGGGTGATTCCGCACGCCTATCGAAGGGACTCTCAATGACCGTGTCAAGCCGCAGCAGTCGTCGGGGCGGGTGTGTCGAGGCTGAATTCACGTCCGTCGCGCAGCAGTGCCCACAGCACGT